>JALHQP010000079.1 GCA_022841885.1 Aquincola sp. | reverse complement strand
ACGGCACGTTGCCGATCGTGCGCCGCGTGGGCGGGCTGGCCGACACCGTGCACGACGCGGCCGGCGCGCTCGGCAACGGCTTCGTCTTCGACGACGCCTCGCCCACGGCGCTGGCCGCCGCCGTGCTGCATGCCGCGCGTGTGCGCACGACGGAGCCGGCGACCTGGACGTCGCTGCAAGAGCGTGGCATGGCTGCCGATCTTGCGTGGGCCGGCTCGGCTCGGCACTACCAACAGCTTTACCGCGACGCGGCAGGCGGCCCGACCGGGCCAGGGGCGGCGATGGGACGCTGACGGGCGGAGTCAGTGGGTCAGGCTGGCGGAGGGAGCGTCTGTCAAGGGCCGCACCAGCGCTTGCTCTCCGCCGCGCCGGGGCCTTTTCCCCCGCTCAGTCCGCCTGACCGTGATCGGCGATGCCGGTTTGGACGTCGCCAAGTCATCTTGAGCACGCAAATATTGTTTTTTGCGTGCAAGGAGGCATAATGCACGCACTTTCAACTCTGAAACGGCGATGCCGATGCCCACCAAGACCCCAACAGGATCCGGACGTGCTGCGGGAGGGCACGCGCGCGCCGCGAAGCTCACGGAGCAACAGCGCTCGGCCTCGGCCCGAAAAGCGGCTATCGCGAAGGTCGAGAACAAGAAGCTCCCACTGGCCACCCACGGCTCGGTCGATCACCCCTTGGTCATTGGCGACGTCAGCATCCCCTGCTACGTCCTGGAGGACGGCACTCGCGTGCTTTCGCAGCGGGGCCTGATCGCCGGCCTTGGTATGTCGTCCGGTTCGACGAGTTCAGGCGACACGCGCCTGGTGCAGTTCCTGGCAAATGATGCGGTCAGCGCGTTCGCCAAGCCGGAGATGCTCTCGACACTGCGCTCTCCCATCAAGTTCATGCCGCCCCACGGCGGCCGTTCGGCCTACGGATACCCCGCGACCGTGCTGGCTGACATCTGTGAAGCGGTCCTCGCGGCTCGTCAGAGTCAGAAGCTCCCATCCGCGTACACCGGCATTGCCGAGCAGTGCGAGGTCCTGGTCCGTGGTTTCGCTCGCGTGGGAATCATCGCTCTGGTCGACGAGGCGACCGGCTATCAGAAGGACCGCGCCCGCGATGCACTTGCCAAGATTCTCGAAGCGTTCGTGGCGAAGGAACTCCAGCCGTATGTCAGGACGTTCCCGACGGACTATTACGAGCACATGTTTCGGCTGCGGGGGCTGCCGTACCCGCCAGCCAAACCGCAACTGCGACCACAGTACTTCGGCATGCTTACGAACGACGTCGTGTATGAGCGCCTCGCCCCGGGTCTGCTCGATGAGTTGAAGAAGCAGGCTGCCAAGGACGAGAAGAAGGCCCACTTGCATCGGCGCCTTACGCAGGAGGTCGGCCACCCGCGACTCCGCGAGCACCTTGCGTCGGTGGTTACCGTGATGAAGCTGTCCTCCGCTTACCCGGATTTCATTCAGAAGCTCAACCGCGTGCACCCCCGCTTCAATCACACGGTCCCGCTCGATCTCGAGGAAGCTGATCGCTGATGAGGTGAAACCATGCCAATGAAACTCGCTGGTAGAGATGGCCAAAAGGTGACGATCCCCGACGGTGCAATGGGCATGCAAGGAAGGGATGGGCACATGGTGCCTGTTCCTGTTGGACACCTCGGACTGCAGGGAATGGACGGCCGAATGGTTGCCGTCCCGCAGGGAGCGTTGGGCCTGCAAGGGCGCGATGGCCGCATGGTTGCAATCCCGCCCGGCGACGTGAGTGTCCAAGGCAGGGATGGACGCATGGTCGCGATTCCGCCAGGATGCGTGGCGGTACAAGGCGGCGACGGCCGGATGGTGCCGATTCCTCCGGGCCACATTGCGCAACAAGGTCCAGACGGGCGCATGGTCGCCGTGCCGCCGGGGAAGATCGCTCGCGCAGATGCCAGGGGTCGCCTCCGGTGCAAGTGAGGAGTGCGGGTCTCGCCCGTCGCAGAGGGCATCATGGCCGGCATGCAAGCCTACTTCCGCCCCGGCCTGTCCGAGTCTCAGCCGTGCTGGCACTGCGTGTCCTTCGATGGAATGCTCTATGCCGGTTCAGCCGCTGCGTGTGAGCGCGCGGATGGCTCACGCGTGCGATCCATGCCGGCGAACGGCTGCAGTGCCTTCGTTCGCGAGGTTGGCACCGACGATGAGCCCGGGCCGCCCGCTACAGTCATGGCATGGACCCCGCAGCTCGCGCGATCGTCGCCGAGGCCCTGAAGCATCGGCTCGCGAACGCTGGCCGACCGGCCTTGGAATCGCTCGACCATGCCATGCACCGGCGTCGGGTGGGCGTCGTTGACTTCGGGCGCGACGTCATCCCGCCGTCGAGTTTCGCGCTCCTGATCGCGCTGGCCTTCGACGGTGGCCGCGCGCGCGAGTGGGAGCGCATGCACCTCGTGGACCGTGTTGCGCAAGCCGCGCTCCTCACGGTCTGGGCGCGCGAGGTCTGGCCGCAGTTCCTCGCGCGGTACGGCGTCGAATGAGGGGCTACATCTGGCTCCTACTGCGCGAGGCACAGCTCGAGCACGCCCGGCGCTTCCCCTGGGCGGGCCGGGTCAACTACATCGGCGGCCTCATGGATGCCTGCGGCATCTGGCACGGGTTCGAGGCGGCGAACGATTCGGCCGAGGTCCACCAGGGCGGGACGATGGACCCGAGCTAAGGCTGCACGCGGAAACAACAATCCTCCTTCCCCCAACGTAGGTCGGTTAACACGCGCTTAACGGGCGACCCGTTCAATGCAACTCACACCGCAGCGCCCTTGTTTGCGGTGGTTGAAAGGACGGAGCCCAACATGAACCCCAAGAGCATCATTCGTTCGAAACTCGCTACGCTGGCGCTTCTGGCCGCCACGATCGCCGCGCCGCTCACCGCGCACGCGATAACCCAAGAGCAGGTAGACCAGCTGAAACTTCAGGCAGAGGCAGCCAAGGCCGAAATGGCCATCAAGCGCGCTGAAGCCTGGGCGGCCTATTACGCTGCCCTGGCCGCGAAGGCGGAAGCCGCCGCAGCGCGAGCAGACCGCCCGGCTCCGACGGGGGGCAAGAAGCCCTAGGTGCCGAAGGCGCGGCGCGCGCCTATCGGGGCGGTGCCGCTGCTGCGGTCCTTGGCCGTGGCATCGCGCACTGGTCCCAGCCTAGCGCCTGCGCCAATCCCAGGGCGGCATTGGGTCTGGGTCGCTCCAAAGCCCGCGCCTTGCACCTCGCGCGTCATCCTGCACAGCGTAGAGAGCGCGGTCGGTGACGTAGCGGTCAAATACCCACGCGAGGCCGGCGCGCACCTGCTCTGCGTTCGCATCGGTGCCGTCGCACACCACGCGAGCAATCACTCGGCGGTTTCGGTCTCGGGTCTCCTCGTGCACGGTTGCTGGCTTGTTGAAGCACAGCGCCACGAGGTGTTGCCGACTGCGGTCGCCCCAGGCCTGGCGCTTCTCTGGCGCGTCAATCTGGCTCAAGCGTACGGACACGGCCTGCAGTTCGCCACCCACATCGCAACGCGCGGTCAGAGTGTCGCCGTCGGTCACGCCGACGATCAGGCAGGCCAGGATGAGCGAGGGGGCGGGCACGCCCTCGATGCTGCGTCTGGGCGCCGCCCGCCGGGCGGCACAAGTTCACTGTCGGGCACCGCTCGGGCAAGGTCTCAGCGGCCCCGCTACTTGGCGCGCAGCAGTGCGTCGGTCCGTTGCGCGTCTGCCAAGTCGAAACGCTCGGCCGGCGGTGGCACCAGTAGCGCCCGTGCTTGCGTCTCATCCCCGTGCAGCCACTCTTCCCACTGCCCGCGCTCGAGCGGCACAAGGGAGCGTTTGTCCTGCGCGTCGTCAGGTAGCTTCGGGTCGGGCCTGTGCAGCCGGCCCAGTAGCGGGTGACCATCGCAGTTCACGGTGATCATCGTGAAGCTCGGGATCACCTCGCCGGTCGTCGGGTCGGTCCATTCGTTCCACAGACCAGCGATGGCCCATGGGTCACCATCGGCGCGCGTCAGGCGCCACCAGATGTTCTTGCCCGTCTCCCAATTCGGCTCCTGATACCACGAGGCCGGAATCAGGCAGCGCCTCGGCGCAGCCCAAGCCGCCCGATAGGTCGGCCTCGTGGCCACCGTCTCGGCCCTGGCGTTGTTCGTCAGGATGGCTCTCGAGTCGGGCCGGCGCGCCTTTGCGCCTGGCTGGATCATTCCCCACTGGCCGACGATGCCCTGCAGCTCGCCACCGTTCGAGCGCAGGAACAGGCCGGTACCGAATGGGCCGACGGGCAGCGGCGAGTACTCAGGGACAAAGGCGCGAAAGAAGGCCTCGACGTGGAGGCGCGGGGCCATGTGGTACAGGTTGCACATCCCCAAATGCTATGCGCGCTCGCGGTCGATCGCAGGTCATCGGGTGGGCTGGTTCGCGCGCAACGGCGGATTGGCTGGAGGTTGTCGGCCCAGCCGTTCCGATGGGTCAGCCAGGCGCAGGCTTTGGCGGATGCCGCTTCCGCCACATAGCCACTGGCCCTCCTGGCCCTGACGGGAGAGTCAGCGCTCGAGCGCGGCGGCCATGACCGCATTGACGTCGTAGCTGGCGAACGCGCGCGCCCTCGCGGCATCGGCCTTCAGCTGCTGCAGGCGCGGCACACCCAGTGCGGCTACGTCTGCAACCGTGAGCCCGAGATCTTTGCCGAGACCGTTCGCCACCAGCTCGGCCGCCAACTCGGTGGCTTCGGTGGCGTAGCGCAAGGCCACCGCCATGACCTCGGCGGAGTGAGCGACCATGGGAGCCGGGAGGGCGCCACCACTACGCGTGCGCATGTCCAGCGGTTGCGGCCGCCGGTTGGCAGCCATGGTCTGCGAGGCGGCGGGGGCGCCGGGCACGATGTTGTGCACGAGAGTTGAGCTCATGCAGCAGATGCTAGGCAGTCGAAGCGCGGCGCGACGCTGCGCAGGCAAGGCCGCCCGCGAGACCGCCCGCGGTCAAGACAGCACCCTCTACGGTGATGCCGAAGACGTCCAGGACCTCGGCAGGCAACACGGCAGGCAACGCTGCAAGCGCCCGGCGATCCTCGTCGGTGAGCTGCCCGGCCTGAAGACGCTCGGCCAGGTCGTCAATCTTCGCGATGCACGTACGCCGCGGCTGCCCAGGTTGCCACGGGTCATCCGGGAAGATCGCTTCCAGCGCATCGAAGAGGGCGCGCGCGGCCTGCTTCAATGCGCGCTCTCGCTCGGCCTCCGCCGGCGCCTGCAGGCTGCGCGCAGCCTCCTCCTCCAGGCGCGCCAGACGCTTGGCCATGCCCGCGACCGTTGTGCTTGGCGAGCTGGTCACGAGGCGTGGCTCCGCATCGGGGGCCGCGCATCGACGATGCGCAAGAAGGCAACGGGCAGGCCGTCGGCGTCGGCCATCGCGGCAATGGCCGCCTGCGCGAGTGCGTGCTCGGTGTCCGATGACACCGTGAGCACCCAGCCCGATGGCGCTGCCTCGCGCGCGAATCGGGCCTCGAGCGCGACGACTCGACGCACCAGGCTGCTCATGGTTCGGCTCCTTTCTCTTCCGCTCTACACCCCGGAACCAGTTCGATGCACTCGACGCGAAGGCCAGCGGCTTGCGCTGCCTCGGCCTGCGTGCGTTGCTCCACTGAGGGCCCTTCGGGGCCAAAGAGCAGCACCAGGGCTGTATCCCTTGTCTCGCGCCTCTCCTCCAACTTCGACAGGCGCCGCGCCAGCGAATGCAACGCGGTCACGACGACTTCACCCAGCCGCAGGGCATCGCCTCTCTCGCGAATCGGATCTCGAGCCGTTCGAGTCGGGCCGCCAGTTCATTGGTCGTTGTCATCGGGTGATCTCCTGGCGCGGTCCGCGCCCGTTGTCCGGTGGCCAGAACACGGCCGCATGCTGGCCGGCCGGTGGCAGGGGCATGGCGCCCAGGCGTGTAGATGACGACGAGGCCCTGATCGACCACAGGCGGGCCGGTGCGGCCCTCCAGAGGCTCGATCCGCTCGACGGCATCGGGGCGCCGCTCAAGGCTTCGAGTGCTTTGCACGTTGGATCTCGAGCGGTGGAAGTCGAGCGATGCAGTCGGCCCAGCTCTCGCCGGGGCGCTGGCGGTGGTAGACCTGCTCGGCGGTCCAGGGAAGTCGATCACCCTGAGCCACGTTCGCAGGGCACCTGTGCGGAACGAGGATCGTGCTTGCCTTCCCAAGGGCACCGGCCAGGTGGTGCACGGTCGTCGGTGGGCCAATGACGTAGTCGAGCTCGGCCACGAGCGCTGCGGTGTCGTCATA
Organism: Aquincola sp.; assembly: GCA_022841885.1. Classification (GTDB taxonomy): domain Bacteria; phylum Pseudomonadota; class Gammaproteobacteria; order Burkholderiales; family Burkholderiaceae_C; genus CADEEN01. The sequence goes on along the minus strand of JALHQP010000079.1, from coordinate 10,004 downwards.
GTCGCTCGACAGCACCGCCCGCTCGAACTGGTGCACAGGCAGCGCGGTCGCCGCGATCTCGGCGCCAACGTCCTTGTATTCGAGGCTGACGAACGCGGCGCCCGTGCTCTGGATCAATCCACGTAAGGCCTCCAGGCCAACGTGCCGCTGCGAAGCGAGGTTCTTTGCGCGCCCGTCCGGCCCGACACCGCCAGACCATGCAAGGCCGACGACAGGCTTTCGCCAAGAGGCGAACAACTCGCGCCACTGGAGGCGGCGCGCTTCGTCGGCCACCAAGTAGGGCGCGCGCGGGCAGCTCGACGGCGTGGGCCGGAAGAACTCCCCGAGGCCGATGGCCGGACAGCGGGCGTCGATCCTTCGACCGACGGCCCACGAAGGGTGCGCCTCGCGTCGCGTTCCCTGCACCTCCACTTTCGGAAACGATCGCGAGAAGAGGCCTCGCAGTCGAGCATCGCACTCGAGCACCAGGCGCCGGGACCGTTCGGCGGCTTCAGAGACCATCGAGGCATAGGTGATCTCGTCGCCCAGGCCTTCGACGCCATAGACGGCCAAGCAATCGACGGGCAACCCGTCCCACCGCGGCACACCGCCGAAGGTGCGCTCATCAACGATGGCCCCGGACTTGAACATCGACCGCATCGCGCTCCAGCGCGTTCGCCAGTCGCCCGTGACGAGAGCCGCCTCGGCCACCGAATGCCATGCCCCGTGGTGCGCAGGATTGAGCGCGAGACCTCTCCGAGCGCTCTGCATCGCGGCACCATAGTCGCCTTCAAACGCAAATGTGGCGGCGATTCTGGCGAACAGGTCCGCAGAGGGACGACGCTCGCACGCGCGCTGAAAGGCACGGCGCGCCGCCGCCGTTTCGTACCGCGCAGCCAGCTTCATCCCGAGTGCGTTCCACATGTCCGGCTCGACCGGCGTGCCGCGGAAGAACTTCCCGCACAGACGCAGCGCCTCTGCAGGGTCACCAGCCTGTGCCGCGTGCGCCAGAGAGATCGGGACCGCGACGAATGTGGGAGCCTTCGCTCGTTCAACGTGCGGCATGGCGCGCCTCCAGTGCCGCGATGCGAGCGGCGAGTTCATCGGTGCCGGTCAGGGATGCGAGCGCCGATAGCGCCGCCACGAGTTGCGCCGCCTGGCCTGCCGCGATCTCGCCGGCTGCCGCGGCAGCCAGCACGGCCCGGCCCTGTTGCGTGAGCGTGCCATCCGGCAGGGGCAGGGCGCTCGCATGCTCCGCGGCCTTCAAGGGAGGGATCACGCGCTCGAACAGGAGCCGCGCCGCCTGCACGTCGCCGGCCTTCGCCTGCTGCACCAGCTTGCGGGTGATCGCGGGGATGTGCTTCGCGATGCCCTGGCGCAGCTTGGCGACCTCGCCGGTGCCAGGCTTGCGGCCAGCGGGGTTGCCGCTGGTCCCTGGCTTGAATCGGCCCCCGCTCATGTCCTGCTCTTCGCCTGCTGTAGCAGGCCGGGGGCCAGGCCTCGCGTGGGGGTTGCGAGGCGGGCTGCGCGGGTGCGGCCCGCGATGCGTAGGCGCGCCGGGGGCTTTGGCGGAAGGGCACTCAACCAACCCGAGGCGCGTTCGTGGGATGCGCTGTGGTCGGGGCTCACTCGACCCCCTCCCCATCCCACGCCCGCACCTTCGCCCCCCGCGTGCGTGCCGCCTTCGTCGGCCTCGGTGGCCGTTGCTTCGCCCGGCGCACGCGCTCGGCCTCGGCCTTCTCCTCGGTCCACCTGGCCGCCGGGTACTGCGCGCCGGTGCAGCGGACAACTCCGCCCAGGCGCACGCACTGCACGAAGGCCGCCGCCGGCCGGGGCTCCGGCTCGCTCTGGTCTCCGTGAGGCTCCTTGCGGCGCGCGAGCGCGGCGCCGAGCTCGAAGATCGACCGCGAGGCGCTCGTCCGTGGCGGCGCGGTGCCGATCGCTGGCGCCAGGATGCGCACCGTAGGCGGCTCGGCGTCGTCATCCGGGTCGATGACCTCGCGCGGCGATGAGGCTTGCGAGCAGTTCACAGGGCACCGGCTCAGGCGGCCTGTTCGATGATGGGCCGGGCCATATCCATCGCCTTCGAGCGCGCGTCCCCGATGCCGGGATCCCTGCGCGACTTCGCACACGCAACCAGGTGATCGACCGCGGCGCGCAGGTACCCATCGAGCGCGAAGCGGTAGGCCAGCTCGGTCACGTCGGCGCGCGCGAGGTCCACCTCCCGCAGCGCGGCGGCATGGCTGTCCTTCGCGGCTTGCAGCGCCGCGCTCGCGGCGGCGAGTTCGTCCTCGGCGCCGGCCTTGGCCACCGTCAGCGGCGTGAGGTCGCGGCCGCTGGGCGCCGGCGGCGGTGCGTCGGCGCCGGCCTTGAGCGCCGCCAGGATCTGCGCGCCGGCCTCCGCCTGGCCACGTTCGCCGCGTGCAGCTTCGTCGGCGATGAGGCGCTCGACCTTGTCCAGGGTGCCCGCCGCGGCGTCTTCGTGGGCCTTGGCGGCCGCCAGAGCAGCGGCGCGCTCGTCGACGGCCTGCTGCGCCTGCGTCAGGCGCGTCTCCCCGCCGAGCATCTGCTCAAGGTGGCTGATCTCGCGGCGCAGGGCTGCATCTTCGGCCTCGCGGTTCTGGAGGTCGCCCTTCGCGCGCTTCTTGGCCTCGGCCGCCTTGTCGCGGGCCAACATTGCCGCAGTCTGTTCCGGGCTGCTACCGGGCGGACACCATCCCGGCCCGCTGGTGTCCTTGGGCTTCACCTGCTCCCACTCGGCCGAGGCCTGTTCCAGCCGCTTGCGGGCGCCGGGGAGGTCGAGTTGCGCCAGCTTGCCGCGCAGCTCGTCGAGCGTGGCCTTGGCAGTCGTCTTGTTCGTCATCATCGGATCGGTCCTTCGTTGGTGGTGGGCACAGATGCCCGGGGGTGCTTGGGGCTGCTGCGGGGCATCGGCGGGCCCCTGCCGGGGCTTGGTGGCTTCGCCTGCATCGCGTCAGACCTCGAGCACTGCGGCGCTGAGGCCGAGCTCGGCGGACACCTCGGCCAGCGCCCTATTGCGGCCGGCGCGGTAGGCGGTGACCTCGTCCGGGGCCAGGGCCTGCGGGACGCGGGGCGACCACTCGACAGTGCAGGTCACGACGGCGCCGGCGCGGGGCCGCTGCACGGTCAGGGTGCAGGTGAACTGGCCAACGGGCCAGGTGCGGACTGCCGCGGCGCTCATGGCTGGGCCTCGGTTCGCCGGTTCGCCACCGGTTCGCCACCGGTTCGCCCGGCGAGGCGCGAGAGAGAACAAGAGCGAGCAGAGCGAAGCTCGCTCGGTTCGCCGCCACCAAGACTGTCTATAAGGCGGCGAAGCGATGACCCTGGCTTCGCGCCGGCGAGCGCTTTGCCGATCACGGCGCGTACCTCGGCCTCGGTTCGCCACTCGCGACAAGGTAGGTTCGTGCCCCAGCGGCGGGCCGCTTGCCCCCTTCGCCGAGCACGGGCTCATCGTGAAGGCGGCCATTCGCGGAGAGCCAGGCCAGGGCGGTGCGCACCTCGTTGCGGCCGAGGCTGTCGGGCTTCAGCTGCTCGAGCGTGTGCCGCGTGTGCCGACGGCCTGCGTGCTGTTCGGCGATGATGAAGCGGCCAAGCTGCAGCCCGACGGCCTGCGCACGCTCGTCGCTGGACTGCGCGGCGAGGGCGTGCAGCAGCTCGAATCGGAACCCACTGCGGCGCACGTACAGCGGCAACGTCTGCGGCGGTGCATAGCTGATCTTCGGACGCGCCAGTGCGAATGCCGACTGGTCCGCGGTCAGCCGCTCACCGGTGGCCTTGAACAGCTCGTCGCCGGTCAGGGAGGAGAGGACGTGCACCATGCGGCAGCCGTCCGCAAGTGCGCTGCCTCCGCGGCCCGCGTACTGGTGGGCGGCCTTGTCGAGCGCCTTGGCCACGCCCGTGTGATGCACGTAGCGGACCGCGCAGTCGAGACCGTTCGCGATGACGCGTGCTGCGTGGATGAGGCCTTGCTCGGCGTCGTTGACGCGCGACTCCCCAACGCCGAATGACACCATCGGGTCGAACTGCACGAGCGCCGGCCGGAGGCCCCCAGCCTTGCACGCCTGCACGAGCTCATCGGCGAAGCTGGCGACGGTCACGACATCATCGGCGACGATCGTGAGCCGACGCACGTTCGCCGTGCAGTCGAAGATGCGCACACCATCGCGCACGCGCGCGGTCTCGCTCTTCGTCAGACCCATCGCCTCGCAGATCCGGCGCAAACGCGCCACCAGGTACTCACGCCGATCTTCCGCGGTGACGACAAGCACCGGGCCCGGCTCGAGCACCTCGAGCCCCCATAGGGGCCGCCGGAGCACGATGCAGACGAACTCGTGCAGGCTCATCGTGGTCTTCCCGGCCGAGCCAGGCGCCACGAGCGCGGCCACGTCGGCGAAAAGGTAGTCCTGCACGATGCAGCGCGGCGCCAGGCGCGCTGCCTGCATCTCGTGCTCAGCGATCGGCGCTGGCAGCGCCCACACGGCCGGCGGCGGCATGGCGCCTGCGACCTCGAAGATTCGATCGGCTCGAGCAACCGCGGCGGTCATGCTGCAGCCCTGTCGCTGGCAGCTCGCAAAACCGCGAGCAGGTCGCCGAGGCGCCGAGGTGCGCAGTGCGCGTGCAGGCACTTGAATGCGCCCATCCAGCCGTTGGCCTCGGCCGGGAACAGCAGTGCCGTGGCGGTGGCGCCCGGCTCGTCGGCGGTGGTGTGCGTCGACTCCCAGGGGCAGCGCACCGCATATCCGCGACCGTTGGCCAGCGGCTTCGTGAGCAGCCCGGCTTGGCCCAGCTGGTCGACCACGTAGCGCATGCGGGCGTCCGCCAGGGCTGCGACCTCAGCGGTCGCTGGCGGCGGCGCTGGCCTGGGCGGCGGCACCTGCGCCAACCACTTCGGAACGTCGATCGGGTCGCCGAGCAGGAAGAACGGCTGCGCGCCCTCCAGAGGCAGGAAGCAGGGCTGCTCGGCCCGGTATGTGCAGGGGTCGATGCGAACCGCGGCGCCGAACCCGTCCTCAACGTCTTGCGTCAGCAGCGCACCGAGGGCCATGCCTTGATCGCGGTCGACGGGCTCGCTCAGTTCGATGATGACGCGCTCGCGCGGCGCCTCCGGCGTGCTCGAGGCAGTGGGCCAGCCGAAACCGCGCCAGCCGGTCAGCTTGAGCCGCCATGACACGAACGCGTCGGGGTCGATGCCGTCGGCGTCGATGGCCAGCCAGGCGCGCGGCTGCGCGTTTGCTCTGCTCCTACGGCCATCGTTCCCGAACGGCGCGCACACGTAGCCCGCGCTCGCCTTGTCGCGTGCGCGGCGCCGCAGCACGTCGCGCGCGAAGTCGCGCAGCGTGGCTGCCTCGTGCCGGGCCGGCGTGCTGTCGAAGCGGCTGCGCCCTACGCTGTAGGCGAACATCACTTCGGCGCCCCGACCACGTCGAGCCACGCATCGCAGGCGGCATCGTCGGCCAGTTCTTTCGAGAAGCACCAGCGGGTTGCCAGCCACTTGCCGTCAGCCAGGCGCCGCAGCTCGTGACCGGCGAGCGCCGCACGCGCGATGCGGCCGGCCTGGGCCTTGGGCAACTCGGGACGCGTGGCCTCGAGCTGCGCGGCCGCCGTGTCCGTAGCATCGGCGGCTCGCGTCTTTCCTTTCGCCTCGGCCTCACCCGCCGAGGCGTTTTTTCTTGCAGGATCGCTCGGCGATGGGCAGACGCCACCGAGGCTTCCACTGTCATGCGCCTGCATCACGCGGCCTGCTTGGGCGCGCCGCCCGTGTTCCCCTTCAGGGCCTCGATGCGTGCGCGGCGAAGCTGCGCCGGCTCTGCGCGCTGGTCATGCCGTGGCATTCGCTCGACGGCCGCGAGCAACTCGGCATAGCTATGCCGCTTCAGCCGGGCCGAGAGTTGAAGCGGCTTAGGGAACCAAGGCTCCTTCTGCATGGCCAGGAAGGAGCGCAGCCCCACCCCTAAGAGCGCGGCTCCCTCCTCGTCCTTGAGCAGGATCCGTTGCGTTGCCGTGGCCTTCGGCGCTTTGGCGGAATGGGCGTGGGCAGTGGGAACTGCATCGCGCTTGCCGTCGCCCAGCGCAGCGGTTTGGCGGAGTCCGCCTCCTTCGACTGATCCCGTGTTCACGGTGTGACGCTCCTAAGCTGTACGTTCTCGGCTCTTTGTGAACCGACAAACGCAGCCTAGGGCGCGAGGTGTCATGCACCTATAGCAGCGTGGCGTGGCGCGCCTTCGCGCGCGCTAGCGTGGCGTGGCGTGGCGTGGATGGTGCACCCCTCCAGGGAGCGGCGCCGCGGGCATCAGGCTCGACGGCGCAGCCGCTCCCCGAAGGCCTTCCGGGTGAATGTCTTCACACGCCCGCCCAGCTTGTATTGGATGCCGCCCGAGGTTACCCCCGCCAAAGGCGGCGGCGGCGCTGGTGATCTGGCCAGGGCTTCAAGGTGAGCCCAGATCGGCCCCGGAAGTTCGCTCGCCGCCTCCTCGCGGGCTCGCTCGATGACAAGCCACAGCGCGTCCGGCTGGCGGCCGCCTTGCGTTCGGTGAACGATAGGACGCGCTTCCGCAGCGCCTTCGATTGCCCCGGCGCCAAGCGAGCCCACTCCCGTCAACCGTACGCCGTCGCTGTGTTGCCGCAGCCACTCATTGACGAGTTCTGTGCGGGTGTACGCCCGCACCTCTCCCACGACTTCGGACAAGACATAGGCGGCGCTCGAGTCGCCGAAGTGGTGGGCCAGCCTCTCGGGACGGATTTCGATGCCGCCCGGTAGATCGAAGAACTTCAATCGGCCCAGGCGGACTGCATCGAGCACCTGGCGCCATGCTTCCTCCCTGGTGTACCCAGTGAGGGGCGCGAGGCGTGCCGCGACCTCACGCGCGGAGAGCCGGCCCTGCCTCGCGCGCTCTATCCGAGCGTTCACGTGGCGGCTCGCTCGCTCAGCGGTTGTGACGAGGTCGAACTCGTGGACGTCATCGCGGTAGACAACCTGGGCTTGCGGATCTGCGGCGGTCAATCGCTCGAGCTGTAGCAATGCCTTTGTGTGCCCGAGCGGCAGGCGCACGAGCGGCAGGCGCTCTGCGGCGATGCACATATCCCTGTCGTCTGACCACGCCCGAAAGTGGAAGTTGAGGCCCGGGCAGACCTCTTGCACTGCGCCCTCATGAATGAGGTAGCACCGGCCCCGCATGGTTCCTGGCTCCAGCCTCACGCGGTATGGGCTTGGGGCCCTGGACTTCGGTTCGCTCATGCATCCCCCGATGCACCCCGGTGAGAAGGTGCCGCGCCAGCCCGCCGGGGGACGGGTGTTCGGGGGCTACCCCTAGGCGCGGCGAACTGGTGACGGCTACTTGCCTTGCTCTGTGCATGGCGGCGGAAGCGGCGGCATCGTGATGCTCGCTTTCTCGCGCAAGGTCTGCAGGTAGGCCTCGCGCTCGGCCGGGTCGATGTGAATCTCCGCCGACCTTGCGATTGCCTCAGCGCGCGAAGTCAGCGCGGCGATTTCATCGAGGATCGAGCGAAGGCGGGCTTCCGCGGCCTCGCCGAGTCTTGTGCCTCGCGCCGTCAGGGCGCCGCGGTCACACCCGATGCGCACGAAGTCGAGCGAGGCGAGCAGTCGCTGCCGAGCATCCGCCACGGGGTCGGCCGCAAGCTCCTCCGCGAGCCGCCGCTGCGCCGACTGGATGCCGTAGCCGGCGCGGCGCTCCTCTTCAGTATCTGCGCGAAGGGTCGCAACAACCTTGAACCGACCGCCTGGCAAGCGGTGGCTCTCCCACCAGCGAACCGGGCCCGCCGCCGCTGTTCCGAAGCGCTGGCGCTTGCGAGCCGCGGGCAGGTGGTCGGCCGTGCAGATGCCGCCGCCGACGAGTTGATCGGCGCTGCCAGTTGCGACGACGTCGACGCCGAAGCTCCCGCGGCATCGCGTTTCGAGCTGGATCGGAGCCGTAGCCTGCGCGGCTCGCCGCGCCTTCAGCAGCGCTCCGAGGCTCGTGAAGGCTGCGCCTGGCAGGGCACGAACTTGGGCGGACGTGTGCATGGCCCGTCTCCTCAGATGTAGGCATCGAAGGCCGAGAGGACGCGCTCGACCTTGGCGCGCGCGATCTGCGCGAGGCGCAGCGTCGCATGCCCGTCGTCGTGCGCGTGCGCGCTCGTGCCCGCCTCGACGCGGTCGCCGATCGCCAACAGCAGCGCTCTCACGTCGTGCAGGGTGTCCGCCTCGGCGTGCATCACTTTCGCGAGCACATCGGCCGGCACGTCGGTCGCGAGTCGGGTGGGAGAATGGTTTCCAGCTTCCATGATGGTCTGTCCTTCGTGGGAGTCAGGCCGGGCCAAGCGTTCGCGCGCTCGGTTCGGCCGCCTTACTACCGGCATCCGGCCGGCGCGGTACTGATCTCAAGCCGCCCGCAGCGGCACCACGGCCGCAGATGGCCGCGCGAGGTACTCTGCCCAGGCGGTGAGCAGGGCCCGCCGCTCGTCGTTGAACTGCGCGCGGTTGTATGCGGCCTTGACCTTGTCGGCCTCGCGGTGCGCGAGGCAAGCCTCGATGACGTCGGGGCGCGCCGCCGCGGTCTCATAGGCCCAGGTGCTGAAGGTTGCCCGGCAGAGCCCGTGCACGGTGGTGCGGTCGCGCACGCCGAGCCGGTCGAGCACCGCGAGCATGGCCATGTTCGACTGCGGCGCGTCCTTCTTCATCGTCGACGGGAAGACGAGCCGCGCATGCTGGCCGAGTTGCCACCGCAGCACGTCGACAGCACGCGCCGACAGGTGCACCAGGTGCGGCTCGGCCTTTTTCTTGCCGCTCGCCTTCATGCGGTCGAAGGGCACAAGCCACGTGCGGGCCTCGAGGTCGATCTCGCACCACTCCGCTCCGATCGCCTCGCTCGTGCGCGCTGCAGTGAGCACGGCGAACTCCAGGCACCGCGCGGCCGTTCCTGGCGCCTCACGAAGACGGCCGAGCAGCGCCGGCGCCTCCTGGAATGGCAGCATCGCGAACCCGCCGGCCTCCTTGCGGGGCATCGTCTCGCGCATCTTGCGGCGCACTGCGGCCGCGGGGTTCGCGGTGCACCGCCGGTGGAAGATCGCATCCTCGAATACAGCGTCAAGGCGCTGGCGGATCCGCTGCACGGTCTCCGCGACCTTGTCGCCGTGGGCCAGGTTGCGGGCCCGCTCGTGCGGCTTGATGGCGAGCAGCGCCTGCAGCAGCTCGGGCGGCTCGATCTCGTCGATGGGGCGACTCCACAGCGCCGCGGGCACGTGGTTCTCCAGCGAGGCTATCCATTGCGCGGAGTGTTTCGCGGTCTTGGTGGGCTCGATGACGCGTTCGTGATAGTCGCGGGAGCATCGCGCCAGGGTCCACCGCTCGCGGGCCTTGTTCGCCTTCCGCGCAGCGTCAGCGGCCCGGGCGCTCTCTCGCTCGTGCGCCTTGGCGTCGAGAGGGTCCCGGCCCTGCCGTAGCAACTCGCGGGCCTTGTGGGCACCGTCGCGGGCCGCGGTGAGGGTAGCGCCGGCCTGCGCCGGGCTGCCGCGGTGCGCCACGCCGAGGCCCATCTCGCGGCGCTTGCCAGTGGGCGCGGTGTAGCGGAGGACCCAGCTCGCCGCGGGCCCGTTGACCCGCAGCATGAGCCCGCCGCCATCGGCGTGGTCGCCGCTTTGGGCCGCGTGAACCTCGCGCGCCGTGAGCCGGTGCAACCGGCCTGCTCTGACCGTCATTCGAACTCTCCCGATGCCCGCCATTCCGCCAGCCATTCCGCCAGAAGGCGGCGCGAGCGTGGCGCACGTTGATGCACTCTCGGTGCACCAGGGCGAGTGTGAATCGGGGAGTTTCTGTCGTCAAATCAACGACTTAGGACCGGTCCCGCCGCACCTTCGCTGCACTCTCGTGCACCTTGGGGCGGGATTGTCCTGGCGGAGGGAGCGGGATTCGAACCCGCGGGGGGCTGTTAACCCCCACACGCTTTCCAGGCGTGCGACTTAAACCGCTCATCCATCCCTCCGCGCGCCGGGAGCGGATTCTATTCAGC
>JALHQP010000078.1 GCA_022841885.1 Aquincola sp. | reverse complement strand
CGGGACGCGGCCGGGCTACTCGCCTCTGAAAGAGGCCGGGGCTGCCCGGGCATTCGCACAATGTAGGCGGCCCTACGGGACAGGCCAATGGCGTTGACACTGCCGAATGCAACCTAACACCCCTACCTGCTGATGCCGTCGCGGGCGTCGACAGGTGCGCCAGGCAGCTTCTCGTACTACGAGCACGTCGTGCTGCCTGAGAGCGAGAAGACGCTGGTGTGGGAGATGGACGGGCGGCGCTACCGTTCGCAGCTGGTGATCCGGTCCGGTGGCCGGCGAAGGACCGAGGCCTACCTGTTCGCCTGGGATGGCGGAGCCTGGAAGCCGGCCGTGATCGCCGACGGCACCGTGTCAGACGGCCGCTGCGACAGCTACTCGCGTTGCGTGGAGTCGATCTGCGGCAGCGCGGAGACCTTCTTCACTTCGGTGTTCGCGGCACAGGGGCGGCGCCACCTGAGCCAGTACCGCAACGCCGAGATCAAGGGACTGCTGGCCGACCTGCTTGGCCTGGACGAGATCGGACAACTCGGCGGCCGGGCGCAGGAGGTCGTTCGCGGATTGAAGGCGGGCTTGAGCACGCTGCGGATGCGGCAGTCCGAACTTGCGGCCGACGAGGCGAGGGTGAAGGCCGACCTCACCAGGCTGCACGGCGCCGAACAGGCGGTGGCCGTGGCGATGAAGGCCTGCGAGACGGCTCGGAGCGGGTGCGACGCGGCCCGGGTGGCTCATGCTCGACTGCTGGCCGAGCAGGCGCATTCATCCGCCACCGGTGAGCAGCGCGCACGGCTGGAAGACCGCCTTCGCCTTGCCGCGGCGAACCTGCAAAGATCCGAGGCCGACTGGCAGCGGCAACAGGACGACCTGCGCGAGCGCACCGAACGGCTGGACCGGCGTGTCGCCCAACGCGTGGCTGGCGCCAGGACCCGGCGCGAGGCAGCGGAGGCCCGGCTGCGCCGCTGTGCCGCGCTCGTGGCGGATGCGGGACATGTCGCCCGCGCGGAACGCCGGCTGCCGCTCGCCCGGCGAGTCTCCGTCGCATGGCAGGCGCACCTGGCGCAAGCGCGCGGTGTGGTCGAGCAGGCTGGACGGGCACGCGATGCGCTGGGCCACGCAAAGCAGCGGCTGTGCGCCGTCGAACAAGCAGCCGGCAAGGCTGCGCTGCGAGCGCAGGAACTTGACCGCCGCTTTGGTCTTACCGGATCGGTGCCCTGCAGTGGCCTGCCGCTGCAAGGACGTTGCCAACTGCTGGGCGACGCACGCGAGGCCGCCACCTTGAGGCCATCGGCGCGTGGCGAGATTGACCGGCATGCGGACGAGCGAGCGCAGCTGCTGCGCGAGATCGAGCCGCTCGAGCGGCAGGCGGCACACTGGCAGATCGCCACGGACGCGCTCCGCAAGGTCGAGCGCCGTGTCACCGCCGCAGCGAACAGAGAGACCACCCTTGTCGCATTGGCCGGGCGCAAGGCCGATCTGCTGCGCGCCCAGGAGGAGCACGCAGCACTGCTGGAAGAAGTGCGGGCCCTGCAGCTCACCGAGTCGGGCGGCGAATCGGACGATGAACGCGCCGAGCGGCAGGCCATCGTCGCCGGACGGGAAGAATCCGTTCAGCAGTGGCAAGGCCGGCGTGAGGCGCATCGCACCGACCGCATCGCCACCGAGCAGATGCTGGCGGCCTTGCCACCCCGATTCGACATGCAGCGGCTGGCAGAAGCCGCGGCGAACGTCACCGCGGCCCAGCGCCGCCTCGAGGAAGCAGAGCGAACCCATGCCACGGCGCTGGCGGACGTGCACAAGCGCCAGGCAGCTGAAGCCGATCGTTCCCGCTGCGAGGCACGGCGTTCCGCGCTAGGTGCGCACATCGACCGCGTGCAGAACCGCCTGGCCGACTGGTTGCTGTTCGCGCGCTGCATGAGCCACGACGGGCTCATCGCGCTGGCCATCGAGGATGCAGGCCCCGCGCTGTCGGGCCTGGCCAACGACCTGCTGCTGGCCTGCTACGGCGCGCGCTTCACCGTGGCGATACGCACGCAGGTCGAAACGGCAAAGGGAGAAGCGCGCGAAGGGTTCGACATCGAGGTGCACGACAGCGAGTCGGGCGATGCCAAGAGCGTCGCTTTCATGAGCGGCGGCGAACGGGTGTGGATCAACGAGTGCTTGACGCGGGCCGTGGCGCTCTACCTCGCGCAGCAATCGGGCCGGCGCTGCATGACCCTGTTCTGCGACGAGGCCGATGGCGCGCTGGACGCCGACCGCAAACGCATGTTCATGGCGATGAAGCGCGAGGTTCTCAAGCTGGGCGGGTACGAGCGCGAGTACTTCGTGTCGCAGACGCCCGAGCTGACGGCGATGGCGGATGCGGTGATCGACCTCGACGAGATGGTGATCGCATCCGAGCAGGCTTTGCACGAGGGCGCTGCCGCGGGTGTTGCGGGCAACGAAGGGAAGCCAGACCCGTCGCGGGCTGACTTCCCTTCCTGATCGGTCACCGCCGGCGTCAGGCCGACAGTTCCGTCGCTCGCCCGTCGAGCGTGTGCTCCACGATCCGGTTGCCGGCGCGATGGACGCTGTCGGCGACGACGGCATCGATCATCGAGCGCGGCACCGCGACGTCGAGTTCTTCGAGTCGCCGTAACACCGTGGCGATGTCGCGCCAGTCGGCCGTCGGCTCATCCAGGCTGCTGTAGGCGGGCTCGTCGGCTTCAGCCTCCGGATCGTCGTCCCAGAGTTGCAGGAAGAACTCGTTCAGCGGCCGGTCATAGCCCATCACGACGAGTACAGGGCTTGCACCCCGGGCCGTGTGCAGGTGGTGCCGGCTCATGTCTCTGCTCCTGGTTCTTCGAATCGTTCGATGCCTTCAACCGTGGCGCCGTGCACGTCGAACTTGAGCCAAACGATCCCCGCGCTCTCGGCCAGCTCGAACAGGTGGGCGAGGTCGGCTTCCAGCGGCGTGTCATAGCGCGGTGCGCCGACGTAGACGAAGCCACCGGTGAGGGTGGGATAGGCATTCACGGACAACTGGTCCTCCTGCAGTAGCTGGCGCGTGGCCGGTGAAAGGTGCGCGGTCGACAGCGCGACGAGGGGCTCCGCGAGCTCGCGCAGACGGGTCAAGACAAGCTCGCTCATGACGCCCTCCCGGCCGGCCGCAGGGGAGGGCTCGGCGGCGCTTTCGCGCGGCGGTTGAAGTCGATGCCGCAATCGCGGCAGCGGTACCAGCGCAGACGGCCGAGTTGGCCAAGTGGCACGCCCCGGCCCGGGCAAACCGGGCAGGCGGGCGGTTGCGGCGATGTGCCGGTGAACATGGTGTTGCTCCTTCTTTCTCGGAAGGGGCGCCTGCCCACGAGGGCGATACGCCCCCTCGGGGTTGTTGATGGCGGCGGCTGCCGCGGGTCAGATCAGGCCGCGTTCGGCGAACGACGCACACTGGTCGCCGGCCACGACGAAATGGTCGAGGATCCGGACGTCGACCAGTGCCAGCGCCGACTTGAGGTTCTGCGTCAGGAACTCGTCGGCACGGCTCGGCTCGGCCGAGCCGCTCGGGTGGTTGTGCGCCAGCGCCACCGCGGCGGCGTTGCGCTCCAGCGCGCTCTTGACGATCTCGCGCGGGTAGACCGAGGTCTGCGTAAGCGTGCCGCGGAACATCTCCACGGCACTGAGCAAGCGGTTCTGGGCGTCGAGAAACAGCACGATGAAAACCTCGTGCTGCAGCCCGGCGCAGTGCAGGCGCAGCCAGTCGCGCAGCGCCTGCGGCGAGTTCATCACCGGGCCGGCGCTCAGCTGCGCGCGCAGGTCACGCATCAGCAGTTCACGCGCAACGCCGAGCTTGTGGTCGAGCAGGGTGTCGCTGGCCTCGGTGGCGACGGCAGCGGTACCGAAGTAGGCGGACTCGAGGTCGTTGACCTGGTCCGCATGCGGATGGTCCTTGGGCAGGACGGGGGCGAGCAAGGCGCCGATCAGCTCGGCGCGCGACAGGGCAGAGAGGTTCTGCATGGCGTTCTCCATAGGGTTCATCGAGAGGACGAACGGGAACGCCGCCCCAGCCGGGAACGGGTTCCCGAGCGGGTGGCGCCGCGAGGGCGCCGAAGGGGGCAGGTGACGACTGCGACGCCTGGCCGGGCCAGGACCTCCGGTGGGAGGGCTTGATCTCACGATCGAATGCCGCGTCAGTGTCGTCGCGGTGGAACTCGGTGGACACCGTGGCGACGCGAGCGCCATCCGAGCAGGTCGGCGGAACGGGAGAGTTCTGCGTGGCGCCAGTGCCCGGCGTCGCGTCGCGTGCCTGCAACGCGGCGCCATCTGGGTGCGACTCGAATCGCAGCGTGATGCGACTGGAGTCGAGCCGGCGAAGAATGTGTCGCCGGAGCCCGTTTTGCGCTTGCACAGGGGTGCCGCTCAGCGCGAGCATGGCAGCGAGACCCTCGTTTGCGTGCCCGCCATGATCCGCCTTGGAACCCACATCCGCCTGACCCGGCCCGAAGCCGAGCGCCTGTTCCAACTCACCGACATCGAGCCCGTGAACATTCACACGGCGGCAGACCTGGACGCGTATGTGGTCCGCTGCAAGGCGCACTACTGGGGCCGCTCACGCGATACGCAGTTCCTGCACTGGCTGATCGACCAGGAGCGAGCCCGGCTCGAAGTCGCGGCGTGAAGAAAGGAAGCCCCGAAGCACGAGGGCTTCGGGGCGAGGGGGTGGCGTCAGCCTGTGCGCGCCGCAACAGGCGTCGGCGCCGTGGCGTCCGATGCGGGCGGCAGCGGGGCCTTGGGGTCGAAAGCGGCATGGGCCTGGGCGACGTCGGCGTCGCGCCGGAGCTGCCGCACCTTTGCCGTGGCCGGTTCACGCCGCGCCTCCGGCAGGCACTCGACGAGCAGATCGATCGCGCGTGAGGTCTTCAGCCGCAGCGCACGCAGCGGCTCGACGACGAGCACGCGGCCAACCTGCCGCACGAACTGCCCGATCCGCTTGTTGCGCTGCGTCCGCGCCTTGTGCGCGCGCAGCGATTCGCGGCAGCTCAGGTAGAGCGCGAGGTGGTCGTGCCTCGCCTGCGCGTCGGCATCGAGCTGGGCCAGCACCTCGGCGGCGATGTCGGCGTGGCCGACCTGCCGGTAGAAGCGGACCCAGGCGCGTTCCTCCTCGATCTCCACGGCCGAGCGCTTTGCCTTGCGCGGCGCCGGGTAGGGTCTGTCGTTCAACATGGGGTGGACTCCTTGGTCGGCGAGCGCACCGGGACTCCGAGGGGAGACGGTGGACTCCCCTGGTTGGAAGATCGCCGACAAGTCAGCATCGTTGGCGGTGGTGCGCGGAAAGCGACCTGTCGGCCTCGTCGGGCGAGTGTCTGGCCGTGTGACCAGGCGACTCGCCGACGAATGCACTCTCACGTCGCGACAGGGCGCAGCAGGGCGGCCAGGCGCGGTGGCGGCGGGACCGGCGCGCGAACGCGTCCCGACCCTCCGAGCAGCACGCCGACGGGCCGTGGTGCTCTCGTTGCTTGACTTGCACACATGGCAGTTCTCCTTCGTGAAGCGAAGGGGAACGCCGCTCCCGTCGGGGAACATGGTTCCCCGTCTGGGATGCTTCGGCCCGGGTGGGTCGAAGCGACTGGATGGCAAGCCACGGCCCCATAGGGGTGTGGTTCGCCATGAATAGGAAGGCCCACGGTCTTTCGATCGGGGCCTTGCTCGGTGCCAGACATGACGCTACTTGCGCAACGCATGTCGGCGCTGGTGAAGCCAGCACGTCGGCGGCTTCATCCACTCCGGCGCCCGCACGGTGGCGGGAGCCTCTGACGGACCGCATGGAGCGGTCAGACCAGGCAGAGCCTGGCGCTCGAGGGCGGGTAACGACCGCGACGCCAGCGAGGCTGGACTTCAGCGCAGCCGAAGCTGCGGTGAAGGCTTTGCAGGCACGATGCCCACAGGTAGCGTGGTCAGTGTTGAACGGAGACGTTGCCGAGACAAGGGTATCGACACGGGCATCGATTGGCGCCACGCGCAAGCGCGCGCTGTCGTCGATTTTTTGACGTGGCGGCGTCGGATTGCGCGGTCCGCGACAATGGAATCGATGGTCAAGCTCGCCAAGAACTTCCGCTCGTTTGCCGACCTGGCGGCCGCCTACGAGCGCGACCGCGACTATCGCATCGTGCGGTTGCTACGGACCGAATCGGAGGTGGCGATCCTGGCGCCGCACGGTGGCAGCATCGAAGCGCACACCTCGGACATCGCCCGTGACATCGCTGGCCGGGACTTCAACCTCTATCTGTTCGAAGGGCTGCTGAAGGCCGGCAACTTCGCGGCGCTGCACCTTTCGAGCCACTTGTTTGACGAGCCAGGCTGCCTGGATCTGCTGAAGGCCTGCCAATCGGTGATCAGCGTGCATGGTTGCGGCCACGTGGGCGAGATCGTGCTGATGGGTGGGCGGGATGCTGCCCTGCGGGAATCGATCGGCGAGCGCCTGCGCGGCCTCGGCGTCGAATGCGAAGCGGCGCCGGCCGGACTGGACGCGGCGGATCCCATGAACGTCTGCAACCGGGGGCGGGGCGGGGCCGGCGTGCAGTTGGAGGTGTCGCTTGCGCTGCGGCGATCGCCGCGTCGAGCCCTGCTGGTGCGCGCCGTGCGCGAGGCGCTGCTGGTCGCAGAAGCCTGACAGCAGTCAGCGGCGCGGTCACTGGAGCGCACATGACCGAGAAACCCGCAACCCCAGGCGGCCACGGGCAGGCGCCGTTGCCGCGCGCGCTTGGGCATTTCGCGGTCGAAGACCCGGAGGTCGCTGAACTGCTGGACCTCTCGACAGGTCGCTGCGAGCGGCATGCCGACGTCATCGGCGACGACTACGAGAAGGCGCTCCAGTTGCGCATGCAGTTGCAGACCGACCTGCGGCGCGAACAGCCACGGTTCGTGTGCGCCATGTGCATGACCCCGGTCTACCTGGTGTCGCGACCGGAGGGCCGCAAGTTCTTCTTTCGGCATTCGCTGGAAGACGGCCGCTGCTCTGCGGTGACCCGGGGCCTGCTGTCGCAGGACGAGATCGACGCTCGCAAGTACAACGGCGCAAAGGAGAGTTGGCTGCACCTGGAGATGAAGTCGTGGATCACGGCCTGCCTGCAAGCCGATGCGCGCTTCTCGGAGGTGGTGGTGGAGGGGCGGTGGACCGGGGCGTTCACCGGCGAGTGGCGCAAGCCGGACGTGCGCGCTCTGTATGACGGCGTCCGGGTGGCGTTTGAGATCCAGTTGTCGACAACCTACATCAACGTCATCGCGCAGCGTCGTGAGTTTTATCGCCAGGAAGGTGGGCTGCTGTTCTGGGTCTTCGCGCACTTCGACATTGGCGCGCGCCGTCTCACCCAGGAGGATGTGTTCTACAACAACAACCGCAACGCGTTCGTCGTCACGCAGGCCACCCGTGACGAGTCACTTCGACAGCGGCGGTTCCTGCTCGAGTGCATCTGGGCCGAGCCGACGCTGGGGGGAGGCGTCAGCGAACTTCGCCGCGAGCTCGTTCCCTTCGACGCGCTGACGCTCGATGCCGACACGCAGCGTGCCTACCACTTCGACTTCGATCGGGAGCGGAGCCGGCTGGCCAGGGAGGTCCAGGAGCGCAGGACGGCCCGTCTGAAGCCTTTGCGGGACAAGTTCGAGGGTTGGTACGTGGACCACTTCACGACCCGCGAGGACGACCACAAGACCTGGGGCCAACTGCGTCGCGACTGCGCCGGCGAGGGTGTTGTGCTGCCGGAGTACCCCGGGATGCTGCCGAGGGGCCTGCTCAACGTCCTGTACTCGACAAAGCACGGTCGCGTGATCGGATGGGACTACTCGAACTTCATCCAGATCGCCCACCACGTCGAACCGGGGCTGCGCCAGTACCTTCACCATTTCCGAGCCGCGTTGAAGGCCTTCGAGCGAGCCGAGCTGATCCGCTCCGAGGACCTGTCCGGCAAGTGGGCAGCGAAGGTTGCGGAGTACAAGGCGCGCATCGCCGACGGCGATCCGGCCTACATCGCGGACACGGCGCACGATGCGCTGGTCAGGCTGCTGTTCCCTGAACTGTATACGGACGAGCCGACCTGACGGCACGCGCGTCGGTCCGGAACAAAGCGAAGAGAAGCCCTCCCCGCCGTAGCGGGGAGGGGCCAAAGCCGCTGTCAGGCGGCGAGCTTCGTGTCCTCAGCATCCATGCGGCTGGCGCTCCCCGAGTCCTTGTCGAGGTCGAGCTGGCGTTGCAGACGGCGTTGCCGGGCGAGGAGGTCCGCCAGGCGACCCTCGTGCTCGAACGGGCGTCCGAGCTCGATCCGCAGATCGGCCAGGCGCTTGCCGCGCACGGCCAGCTGCTGGCGCGCGGCGTCGCGCTCCTTCGGCACCGACGCCAGCGCCGCCAGCAGCGCCGCCACCAGGCCCTGTGCCGTCTGGTACGCCTCGGCGTCGTACCGGCAGTGCCCTTCCAGGTACAGGCCGGGAACGGTGTCGCCCCGGCTGGCGCGCAGGCCGAGGTCGAAGCCGGCAAACCGGCCGACGCACTGCTCGACGCGGCCCTGAGCGGCCTTCGCCGCGCGCACCAGCTGGCGCAATCCTTCGCCGACCGCCTCCGCGCCGACCAGCACCTGGCCGGCCAGCTCGACGCGCATGTCACCGGCCGAGGCCGGCTCCGCGCGCTCGCAGTCCTGCTCCAGCAACGCCAGCTTGCGTTCCAGCGATTCGATCAGCATCGGCAGCCGCGCCACCTCGCTCTCGTTCGCATAGCGCTGGTTGCGCCACACCGAGAACAGCGTCGACAGCTTGGCCACCTCGGCGTCCACGCCGGCCTTCTCGATCACGAGCGGGTTGCCCGAGGCCAGCGCCTTCACTTCGGCGTACGACAGCGCCGCCAGTTCCACGTCCTCGATCGAACGCAGCCCCTTGTCGCCGCTCATCACCTGCGCGATGAAACGCGCCTTGGTCTCCAAGGCCTGCCACATGTAGCTGTCGAAGCTGCCCTCCGTGACGTAGCGGAAGATCTCCACGTCCTCGCACTCGTTGCCCTGGCGCAGGATGCGCCCTTCGCGCTGTTCCACGTCGCAGGGCCGCCAGGGCGCGTCCAGGTGGTGCAGCGCCGCCAGCCGGGTCTGCACGTTGGTGCCGATGCCCATCTTGGCCGTCGAGCCGAGCAGCACCCGCACGCGGCCTTCGCGCACGGCCTTGAACAGCGTGGCCTTCTGCGCGTCGGTGTCGGCGTCGTGCACGAACGCGACCTCGGTTGCCGGCACGCCGGCATCGACCAGCCGCTGCTTCAGGTCATCGTAGACGCTGAAGGCCTTGCCTTCCTTCGGCGACGACAGGTCGCAGAACACAAGCTGCGTGCCGCGGAAGGCCTCGGTGCGTTGCCGCACGGCAAGCACCTCGCGGACACACGCCGCCACCTTGCCCTGCGCGTCGAAGCGCGCGCCCGGCGCCACCAGCCGGAAGTCCAGCGCGGCCTTGCGTCCGTCGGTGGTCACCGCCAGCATGTTGTCCTCTTGCGGCTTGACGCGACCCATGCGGATCGCCTCCGCGCGCTCGACCAGCGTGCGCACGTAGGACTTCAGCGCGCTGCTCGCCGGGCAAGCCACGATGCGCGGCTTGCCGCCACGCAGTGCCGGCACCGGCAGCTTCAGCATCTCCGCGGTGCGGATGTCGGCCACTTCGCCGAACACCGCCATCAGCTCGGGCACGTTGATGAAGCGCGCGAAGCGCGTGTTCATGCGGTAGCCGCTGCCGTCGGGCGCGATCTCGAGCGCCGTGACGCTTTCTCCGAAGGTCGCCGCCCAGGCGTCGAACTGCTGCAGCCCGAGCGCTTCCAGCCTTCGGGGCTGCAGGTAGCGCATCATCGTGTGCACCTCGGCCATCGTGTTGGCCACCGGCGTGGCGGTGGCGAATACCACTCCTCGCTGCGCGCCGCCATGCAGGCGCATCGTGTAGCGCGTCTTCAGGAACAGGTCGAAGGCCCGCTCCGAATTCGCCAGCGGCAGGCCGGCGACGCGCGTCATCTTCGTGAACCGGTACAGGTTCTTGAACAGATGGGCCTCGTCGACGAAGAGCGTGTCGATGCCGAGCTGTTCCCAGCTCAGCAGGTCGTCCTTCTTCGCGTCGGCCAGCAGCTTCTCCAGCCGCACGGTCCAGTTCTTCTTCATCGCTTCGAGCTGCTTGACGATCCGGTTGCCCCGGTCGTTGCGCCGCTCGGCGCGCACTGCCATCTCGATTTCCATGATGAGTTCCTTGATGAAGGTTTGTTTGAATGCCGGCGACATCCGGATGCGCTCGAAGCTCGAGTGCGTGATGACCACCGCGTCCCAGTCGCCCGTGGCGATGCGCGACACCAGCTCGCGCCGGCGGTCGCCCTCCAGGTCTTCCTTGCCCGCCATCAGCACGGCGGCGTTGGGGTACAGCCGGACGAACTCAGCCGTGTACTGCGCCAGCATGTGGTTCGGCACCACATGGCAGGGCTTGGCCGCGAAACCGAGGCGCCGCAACTCCATGCCGGCGATCGCGCAGACCGCAGTCTTGCCGGCGCCGACGACGTGGAACAGCCCGGTGTTGCCGGACTGCACGACACGCCACACGGCGTCCCGCTGATGCGGGTGCAGCGCGTAGCAGCGCGAGAACCCCGGCAGCTTCAAGTGCGAGCCGTCGAACTGCCGCGGCCGCGTGGCGTTGAACAGGTCGTTGTAGGTCCGGCACAGCCGCTCGCGGCGCTCGGCTTCGTCGAAGACCCATGCCGCGAAGCGCTCCTTGATCAGCGCCAGCTTCTCGCGCGCCGCCAATGTCTCGTCGGGGTTGACGATCATGCGGTCGCTCTCCGGGTCCGGGTCGCGCACCGTCGGCACCTGCACGTTCAGCGCGCACTGCACCAGCTCGATGGCATTCAGCCGCGATGTGCCGAACTCCTGCGTCACCTTGACGTTCTGGCGCGCGCTCCATTCGGGGTAACGCACCGACCAGGCTCCGGCCTGTGCCGAGTAGCCGACCTCGCAGTCCTTCTGCTCCAGCACCTGCCGGATGAAGTCCTCCACATCGCCGGCGGGGATCCACACCGCACCGAGGCGCGGCTCGATGGCCGCTGGCGGCAAGTCCTCCGGCTGCACCCGCTCCAGTGCGGCCACATTGCGTGCTGCCTCCGCGCCAGCGGCCAGTGCCTGCCTGAGCTTGGTCTTGACCGCGCCGGACAGGTAGTCGTCGGCGGTCTTCCACAGCCCGTCCGCCGGGTCCAGAAACACCAGTCCGCGTTCGGCCAGCGCTTCGAGCACCGCTTGTGGCGATGCCGACAGCAACTGGCCCATCCAGTCCGGATCGACCCGGCCGCGCCACTGCACCGAGGCGGCGAGCGCCTCTTCGGGTTCGGCCGCGGCTTCGGGCTCAACGATCCTCGCCAGCGTCCGCCGGCTGAACAGTGCCGCCTTGGTGGCGGTCTCGTTCTCCTCGTCGTAGTGCTCCAGCGACAGCAGCAGCGGGTAGTCGGGGTCGCGCCGGAACGCGAGTGCGTTGGCCCGGTTCGACAGGCACCCGAAGCGCGCGACGTAGCGGTCGTAGCTGCCGTTCAGCATGGCCCGCTCGTGGCGCTGCCGGCTGTCGTCGGCGTCCGCCAACTGCAGATCGAGCAAGGCTCGCGCGTGGTCGCAAATCGAACACAGGCCCGCGATGCGAGCGCGTTGCGTGGCGTTCAGGCGCGCGTGGATGTCGACCAGCTCGCCGTCCTCCACGCGATGCACGCGGCCGTGGTGGAGGTGGTGACTCCCAGGCCTTGCTCCGCCGGGCGCGGTTGATGCCCGGCGCTGGGCCGGCATTGCCTCCGGCGCGGCGGCGCTGTACACGCCGCGTGGCAGCAGATCGACTCGCCGCGGCAGTTCTGCGGCCAGGTCGCCGTCGAACACCGCGGTCGGCACCGGCTCGTGGCCGTTGCTCTCCTGCCGGATGCGGCCGATGCAGAACTCCGGCCGCGCCACGTACCACTGATTGATCTGCAGGTAGCGTTCGCCGCAGCGCGGATCGCGCAGCGACTCGGGCACCACGCTCAGGCCCAGCCAGGGCTGCTCGTCGGCCTCGCCCGGCACCCGCTTGCGCAGGAAAAGGATGTCGGCCTGCACGTCGGTCGACGCGATCTCGGCGAAGGCACCGCGCGGCAGGCGGATCGCGCCGATCAGCACCGCCTGCGACGCGAGGTAGCGTCGCACGGTGTCGTCCCAGGCATCCATCGTGTGGCTGCTGGTGATGAAACAGGCCAGCCCGCCGGGCCGCAGCAGATCGAGCGCACGGCCGAGGAAGTAGTTGTGGATGCTGAAGCGGCCATAGGGCCGGTTGCTCGAATCGGCCACCTTGTGGGCGCCGAAGGGCACGTTGCCGATCGCAAGGTCGTACCAGTTGTCAGCCAGCGGCGTCTTCTCGAACGCGCCGATGCGCACGTCCACGCCGCTGGCGCCGTAGAGCGCCCGCAGCATCCGGCCCGACAGCCGGTCGATCTCGATGGCGGTGACCGGGCATTGCTCGGCCAGCGCCGCTGGCATCGCGCCCAGGAAGTGGCCGATGCCGGCGCTCGGTTCGAGCACACGGCCTCCGTTGAAGCCAAAACCCTGAACCGCCTGCCACATCGCCGCGATCACCGCGACCGGGGTGTAGTGGCTGTTGTTCACCGACGCGAGCGCCGAGCTGTGGTCGTCGGCGTCGAGCGCGTCGCGCAGTTGCGCGGCGCGGCGGGCCCAGGCCGGCTCCGTCGCTTCGTGGTTGAAGCTCGCAGGCAGGCCGCCCCAACCGGTGTAGCGCAGCAGCGTGCGGCGCTGGGCATCGTCGGGGTCGCTGACCGACGCGTCGAGCGCGCGCAGGGTCTGGATCGCGGCCAGGTTGGCCTCGAACTTGGCGACCGCGCCACGCGGGATGTCGAGCCCGCCGGCGGGCAGTTGGGGCCAGAGGCGCCGCGAGGCGCCCGGCGTCGATGGCTGGCTCGGCCGCCACAACGGTTGTGGTGGGCGAGGCTCGTGTCCCTCGTCACCCGGCTCGTCGTCGAGCGGCGGATCGGGAGGGACTGGAGGCAGGGGCGGCGCGAAAGCCGCGGCAGGCTCCGGCTCGAAGCCGGGCAGCCAGGAACAGGGCTCGGGTATGCGGGCCATGGGGTTCTCCGTGGGGGCGACGGAGACGCACCTGCCCCCGCGGGGAGATGGCTCCCCGTCAGGGTGGGTGGATGGCCCACCCGATACGTGGGCGTATCGGTGGGTGGCTCAGGTGCCGCGCGAGGCGGCGATCAATCAGCAACTGCGCCGTTGCCCCGCCGCCGACATCGGGCTCCGGGCGGAGCACGCTGGCGGCAAGGGCTGCAAGGCGGGTATCGACCGCGACGCCGATGCAAAGTCGGAGTTCGGCAGGCGTGGCGCCTGCGGGTAGCTCTCGCACTTTGCGCGAAGGCCTGCTTCTCCAATCGCGCGTGCACCCATTGCCACTGCAAAGCTCCGCCGGCGGTGGCGACGTGCGGTGGCGGTAGAACGGCACTTGATCGCGCCAACCCTCATGGGAACCTGAATCCACGGGCCGATGTCGCGCCCGCCCTCATCCAGGAGCCCCCATGAAACTCTCCAAACAGGAGCTGGAAGCCGTGATCGCGGCTTCACCTCGCAGCTTCGTTCCTTTCAACAAGCTCGTGCTGTCGCCGACCTACCAGGCGCGGCCCGAGAACCCGGCGGCGCCGCTGCCGCTCGCCGAACTGGCCGCGTCCATCGAGGCTGCGGGCCTGCTGCACAACCTGATCGTCGTGCGCGGCGCGCGTGGGGTGCACGAGGTCTGTGCGGGCGGCCGGCGCTTGCGCGCGATGTCGCTGCTCGTGGAGCAGGGCCGCTGGGCCGAGAACCAGCCCGTGCCGGTGCTCGTGGTGCCGGCCGAGCAGGCGCTGATGGCCAGCCTGATCGAGAACGTCGAGCGCGAGGCCTTGAACCCGGCCGACGAGTTCGCGGCCTTCGCCCGACTGATCGACGGCGGCCGCTCGGTGGAGGACGTGGCGGCGGCCTTCGGCGTCACACCGCAGGTCGTGAAGCGCCGGCTCAAGCTGGCGGCGGTGTCGCCCGCGCTGCTGACGCTGTTCCGCGAAGGCGGGATCGGGCTGGACTGCCTGATGGTGCTGGCCTCGATCGACGACCCGGCGCGGCAGGAGCAGCTGTGGCAGCAGTTGCCCGAATGGAACCGCAGCGCGGATCAACTGCGCCGGCTGCTGTCCCGGGGCGAGGTCGAGTCGGATCGCGACCGCGTGGCGATCTTCGTGACGGTGGCCGCCTACGAAGCCGCGGGCGGCCTGCTGCGCCGCGACCTGTTCAGCGACGATGGCAAGGCCTACCTGCAGGACGCCGCGCTGCTCGAACGGCTGGCGGTGGACAAGCTGCAGCAGCCGGCGCGCGAGGTCGCCGCCGAAGGCTGGAAGTGGGTCGATGTGCGCGCCCGGTACGTCTACGAGGACTACGTGCGTCACGGTGAGGTGCGCCGCGCGCGCCGGGCGCCGAACGCCGACGAGGCTGCGCACCATGCGCAACTCGAAGCCGAGCTGGAAGCGCTGCACACGCGTATGGAGGCGATGTCGGACGACGATGGCGATGAGAACGAGTACGCCGCGCTGGAAGCCGACGACGAACGGCTGCAAGCCGAACTGAACACCATCGACGAAGCGCTGGCGGTGTTTCCGGCGGACCTGATGGCGCAGGCCGGCTGCGTGGTGTTCGTGGGAGCGCGCGGAACAGTCGAGGTCAAGCGCGGGCTGGTCCGGCCGGAAGATCGCGAAGCGGTCGTGCAGGCGGCGCGGCAAGCCACGAGCGGCGAACCGACGACGAGCACCGCGCTCGTCAGTCTGCCCAAGGGCGGGGCTCGCGCAGTGCATTCCGAGAAGCTGATGCGCAGCCTGACCGCGCACCGCGTCGCGGCGATCCAGGCCGAACTGCTGCTGCGACCCGACGTCGCCCTGGCCGCGCTCACGGCCCATCTGGCAGCGAAGCTGCTCAAGGACGGCTTGCACCGCTACCGCGGCGGCGACAATGCGCTCACGGTCAGCGCGAGCGAGACGCACGAGGGACTGCGGCGCGAGTCCGCGGACATGGCCGAGGCCGAAGCCTGGAAGCTGATGGATCAGACCCGCATCGAGTGGACCACGCGACTCCCGGCCGACGGTAAGGCGCTGATGCCCTGGTTGCTGGCGCAGGAACGCGCCACTGTGGTCGAACTGCTGACCTTCCTCGTCGCCGCGAGCGTCACCGGGGTCGATGGCACCGAGCGCGAACGCCAGAGCACGGACGCGCTGGCCCAGGCGCTCGGGCTCGACATGCGCCGCTGGTGGAAGGCCAGTGCCGCCTCGTACTTCAACCATGTGTCGAAGGCGACGACGCTGGCCGCGGTGACCGAGGCTGCGGGTGCCAACGCCGCCGCACCGCTGGCCGGGCTGAAGAAGGATGGCGCTGCGGCGGGTGCCGAGCAGGCCCTGGCCGCGACAGGCTGGCTCCCGCGTTGCCTGCGGACCTCGCCGCAGCGGCCCGACGTGGCCAGCACGCAGCTTGACCGCGAGGACGCGGGCGCCGGGTCTGGCGAAGAACAGAGAGGCGAGGACACGGCCGGCGAAGTCGACCTGTGATCGCCGGCCAGTGCGGCGGGCTTCAGTGAAGCACGCCGCCCGCCTGCGTCAACGCCGTCTCGGGATCCAGCATCAGCGGCACGGCGAATAGGTCGTGGTCGCCGGGGATGTCGAACCGCGCGATCTCTTCGCTCATGTGCCGCAACAGGTCCGGCAGATGGTCGAGCATCCACCGCTTGGCGGTGTGGCGAGCCGCTGGCGTCGCCCGAGGAAGCCAGGGACACCAGATGCCGAACGGCGTCTGGCGAATGTCCAGCTCGAGCCCCACGGTCGGCCTGCGGATCGCGGCGAGGCAAAATCTGGCCCTGGCCGCGCGATCCTCTTCGACATGGCCGAAGGCGGTGACCATCGCCCCGGCCCAGAACGCGGCGCGTGGTGCGTCGTCGAGCAGGGTGGGCACGATCAGCTCCCAGACCAGGCTACCGCCGATGTCCCATTCGAGCAGCCACAGCGAGGGACTCAACGCACGAATCCCGGCCCGCTCCATCGGCGGCAGCTGGTGCGCCAGGTTGGCGGGCGTCCAGGGACTCACCAGCGGTGAGTCGGTGTAGATGCCGTTCAGCGATTCCGGATCGTGACGGCCGGGGAGCCGCTCGAACAAGGCATGGTCGTGCGTGACCGCCGCCGCCACGCCATCGCGCAGCGCCTTGGACCAGATGCGGGCCAAGGGCTCGCACCGCACGACCGGCAACGCGGGCTTGTCGAACACATCGACGGCGACCGGCACATCCGCGTCGAACGGCATCGGCAGCGCCGGTGGCAGGCTGAGGGGCAGCTTGTAGGGCTTCATGGGGTCCTCGGATCAAAGAGTTGAAGTGGAGGGGTCGGCCACCAACGGGGCGTCCGGTTCGGTCGTCGCGGGCGTGGGCGGCTTGGGTGTCGAGCCGGCTGGCGCTTTGTGGCGCGCAACGGTGGACCGACCTAAATAAGCCAAATGCGTAGCTGCACATATCTGCTATTTAGGTTCGTCCGCGGTTATGCGCAGCAAGGCCCGCAAAGCCCCGCCTGCTCAGGAGCCCGGTGACCCTGTCTCCGCATAAGGCCTCGCAGCCCAGCCCCTGCCGGTGCTGCG
>JALHQP010000077.1 GCA_022841885.1 Aquincola sp. | reverse complement strand
GGCGAGCGGCATCTGCGCGCCGCCCAGCCACGGCGCGCGGCTCGACGCCTTGCGCCCCGCATGCGCGAGCTGGATCGCCAGCGGCATCGCCGAATGCGCGCGCACGCCGTCGAGCACGCGCGCGAGCGCGGCCTCGTTGGCGTCCGAGTACAGGCCCAGGCACCCGGGCGTGATGCGGCCGTCGGCCTCCACCGCCGTGGCCTCCAGCACCAGCAACCCCGCGCCCGACAGCGCCAGGTGGCCGAGGTGGATCAGGTGCCAGTCGGTGGCGCTGCCGTCCAGCGCCGAGTACTGGCAC
Organism: Aquincola sp.; assembly: GCA_022841885.1. GTDB lineage: Bacteria > Pseudomonadota > Gammaproteobacteria > Burkholderiales > Burkholderiaceae_C > CADEEN01. The sequence continues at coordinate 16,482 of JALHQP010000077.1, read as the reverse complement.
ATCGGCGCCACGACGATGCGGTTGGGCAGTGCGAGCGGGCCGATGGCCCAGGGCGTGAAGAGGGTGCGGTGCATGCCGGGCACGATAGCGCTGCCCGAGAAGCCGCGCCTGCGGCCGGTCAACCCAGCAGGCGCTTCAGCAGCTCGTCGCGGTCGATCTGCAGATGGCCCGCCACGTCCGACAGGATCGCAGACAAGGTGCCGAGCTTCAGCGGGTCGTGTGCCGGAATGGTGACGTGGTGCTGCGACGGCTGGTCCGTCGTGAGCCGCACATGGCTGCCGGCCTGTCGCGTGACCCGGTAGCCCAGCTTGCCGAGCGCCTTGACGAGTTCTGCACCCGTCAGGTCGCGCGGCAACCGCGTCATGCGGCGATGACCTCGTCGCGCACGAAGTGCAGGCGGATCAGCTTCGGCGCCTGCCCGTCGTCGAAGTGGCAATGCACCGCCTCGCGTACGCGCGCATGAAGCTCCGTCACTGTGTCGGCCTGTGTGTGGATCGACTCGCCGAGCGCGCGTGCCTGGAAGCCGCCTTCCGGCGACTGCTCGACGACGAAGATGATCTCGCTCATGGCCGGCTCCCCACGCGCTGGTGTCCGGCATTGTAGGAGCCGGCCTCGGCCGGCGCCGTCCACAATGGCGCGATGGACCGACTCTTCTTCGCGCTCGGCGCCCTGAGCGCCGGCCTCGGCGTGGCGCTCGGCGCCTTTGGTGCGCATGCGCTCAAGGCGCGCCTGTCGCCCGACATGCTGGCCGTGTGGGAGACCGGCGTGCGCTACCAGATCGTTCACGCGCTGGCGCTGCTGGCCGTGGCCTGGGCCGCCACGCGCTGGCCCGGCACGGCGGTCCACACGAGCGGCTGGCTCTTCATCGCCGGCACACTGCTGTTCTCGGGCAGCCTCTACGTGCTGAGCCTTTCCGGCGTGCGCTGGCTCGGCGCCGTGACGCCGCTGGGCGGCGCGGCCTGGATCGTGGCGTGGCTGTGCCTGGCCTGGGGTGCCTGGCGCGGCTAGGGCCTCGGCAGCAAGGGGTTGCAGCCCCCGGCAGCGGGCGTAGAGTGCCTCGCCTTGCCTTCACCCCCACGGGAGCTGCCATGCACGTCGAGTCCTACCTGTTCTTCAACGGCCGCTGCGAAGAAGCGATCGAGTTCTACAAGCGCGCGCTCGGCGCCGAGGTGCTGATGCTGATGCGCAACAAGGAGAGCCCCGAGCCGCCGCCCCCCGGCACCATGCCGCCCGGCTCGGAAGAGAAGGTCATGCACGCCACGCTGCGCGTGGGCACCAGCAACCTGATGCTCAGCGACGGCTACTGCGACGGCAAGCCGGCGTTCACCGGCTTCTCGCTGTCGCTCGATGCCGCCAACGAGGCCGAGGCCGAGCGCCTGTTCGGCGCGCTGAGCGACGGCGGCACGGTGCAGATGCCGCTGGCCAAGACCTTCTGGTCGCCCAAGTTCGGCATGGTGGCCGACCGCTTCGGCGTGGGCTGGATGGTGAGCGTGACCCATTGACCGACACAATGCAGCCCATGGACACCCACACGGTCGATGACCGCAGCGGCCACGGCGCCGCCCCGCAGGCCCGCACGCTGGGCGCCGACCGCGGCCTGGGCTGGTGGATCGACGCTTGGGCCCTGTTCACCCAGGGCGCGCTGATGTGGGTGGCGCTGGCGCTCATCTTCATCGTGGGCCTGGGCGTCGTGGGCCTCGTGCCCGTGCTGGGCGCGTTGGCCATCGGCCTGCTGTCGCCGGTGTTCCTGGGCAGCTGGATGCTCGCCGCGCGCAAGGTGGAAGGCGGCGCCGCGCTCGAGGTGGCCGACCTGTTCGTCGGCTTCCAGGGCGAGCGCCTGACGCCGCTGCTGGTGCTGGGCGCGCTGCTGCTGGCCGCGCTGGTGGTCATTGGCATCGTGGCCGGCGTGCTGGGCGCGGGCGCCGTGTTCGGCATGGCCATGGGCGGCGCCAGCCGCAGCGCCGGCGGCATGATGGCCGCCATGGGCATGGGCTTCATGGTGCTGGCCGTGTGCCTGGTGCTCGGCGTGCTGGTGAGCATGGCGCTGTGGTTCGCGCCGGCGCTGGTGGTGTTCCGCCACGTGGCGCCGCTGGAGGCGGTGAAGCTCAGCATCGCCGCCACGCTGAAGAACTGGCTGCCCTTCCTGGTGTTCGGCGTGCTCTACATCGTGGCCACCATCGTCGCGTCCATTCCGTTCGGGCTGGGCTGGCTGGTGCTGGCCGCGGTGGCCCTGCTGGCCGTGTACGTGTCGTACCGCGACGTGTTCGAGCAGCCCGCCTAGGCCCGCATGCTGGCCGCCACCGAACCGCAGAGCGCCGTGGTGGCGGCAGCCGCTGTCGCCACGCCGCTGCCCCTGCCCGCACACCAGTCGGTGGACCCCGGCCGCTCCGCCGGCTGGTGGGCCGACGCCGCGCTCATCCTCTGGCGCCACCCGCTGCGCTGGCTGGCGCTGGGCGCGGTGGTGATGGGGGCGCTGGGTGGGCTGGCCTGGCTGCCGTGGGTGGGCTTGCTGGCCAGCGCGTGGCTCACGCCCGTGCTGCTGGGCGGCTGGGTGCGCCTGGCCCACGACGCGCAGGCCGGCACGGCACCGGGGCTGCGCGGCCTGTTCGCGGGGTTCAGCGCGCCGCATCGACGGCGCCTGGCCACGCTGGGCGCGGCGCTGGCGGGCAGCACCTTGCTCGTGCTGCTGGCCAGCCGCGGGCTCGGCCTGGACGCGCTGGCCGCCTACGTCGCCTTGGACGGACCCGAGCACGCGCTGGCGCAGGCGCAAATGGGCACCCGCATGCTGGCGCTGCTGCTGCTGCTCACGTTCAGCCTGTTCGTGTCCGCCGCGCTGTGGTTTGCGCCCGCGCTGGTGGTGCTGCGCGGCGCCTCGCCGCTGGCCGCCGCACTGGCAAGCCTGCGCGCGGTGCGCGACAACGCGTTGACCTTCCTGCTGTTTGCTGTGGTGCAGCTGCTGCTGGCCGCGGCGGGCGCGCTGCCGTACCACGTGGGGTGGCTGGTGATGGCGCCGGTGATGCTGTTGACGACGTATGTGTCGTACAGGGATGTGTTCGAGTAGCGGGGCTGGCCAGTCCGCGCGGATAATCCGCGCCGACCGCCGGCCTTGCTTGCCGCCGGTCGGCCCACCGTGAACACCCGCGCCCAGGACATCCGCAACCAGCCCGCCTACGGCCCCGCCGAGGCCGCGCGCTACCTGCGCCTGCCTGCGGCCACGCTGCGCACCTGGCTGGTGGGGCGCGACTACCCCAAGGGCGGCGCGCAAGCCACCTTCCACCCGCTCATCAAGCCGTCGCAGCGCCAGCCGCTGCAACTGTCGTTCTTCAACCTGATCGAGGCGCATGTGCTGCGCGCCCTGCGCACCGAGCACGGCGTGGCCATCGCCGAGCTGCGCAAGGCCATCGCCTTCGCGCAGAAGAAGCTCGCCATCGAGCGCCTGCTGCTCAGCCCCGAGCTGCGTACCCATGCCGGGCAGATCTTCCTGGACCACTACGTCCAGCTCATCAACCTCAGCGCCTCGGGCCAGCTGGCGCTGCGCAAGGTGTTCGAGGAGCACCTGAAGCGCGTCGAGTGGGACGAGTGGAAGTTCCCGGTGCGCCTGTACCCGTACCTCGACGGCGGCCAGCGCAATGCCGAGCGGCCCATCGCGATCGACCCGCAGGTCGCGTTCGGCCGGCCCGTGGTGCTGCGTGCCGGCGTGTCCACGGCCGCGATTGCCGACCGCATCGATGCCGGTGAGTCGGTGGACGCGTTGGCCGACGACTACGACCTGACTCGCGAGGAGATCGAGCAGGCCGTGCTCTACAGCCGCGCGGCGTGAACAACAGCGCCCGCGTCTGGTTCACCGACCGCGACCTGGGCAAGCAGTTCCCGCGCATCCTGGCCGAAGCCGGGTTGCAGGTGGAGCGCCACGGCGACCTGTTCGAGCCCACCGGCAGCGACGAGCAGTGGCTGGAGCACTGCGGCACGAACGGCCGCGTGGCCATCACCCACAACAGCCGCATCCGCTACGTGCCCAACGAGCTGGCGGCGGTGAAGCGCTTCAAGGTGCCACTGGTCGTGGTGGTGGGGCAGGCGTCGAATGCCGAGCTGGCGCGCAACTTCGTCAACACGGTGCGGCGCGTCGAGGCGATGCTGGACGTCAACCCGCCGCCGGTGATCCTGAAGGTCTATCGCCCGACGCCAAGTGAACTGGCGCAAGCGCCGCAGGCGGCGGGGCGGGTCGAGGTCTGGTATCCGAAGGCCTAGTTGGCCGGCAGCGCGCGCAATGCGAACATGGCGCGATGACTGACGCCTCTCTACCGCCGTGGGCCAGTGCCCCGTTGAGCGCTGCTTTGCCAGAGTTGTGTGCTGGTGGAGAAGGTCAGCATCTCGAGTTCAAGCAAACCTTGCCGGCGCAAGGCCACGAGATCGCCAAGTCGATTGCCGCTTTCGCGTCATCGAACGCGGGCCAGCTTCTGTTTGGAGTCGCCGACGACGGAACGATCGCCGGACTGCCTGAGGCCACCAATGCAGCCGGAAGAGACGACATCCAGCGGCGTGTCATGGGTGCCGCCAAGGAGATCAAGCCGCCGGTCCATCCCACCGTAGCGTGGGCCGTCGACGGGGGAAAGGTCGTGTGCGTCGTCGGCATCGAGCGAGGCATCGACGCTCTGTACTACGTGAACCAGCGGGCCATCGTCCGCCGCGGCAGCAGTTCCAGACCCGCCGAGCCGGGCGAGGTGGATCTGATCTATCGCCAGCGGTATGCGGTCGGCTCCCATGCGGCCTCCCTGCCTTCGACGAAGCAGATTGCCGAGCGCATGCGCAGGGTCCTTGACTTGATGAACGAGAGGCGCGACGAACGACTCACGGTTGCGGACCTGGCGCGAGCCCTGGGTCTGTCAGCACCGGCCGAGTTGGATGCGGTGTTCGCCGGGCAAGTGGCTGCTTCGTTTCCGCTGCTGGACCAGTTCTGCGCCCGCTTCGCGGTCGACAAGGACTGGCTCGCGACGGGCCGCGGCAATCCCTTCACCTCGCCGGTGGAGTACAGGCCCTCGCCGGAAGACTACGGAGACCTTATCGAGCAGGCGGCTCCGGAGTACGTCTACCTGGTGCGCAGCACGTCCGATGTCGGAGAGGCCTTGATCATTGTCGGTAGCGACTCCCTGAAGTTCTGGAGCCTGCCGGACGTTTGGCATGTCAGCGACCACGTGGGAGCCGGTGGATCGAACGCCTTAATCAGCCTGTACCGACTGTTTCGGCGGTGGTCCCAAGGATCGAAGCCCTACATGGTGCTGGGCCGGCTCGTCGAGCCCCGGCTGGCTGACGCGTTGATCAACGGCAAGGCGCACCCGGCCATCGTCGACAGACTGCCGCTGAGCCACTGGTGGGACGATCTGACCGACCTCGAGCACAAGTGGACGACGCGCAAGGGATCCGCGAAGGCCTATGGCGAGAGCTTTGTCGCCGCTCAGGACATCGTGCGGGCGATGCTTGAGCGCCAGAGAGACTAACTTGACTTAGCCGACGGCGGAGTCGATCAAGGCATCGGCCAGCCGAGCCTGCGTGGCCCGGCCCGTGGCAAGGCGCTGGCGGAGGTCGGTGCACAGGCGGCGGAGCTGAGCGACGCATTCGACGATGCACGCCTGCTCAGCGAGGGCAGGAACGCGAATCTGAATCGCTTGAAGCTGTCGGGTCGAAATGTGCGGCACGCCGTTGCTACGGCCCGGATCGATGCTGTTGATGAACTGTGGCGAGGTCAGCCAAAGCTCGACGTATCGAGGAAGCACGAACTCTTCCTTCGGCTTCAGCAACGCGACCCGCTGAAGCAAGAGGCAGGGGAGATCCGTTTGCCGAACGACCGCGTACTTGAGTCCCGTAGAGATCAGCGGGCGATCAAGTGATACGAGGATGTCGCCTTCGGTCAATGCGAAACGGGAGAACTGCTCAGCAATGTCGGTTGCCACACACGCCCTCTGCGTCCAGTCGAGGTGGCCGTGTGCGACGTTGACATTGCGGGCCAGACGAACACCGGATGGCAGGAACCAATCGCTCTTGAACGCATAGCCATTGAGGTACTCAACAACGTCTCCGGACGGGCGAACCTGCGCGTTGCCCCGCTCTGCGCCCGTCAGTCGCCCCTCGAACGCCAGATGGAGCACGGCACGCTCGATCTCATCCACCGCCTCGGGCCGGTCGAGCAGCAGGTCGAAGTGGGCGGCGACGCGTTGCCAGTTCGCGGCCAGCTCCTCGGGCGAGCGGCTGTCGGTCAGCGTGCCCAGCAGGGTGGACAGCAGGCGGGCGTGCTGCTCCGCTTCGAGCCGGCCCTTGGCTTCGAGGGCATCGCACAGGCGCATCAGTTCATCGACGCGGGCGACTATGCGGGTTTGCTCGGCGGACGGAGGCAGCGGGACGATGCCTTCAAAGAAGTTCGTGTCGTTGATCGCCGGGTATGCGACGCCAACCATCTTGCTGGAGACGAACCGGGTGAAGACATTGCTGCGCAAGTAGTACAGCAGATACCTTCCATCGACGCCGACGTGAGGATGGAGTACCGCGAAGGCCGTGCTCGCAATGGCCTTTGGCGTGTACGCCTTGTCGACGATAGCAATGTTCTTGAGGTATGGGCGGACGGTCGAGTACAGGACCGTTCCTTGCTGGACGAGCTTCCGTGCCCTCGACGGTGCGTCGGCCGCTCGAAGTATTTGCACAGCATCAGTGATAGTCGCGCGTGCGTTGTCGATGGCGCCAACGTCGATGTAGGTGAACTCTTCGGTCGGTACACCTTGGCCGAAGTCGTGGCAAACCTCTGGCAAGCGCGCCCAGATCCAACTAGGGGGCAAGTCGAAGGGCTGTTCGCCTTCGCTGATTGACTCAACGGTTCGCGTACGCTGCTGTAGTCGCCGCTTCTCGTTTGCGACGCGTTCGAGAAGCCGCGATGCGGGTTCGTCGTTGGCGTCCTGCTGAACGAGCTTTCCTTTCACGGCCAACGTCAGGATCAGTTCCCGCAAATTCGCCACACCCTCCGAGGCTGTCGCCAGCAACTCGAACTGCCGCAGCACTACAGGCTGCAGATCGGTGAGATACCGCGCGCTCGGCTCGCGGACTTCCAGCGTCGCGCCCACTCAGGCCCCCAGCGACTGAGTCAGCATCGCCTTCAACTGCTCGCGCAGCCCTTGCGCCTCGGCCTGCAGCTTGCCGTACTCACGCAGCAACTCGTCCGGGTCGTGGCTCTCGGCTTCGGCCGCATGCGGGTTCTTCTGGTCCAGGTTCCAGTTCTCGGCGCGCAGCGTCTCGATATCGACCTTCCACGCGCGCTCGTTCTCCACCCGCGCCGCAAAGCCGTCGGCCTCGTCGCCCCACCAAGCCTTCTCGGCCTCGAACTCCTCGATGCGGATCGGTTTGGTCTTGTTGTAGCTCTTCACGCCCGGCGGGTAGGGGTGCTCGTAGTACCAGACCTGCTTCGTCGGCCGGCCCTTGGTGAAGAACAGCAGGTTGGTCTTGATGCCTGTGTAGGGCGCGAACACGCCGTTGGGCAGGCGCACGATGGTGTGCAGGTCGCACTCCTCCAGCAGTTGCTGCTTGATGCGCGTCTTGACGCCCTCGCCGAACAGCGTGCCGTCGGGCAGCACCAGCGCGGCGCGGCCGTTGACTTTCAGGATGTGCTTGATCAGCACCAGGAACAGGTCGGCCGTCTCCTTGGTGCGCACGTCGGCCGGAAAGCCCGCCTCGATGCCCGGCTCCTCGATGCCGCCGAAGGGCGGGTTGGTCAGTACCACGTCCACGCGCTCGGCCGGCGTGTAGTCGCGCAGCGGGCGGGCCAGCGTGTTGCCGTGGACGATGCGGCTCGGCACCTCCACGCCGTGCAGCAGCAGGTTGGTCACGCACAGCAGGTGCGGCAGCTGCTTCTTCTCCACGCCGCCGATGCTCGCCTGCAGCGCCGCCTCCTGCTCGGGCGTCTTCACCTGCTTGCGCAGGTGCTCGATGGCGCAGACCAGGAAGCCACCGGTGCCGGTGGCCGGGTCGAGCACGCGCTCGCCGAGCCGCGGGTTCACCATGTCCACCATGAACTGCGTGACGGCACGCGGCGTGTAGAACTCGCCGGCATTGCCGGCGCCCTGCAGGTCGCGCAGGATCTTCTCGTACAGGTCGTTGAACTGGTGGCGCTCGCTCTGGCGGTTGAAGTCGATCGCCTGCAGCTTGTTGATCACCTGCCGCAGTAACTGACCGCTCTTCATGAAGTTGTTGGCGTCCTCGAACACGCTGCGCACGACGTACCCGCGCGGGTTGCGCACCGGGTCGGCCGCCAGGTCCTTGAGTTTCGGGAACAGGGTGTTGTTGACGAAGTCGAGCAACGCCTCGCCGGTGATGCCTTCCGGATCGGTCGCCCATGCGCGCCAGCGCAGGTGGTCGGGCAGCGGGCTCTTGTAGCCGTCGCGCGTCAGCTCCAGCTCTTCTTCCAGCGCGTCGAACACCTTGAGGAAGAGCAGCCACACCATCTGCTCGATGCGCTGCGCATCGCCGTTGATGCCGGCGTCCTGGCGCATCACGTCCTGGATCGACTTGACGAGGGGGGTGAGGTTTACGGAAGGGGAGGACATCGGTTCAGTTCAGGTCTCGGGCGTAGAGCTCGCGCTCCAGGGTGTGCAGCGCAGCGTCGTACTGGGCACGGCCGCCGAAGGCGCGCACCAGTTCCACCGGGCTGCCCAGCGTGTTCAGCGGTGGCACCTTGAGCACGTCCATGCTTTCGAGCGTGGCCAGGCCTTCGTCGGCGTACTTGTCGATCAGGGCCTCGATCACGCGGCGTGCGGTGTCGCCGTACTTGGCGAAGACGTGGCGCTTCTTGACGCGCTGCGCCCGCTCGCGCCGCGTGAGCGTGGGTTGGTTGTAGGCCACGTGCAGCACGAGGTCGAAGGGGTCGAGTTCGCGGCCCACCTCGTCGGCCAAGGCTTCGAGCAGCACGCCTTCGGATTCGAGCTCCTCGACCAGCGCGGCCTTCTTGTCCGCGGCGTTCCAGGTCTGCAGGAACTCGTCGATCGAGGCAAAGCGTTTGGCCAGGTTGATGCGCGTGTAGTCGCGCAGGCTTTCGGTGATGAGCTGGCCTTGGGCATTGAGGTACTGCACACGCTCGCGTGCGACGGACACCTGCACCTGGTGGCCGACCACGAAGCGGCGCACGTCGGGCTCGTGCGCAAAGGGGGTGGGCCATTCGCCCTCCGGCGTGTACGGCTCGCCGGCCGTCGGTGCGTCGGCGGGCGGCTCGTCCGGCGGCGTGACGGGATCGCCGGCCTTGGGCTCGTACACCTGCACCGGGTCGCCGTCGAACGCAGGGTCGGCGAAGTTGTCGGTGGCGCGCTTGAAGTCGAGGATCGTGAACCAGGTCTTGCCCAGGTCTTCGCGCAGCCGGGTACCGCGACCGATGATCTGCTTGAACAGCGTCATCGACTTGATGTTCTGGTCCAGCACGATCAGCTTGCAGGTCTGCGCGTCGACGCCGGTGGACAGCAGCTTGGACGTGGTGGCGATCACCGGGTAACGCTTCTCGGGATCGATGAAGTTGTCGAGCTGCGCCTTGCCGTCGGCGTTGTCGCCGGTGATCTGCACCACGTAGTTGGGCTGCGCGGCGGCGATGTCGGCATTGGCATTGGCCAGCGCCTGGCGCATGCGCGAGGCGTGGTCGATGTCCTCGCAGAAGACGATGGTCTTGGCGTAGCGGTCGGTCGCTTTCAGGTACTCGGTGATCCTGGCCGCCACCAGCTCGTCGCGCTTCTCCAGCACGAGGCTGCGGTTCATGTCGGTGGCGTTGTAGATGCGGTCCTCGATCACGTTGCCGTGCTTGTCCAGCATGCCGGCGGGCGGACGCCAGCCGAAGACGTCCTTGTCGATGTCGACCCGGATCACCTTGTAGGGCGCGAGGTAGCCGTCCTCGATGCCCTGGCGCAGCGAGTAGGTGTAGATCGGCTCGCCGAAGTATTCGGTGTTGGAGACGTCCTTGGTCTCCTTGGGCGTGGCTGTCAGGCCGATGTGCGCGGCGCTCTGGAAGTAGGTCAGGATCTCGCGCCAGGCCGAGTCTTCGTCGGCGCTGCCGCGGTGGCACTCGTCCACCACGATCAGATCGAAGAAGTCGGGCGAGAACTGCTTGTAGATGTTCTGCGCCTCCTCGGTGCCTGACACGGCCTGGTAGAGCGACAGGTAGATCTCGTAGCTCTTGTCGACCTGCTTGGTGGTCCTGTTGACCGCCAGGTCCAGCTCGTCCACCAGCGTCTTGCCCGCGGCGTCGATGCGCTCGATGCCCTTGGCGTTGGGGCTCAGCTTGGCCATCGCGCCCTTGAACGGGCGGAAGTCGTTGACCATCGTTTGATCGATCAGGATGTTGCGGTCGGCCAGGAACAGGATGCGTTTCTGGCCCGACGGCTTGTCGGCCTTCCAGCTCGACTTCCACAGCCGGTGGATGATCTGGAACGCGGTGTAGGTCTTGCCGGTGCCCGTGGCCATGACGAGCAGTACCCGGTTCTGGCCTCTGGCGATCGCTTCGACAGTGCGGTTTACGGCAACCAGCTGGTAGTAGCGCGGGGTCTTGCTCGGTGCGTAGGGCTGGTCGGCGATGGCCTGAACCTCGGGTGTCCAACCTTTGTGGGCGCAGAGGCGCGCCCACAGTTCAGCGGGCTTCGGGAACGCGTCGAGGCCAAGGCTGGTTTCCAGCGTGCCGGTGGCCATCGTGGCGTCGCGAAAGACGAAGCCGTCGCCGTTGCTGCTGAAGACGAAAGGCACTTCGAGCAGGGTGCCGTAGTCGATGGCCTGCGCCATGCCGGCGCCGATGGCGTGCGTGTTGTCCTTGGCTTCGATCACGGCCAGCGGAATGTTGGCCTTCCAGAAGAGCACGTAGTCCGCGCGCAGGACGGACTTCTTGTCGCGGGCAGCCTTCTGGCCGCGAACCACCATGCGCCCGGGGCGCAGCGGGTACTCCCGCAGGATCTGCTCGTGGATGTCCCAGCCCGCGGCGACCAGCGCCGGGCTGATGAACTTCTCGCAGATGTCGGTTTCGCTGAGCTTCTTCTTGTCCAACCCGGTGTCTCGCGTGCAGGCCAGCTCAGCGGCGGGGCGGCGCGCGGCGGGACGCGGCCTCTGTCATGGCGGCGTCTGACATGTCGACAACCGACACGTGGCGCGCGGCGCGGCCGGCAAAGCGTGCCCTCTGCGTGGCGACGGGCGGCCGCGCTGCCTTGGCGGGCGACTGTGGAGCAGGGGGCTTCTTCATGGACAGGCGATTCGCTGGCCCGGATGGTAGCGGCCGGGTCCGCTGCACGAAACCCGGGCCGCCTCTATGCTGGCGGCCCTTGTTCGCAGGAAGGACCGTTTGCATGAGACTGCTGCTCGCACTGTTCGCCGCCGTCGCCGTCGCTGCGTCAACGCTCGCCCACGCCGCCGGCCCCCAGCAAAAAGGCCAGGCCCCCGGCTGGTACCGCATGCCGCTCGGCGACTTCGAGGTCACCGCGCTGTCCGACGGCACGGTGGCGCTGCCCTGGCACACCATCATGAAGGCGCCGGCAGCCAGGATCCAGGCGATGCTGGCGCAGCAGTACCTGAAGTCGCCGCTGGAGACCTCGGTCAACGGCTACCTGGTGAACACCGGCAGCAAGCTGGTGCTCATCGACGCCGGTGCGGCGGGGCTGTTCGGGCCCACGCTGGGCAAGCTGGTGGCGCACCTCAAGGCGTCGGGCTACCAGCCCGAGCAGGTGGACGAGGTGTACATCACCCACCTGCACGGCGACCACGCGGGCGGCCTGGCCGACGCCGAGGGCAAGGCCGTGTTCCCCAACGCGGTGGTGCGGCTGGACGCGAAGGAGGCGGCCTTCTGGCTCGACGCGGCCAATGCCAGCAAGGCGCCGGCCGAGATGAAGAGCGCCTTCGTCGGCGCGCAGCGCTCGATGAAGCCGTATGTGGACGCCGGCCGCATGAAGACCTTCGACGGCTTGGCCGAAGGTGTGGAGCTGGTGCCCGGCGTCCGCGCGCTGGCCGCGCGTGGCCACACGCCGGGCCACACCGTGTACGCGGTGGAAAGCCAGGGCGCGAAGATGGTGGTGTGGGGCGACCTGATGCACCTGGCGGCGGTGCAGTTCCCGCAGCCCGACATTGCGGTGCAGTTCGACTCGGACAGCAAGGCCGCGGTGCCGCAGCGCAAGAAGGCGTATGCGGATGCGGCGAAGAAGGGCTACTACGTGGCGGTGGCGCACATCAGCTTCCCCGGCATCGGCCAGCTGCGGCCGGACGGCAAGGGTTATCGCTGGCTGCCGGCCCCGTACACCGTGCCGGCGCCGGCGGGCAAGTAGGGTATCGTTGGGTCCATGCCGCCTAAACCCAATTACCAGTTCGAGAAGCGCCAGCGCGAGCTGGCCAAGAAGAAGAAGAAGGAAGAGAAGGCCCAGCGCAAGTCGTCCGGCCCGGGCGACGTGCCCGATCAGGCGGACCAGGCCGGCGCCCCGCCGGCCGACGTGCCGGGCTCGCCGGACAAGGCCTAGCCGGATCGGCGCCTGGCCGCCGCGCTATGCTGGCGGCAGCAGGGCCGTCAGAGGCAGGGCCTCCATGCCTTCGGCGATGGCATAGCGCCGGGGGCCCGGGTACACCACGTACAGCGCGTCGAGCCGCAGGTCGTGCATGGCGATGCGCATCGACGGCGTGAGCCGCGGCGCGTCCACCCGCTTGAACTCCACGCCCACGCGGCGCCCGCCCTTGAACAGCAGCAGGTCGAGCTCGGCCCCGGTGTGCGTGGCCCAGAAGTACGCCTCGTCGGGCTGCGCCACCCGCAGCACCTGCTCGAGCGCAAAGCCTTCCCAGCTGGCGCCGCTGCGGGGGTGGACGTGGAGCTCCGCGGCCGAGGTGATGCCCATCATCTCGTGCAGCAGCCCGGTGTCGTGGAAGTAGATCTTGGGCGCCTTGACCTGGCGCTTGCCCAGGTTCTCGTACCAGGGTTGCAGCTGCCGCACCAGGTAGAGCTGCGTCAGCCAGTCGAGGTAGCGGCGCACGGTGCTCTCGTTCACGCCCATCGAGCGGGCCGGGTCGGCCGCATTCCAGGTCTGCCCGTGAAAGTGCGCCACCATGGCCCAGAAGCGGAACACGGCCGGTGGCGCCGCATTGACGCCCACGTGCCGCAGGTCGCGCTCGACCACGGTGCGCATGTAGTCGCGGCGCCATTGCCGGCTGGCCGCGTCGTTGCCCGCGGTGAACGACGGCGGATAGCCGCCGCGCCACCACAGCTGGGCCTGGCGGTCGGCGCCGACTTCTTCGAGCGTCAGGCCGCCGATCTCGATGATCTCGATGCGCCCGGCGAGCGACTCGCTGGTCTGGCGCAGCAGGTTGGGTGAGGCGCTGCCCAGCAGAAGGAACTTGGCGGGCAGGCCGTCGCGGTCGATCAGCACCCGAAGCACCTTGAACAGGTCGGGCGCGTGCTGCACCTCGTCGATGACCACCAGCCCGCGCAGCCCGCTCAGCACGCTCATCGGCGCGGCGAACTGGGCTTCGACCGTCGGGTCTTCCAGATCGAAGTAGCGGCCGGACTGCGGATCGACAAAAGACTTGGCCAGGGTGGTCTTGCCGCATTGCCGGGGGCCGACGAGGACGACGGCACGGCTGCGTCCGAGCGCCAGTTCCAGGCGGGCGCGCAGGGTGGTGCGGTCGATCAGCATGGCGGCCACAGTACCACGAAATTCCCGCATTCAATGGTCGAATTTCATGGTCTTTGCTGCAGCGCTATGCTTCGCGCCCCCCGCAAGCAGCGCATGGCCGGCATCCACATCACCGACGTCGAGCGCGCCATCAACTGGTGGCGCGAGCGCAAGCCCTCGCCCGACGGCATCACGGCCTGCGCCGAGGTGCGCGCGCTGGCCGAGGTGTACGCGCTGATGGTGTACTACCGCGAGCACGAGTGCGACGACGCGTCGATGCCGAAGCAGGCGCTCGACGCCTGGCTCGCCTGGTACGCCACCACGCCCGACGCGCCGTGCATCGCCATCTGCTCCACCGCGCAGGGTGACCCGGTGTGCAAGGGCTGCGGCCGCACCGAGGACGAGGTGCAGCACTGGCCGCTGCTCACGCCGGTGCAAAAGCGCATCGTCTGGCGCCGCATCACGATGCAGGCCACGGCCTGGCGTTTCAACCGTTATGCCGAGCGCGCGCGCATGGCCACGGGGCAGGACCATCCGGACGCGGCGTCGTTCGCCGACCCGGTGCCCAAGGCGGGCGCGCGGGGCAAGGCTTGAGCGGGCGTTGGATCGGCTGGCGCGCCGACGTGGCGCGCATCGTGCCGCTGGCCTGGCCGGTGTTCGCGGGGCAGGTGGCGATGGTGCTGTTCGCCACTGTCGACACGGTGCTGGTGGCGCGCTACTCGGCCGTCGACCTGGCGGCGCTGGCGGTGGGCGCGGCGGCCTACATCACGGTGTTCATCGGCCTGATGGGCGTGGTGCTGGCGGTGGCGCCCATCGTCGGCCAGCTCTATGGCGCCAGGCGGCTCGAAGCCGCCGGCGAGCAGCTGCACCAGGCGGTGTGGCTGGCGCTGGGGCTGGCGCTGCCGGGCTGCCTGCTGCTGGCGTTTCCGCAGCCCTTCCTCGCGCTGTCGGACGCGTCGCCCGAGGTGGCCGCTCGCCTGCGCGGCTACCTGCTCGCGATAGCCTGTGCGCTGCCGGCGGGCCTGCTGTTCGCGGCCTACCGCGGATTCAACAACGCGGTGTCGCGGCCCAAGGCGGTGATGGCGCTTCAGGTCTCGGGCCTGGTGATCAAGCTGCCGCTGGCCGCGCTGCTGGTGCACGGCGCGGGGCCGGTCCCGGCACTGGGCGTGGTGGGTTGCGGTGTGTCCACCGCCCTCGTCATGTGGTGCCTGGTGTTCATCGCCTGGCAGGTGATGCGGCGCGACCCGTTCTACGCGCCGTTCGCCATCTTCGGCCACGGCCTGAGGCCCGCGCATTGGCCCGCCATCGCGTCGCAGTTGAAGCTCGGCGTGCCGATGGGCGGCTCGGTGCTGATCGAGGTGACAGGCTTTGCGTCGATGGCCTTCTTCATCTCGCGCTTCGGCGCCACGCCGGTGGCCGGGCACCAGATCGCGGCCAACCTCGTGTCGCTGCTGTTCATGGTGCCGATGGCGCTGGGCAACGCCACCAGCACGCTGGCCGCGCAGAGCGTGGGCGCCGGCGCGCTGCGCGATGCGCGGCGCGTGGCCTGGCACGGCATCGAGTTCACCGCGCTCGTGGCGCTGGTGCTGGGCACGCTGCTGTTCTTCACGCGCGAGGGCGTGGTGCGCCTGTACACGCACGACGAGGTGATCGTGGCCGCGGCGCTGCCGCTGCTGGCCTGGGTGGTGCTGTTCCACTTCGCCGATGCGATGCAGATCGCGTCGGCCCTGGTGCTGCGCGCCTGGCGCATCGCCACCGTGCCGTTGGTGATCTACGCCACCTCGATCTGGGGCCTGGGCCTGGGCGGCGGCTACGCGGTGGCCTTCAACCTGAGCGGCAACGTGCCGGCGGCGCTGCAGGGGGCACGCGGGTTCTGGGTCGCCAGCACCGCGGGCCTGGGTGCCGCGGCGCTCGGGCTCACGCTGTTCCTGGCCTGGGTGCTGCGCCAGCAGCGCGAGAGAGAACGCGCTACGCCTGCGCCGGCAGGCTGAGCACGAAGCAGCTGCCGCCGCCCAGTTGCGGCTCGCAGCGCACGCTGCCGCCGTGGCGCTGCGCGATCTGCTTGACCAGCGCCAGGCCGAGGCCGACGCCGCCTTCGCGCTCGGCATGGCCGGGCAGGCGGAAGAAGGGCTCGAAGATGCGCTCGCGCAGCGCCTCGGGCACGCCGGGGCCGCGGTCGCACACGCGCAGCTCGAGCAGGGCGCCCAGGCGCGCGGCGTGCAGCGTGATCTCGCCGCCGCCGTAGCGCTTGGCGTTTTCGAGCAGGTTGCGCAGCGCGCGGCGCAGCAGGCGCTCGTCGCCCTGCACCGTGAGCCGGCTGTCCTGCGCCTGCAGCTCGGCGCCGAACTGCGCAGCTTCCACGGCGGCGAGCGACACCACGTCCACGGGCGTGGGCGTGAAGGTGGCGGCCTGCGCGTCCAGGCGGCTGGCGAGCAGCACCTCCTCGACCAGCGCGTCGAGCTCGCCGATGTTGGTACGGACCTCCTGGGCCAGGCGTTGGCGCTGCGCGGCGTCCGGGGTTTCGTCGAGCAGCGACAGCGCCATCTTCATGCGCGCCAGCGGCGAGCGCAGCTCGTGGCTGGCGTTGGCCAGCAGGTTCTTGTGCGAGGCCACCAGGGCCTCGATGCGCTCGGCCGCCTGGTTGAAGCTGGCGGCCACGGCCGCCACCTCGTCGCGGCCCGAGGCGTCGACACGCTGGCCGAGTGCGCCGGCGCCGAAGCGCTCGACGCCTTGCTTCAGGCCCTCGAGCCGGCGTGTCAGGCGCCGCACCACCGGGTAGGCGCCGGCGGCCACCGCAACGAAGAGCACCACCAGCAGCGCGGCCAGGCCGGCGCCGCGC
>JALHQP010000076.1 GCA_022841885.1 Aquincola sp. | reverse complement strand
TCGACGGCGAGGCCTTGACGCTGCGGCGCAGGGCGGCGACGTCGGCGCTCGCGGCGCAGCACCTGGCGCGGCCCGACGCGCGGCGCCTGCTGATCGTCGGCAGCGGGCGCCTCGCACCGTGGATGGCGCGCGCGCATGTGGCACTCAACCCCGAACTCGTGCATGTGGGCGTGTGGGGCCGCAACGCCGACGCGGCCGAGGACGTGGTCGAGACGCTGCGCGACGAAGGCATCGACGCCGAGGTGGCCGAGGACCTGCG
Organism: Aquincola sp.; assembly: GCA_022841885.1. GTDB lineage: Bacteria > Pseudomonadota > Gammaproteobacteria > Burkholderiales > Burkholderiaceae_C > CADEEN01. The sequence goes on along the minus strand of JALHQP010000076.1, from coordinate 16,664 downwards.
CGCCTCCGTGCAGGCTGCCGAGGTGATCAGCTGTGCGACCACCTCGCGCGAGCCGCTGGTGCGCGGCGCGTGGCTCGCACCCGGCACGCACCTCGACCTCGTCGGCGGCTTCCGGCGCGACATGCGCGAGGCCGACGACGCGGCCATCGCGCGTGCACGCATCGTCGTCGACACCTATGCCGGCGCACTGGCCGAAGCGGGCGACCTGGTGCAGCCGATCGAGACGGGCGTCATCGCGCGCGAGCAGGTGCTGGCGGAGTTGGCCGAAGTGCTGCGCGGCGAGAAGCGCGGGCGCCTCGCGCCGGGCGACATCACCCTGTTCAAGTCGGTGGGCAGCGCGCTCGAGGACCTGGCCGCGGCGCGGCGGGTGGTGAGTGAACCGTGACCCTCATCGTCAGCTCGTGAATGGCGATGACCGGCAAGGCGCGGACAGTCGACCTCGGGGGTCGGGCGCGTCATGGTGGTGTCGGTTGCTCGAACGCCGGCGTGGACGATCCGGTCCTCCAAGCCGGTATTGCCCTCCTGCAACAACGCGTTCATTCTGAAGAATCCTCCACTTGTGCCGCGTCAGGCGAGCCTGTCTCGCGGCGCCCGCGTTGTGCACGCACAAGAGGTTGAAGAACCCGTCTCTGCGAGTGCCCGCTGTTCATTGGTGGCGGATCGCCGTCGGCTCGATGCCGAACATGCGCCGGTGCGTGCGGGTCAGGTGCGACGAGTCGGCGAAACCGGCCTCGTGCGCGGCCTCCGTCCACGAGGCGCCCGCCATCGCCGCCTCGATGGCCACGTTGATGCGCAGCCACAGCAGGTAGGCGCGAAACGATGTGCCGGTCTCCTGGACGAACAGGTGCCTGAAGCGGCTCGGCGACAGCGCTGCGGCGGCTGAGGCGTCCGCCAGCGACACCGGCGCACGGACGCGGGACTTGATGTAGGCCAAGGCCCGCGCAATGCGGGCGTCACCCTCGTGCGCTGCGACCGCCGCATGCGTCCCCGCGAGCGTCGCGACCACGGCGCGCGCGACTGCACGCATCGCTTCCGCATCCGCGTTGCCGCGGAAGGCGTCGAGCAAGGTCTGCGCCGACGGACGCGCGACCGCGCTCGGCAGCGTCGAGAGGCCTTGCGGGGCGAACCGGCGCGACAAGGCGCGTCCCTCAGTGCTCTCGGGTTCGACGAACAGGTGGGCCACCGTCGCGCCATCGAGTTCGAACTCGTGGGGACAGTGCGACGGAATGATGGCGGCCCGGTAGTCCGTCCAGGGTCCCTTCCTGTCGGCCCGGAACCGGAACTCGCCCTCGAGGGCCAACGCGAGCTGATGGGCGTGATGGTCGTGCCAGTCGGACCGACCACGGCCGCTGCCGATCCACAGGCTGCCGGTCTGCCAGAAGTACACGCGCCCCGACGCGCCGATGGACCGCGGCTTGGCTTGCCGTGCCGATGCGGCACCAGCGGTGTGGTCGAGGTCGAGGCCGGACACGTCGTTTCCTCCTTGCAGGTCAGCCGTTTCGTTCAAGCCCCAACGGGTGCGGCCCGGAAGAATCAGTCTCACCGATTCGACCCGCCCGAGGCCCCGCACCATGTTCCGATTCGCACAGCGCATCCGCCCGAGCGTCCAGTCCGAACTGGAGGCGGCCATGTTCCTCTGGGCCGCGCGCCAGCGCAAGCCGGCCCGTGCGTTTCGTCGCATGCCGAGCCCGGACGACCTGCTGCGCCTGATCGACGCCGCCCGCCGCTAGGCAACTTCCAACTTCAACGGAGAAACGACCATGGCCCGACACCTGCTCCTGGCGGCAACGCTCGCAACCACGCTGGCGGCCTGCGCCTCGCCGCCGAAAGACCTCGACCTGTCCTTGCGGCACGCCAGTGCGCAGGGCCGCTACCTGGTCCAGATCGAGCCGCCGGCGGCGCCGCTCGCCATCCACCAGATGCACGCCTGGCAGATCCGGTTGAGCTCGCCCGACGGCGCGCCGGTGCGCAACGCGCGCATCGCGGTGGATGGCGGCATGCCGCAACACGGGCACGGCCTGCCGACGCGGCCGCAGGTGACGCGCGAAGTGGCGGCCGGCACCTACCTGATGGAAGGGATGAAGTTCAGCATGACCGGCTGGTGGGAGATCAAGCTCGCGATCCAGGCCGCCGACGGCCCCGACACGGCCGTCTTCAACACCGTCGTCGACACGTCGGGCGTGAAGCGATGAGCGGCGTGCCCTGCAGCCGCGCCGGCTGGACCTTCGCGGCGACGCTGGGCCTGGCGCTCGTGGCGGCACTGTCCGCACTCACCGGCTTCACTTCGGCCGACACGTGGACGGCCGAAGACAGGGCGGCGCTCGCGTCGATGAGCCTGGACAGGCTGCCGCCACCGCGCAGCGATCCGTCCAACGTGGTGGAGTCCGTGCCCGCTGCCGCCGCGCTGGGCCAGCGGCTCTTCGCCGAGGTGCGCTTCTCGCGCAACCAGGCGGTGTCGTGCGCCAGCTGCCACGCACCCGGCCGCCAGTTCCAGGACGGCCTGCCGGTGGGCCAGGGCGTCGGCACCGGTTCGCGGCGGACGATGCCGATCGCCGGCGTGGCCCACAGCCCGTGGCTGTTCTGGGACGGACGCAAGGACAGCCTGTGGTCGCAGGCGCTCGGGCCGCTGGAGGACGCGGTCGAGCACGGCAGCAATCGCACACGCATCGCGAAGGTGCTGAACACCCACTACCGTGCCGAGTACGAGGCCCTGTTCGGGCCGATGCCCGACCTGACCGGCCTGCCCGAGGATGCGGGGCCGCAAGGCAACGCCGCTGAACAGTCGGCCTGGCAGCGCATGGCGCCGAACCGCCGCGAGGACGTGAACCGGGTGTTCGCGAACCTGGGCAAGGCCATCGCCGCCTTCGAGCGGACCGTGACCCCGGGCGAGTCGCGGTTCGACCGCTATGTGCGCGCCGTGATGGCCAGGGACACCGAGGGCCAACGCGCGATGTCGGCGCAGGAGATCAATGGCCTGCGCCTGTTCCTCGGCAAGGGCCAGTGCGCGACCTGCCACAACGGTCCGCTGCTCACCGACCAGCACTTCCACAACACCGGCGTGCCGCCGCGCGATGCCGCGCGCCCGGACCGCGGCCGCGGCGCCGCGACGACCAAGGTGCCGCAAGACGAGTTCAACTGCCTCGGAAAGTACAGCGATGCGGCGCCGGCGGCGTGCCAGGAGCTTCGGTTCATGGTGACCGACGACCCGTCGATGGAAGGGGCGTTCAAGACACCCAGCCTGCGCAACGTCGCGCTGCGCGCGCCCTACATGCACGCCGGCCAGTTGGCGAGCCTCGAAGACGTGGTGGCGCACTACGCGAAGTCGCCGCCCTCCGCCGTCGGGCATTCGGAGCTGGCGCATGAAGGCCGGGCCCATGCCGAGCGCAAGCCCATCCGTCTGTCGGCGTCCGACGTCAGGGACGTCGCCGCGTTTCTTCGTACGCTGTCGGGTCCGATCACGTTTGCTGAGTGACTATGACCAGTGGTGAGCCTGGCGGCGCTCCGCGAACAGATCCAGCCGCTCCCTGAGCGGCGCCGCGTGGCTGATACCCAGGTCGCGCAGGGTCGCCGCGTCAATGGGCATGGCGTCTTCTGCCGCCTGACGGGGTGTCATCCGCGTCTGCCACGCATCGCTCAGACGGTCGGCCAGCCGACACAGCCGCGACCGGAGATCGGTGGAGCGGGTCGGTGTGATGACGGCGCAGCAAGGCGTCGGGCGCGCCAGCTCGAACGAGTCCAGCGACAAAGGGGCGGCGGTGAGGTTCATGGCAGCGGTTCTGGGGTTGACGCCGACAAGACGGCATGGACTACTGTCGAGCCTCCCACCGTGTCAAGGTCAAGCGCCTTGGAGGTCGTGTTTGTGCAGCTACCTCAGAGCCTCCACCACCAAGTAGCTTGCCGAGACGAGGAGCATCGCCGACAGCGCGAGGTTGAGTGCACGAACGCGTGCCCGCTGGGCTAGTGCCTCCCTCAGAAGCGAACCTGCCGCCGCCCATGCCGCAATCGACGCGTAGCAGACGACGAGGTAGATGGCTGCGAAGACCCATACGTCGGCCATGCGACCCGCCGAAGCGAACGTTCCCATCCCCGCTGCCGCGGCCAGCCACGCTTTCGGATTGACCCATTGCATTCCGGCGCCCAGCCACATCGAAGGCGGCCGAGACTTCCCGCCGGAATCGAGGTCGCCTTTGTCCGTCGCGAGCGCCCAGGCCATGTAGGCGAGAAAAGCGATCCCGCCCCATCGCAGCAGCGTCGTGAAGGCGGGCCACGCGCTGGTAACGGTGTGCAGGCCGAACCCGGCCAGCAACAGCAGCGCGACGAATCCGAAGGTGGCGCCCGTCACATGGCGCATGCTGGATCGGAAGCCGTGCCGCGCGCCCGAGGCGAGCGCGACGACGTTTACCGGTCCCGGGGAAATGGAAGCGGCCAGCGCGAACGCGGCCATCGACAAGAGCGTGCTCATCCTGCGAAATGCGTGCTGTCGCCGGAGCGCTCCGCTGCGGATCCATCGGCATCGCGCCTTCCATGAAGCATCCGGTATTGCGAGGGCGTCATGTCCAGCCGCTTGCGAAATATGCGTGCGAGGTGCTCCTCCGAAGTGAAGCCTCCTTGCCGCGCAGCCACCTTCACCGAGGCACCGGCCTCGAGCATGGCGCGCGCGGCCTGCATGCGGACGTCCTCGACGAACTCCGCTGGGGTCCTCCCGGTCTCCGCACGGAATCGCCGCTGAAACGTGCGCGCCGACTCGCCCGAGGCTTCGCTGAGCTGGTCGATCGTCAGGCCTTGCTTCAGGTTCTTCCGGATCCAGTCCACCAACACACCGTAGCGCCCGCTCTGCGTCGCCAGGACGATGGAGAATTGCGACTGATTGCCGATACGTCGGGCGGAGAGAACCAACTCCTTCGCGGCCCGGGCCGCAACGAACCGGCCTAGATCTTCTTCCACGATCGCCAGGCACATGTCGATTCCGGAAGTCACGCCGCCGGACGTCCAGGAGCGACCGTCGTTCACGAACAGGGCAGAGGGATCCACCTCGACGGCGCCAAATTGGCGCTCCATAACGTGCGCCACGGACCAGTGCGTCGTCGCCTTCTTCTGCTCAAGCAGCCCCCAATGCGCGAGCGCGAAAGAGCCAGTGCAGACGGAGCCATAGCGATGGGCGTGGGCTGCGGCGTCCTGAACCCAGGTGGCAAGTTGGCGGTCCGCGATCGCGAGCCGCAGGCCCGGCGCCTCGCCGCCGGCGACCAGGAGGGTGTGTACCCTGGAGGCGTCCACCTCTTTGAGCGGCACCGTGTCGATCCTGGGCCCGCCCCGGGTCGAAACCAGGCTGCCATGCGACGAGACCACGACAACGTCATAGGCGTGCTCAGTCGCAAACCGGTTCCCCATGGCGAAGACATCCGCGGGGCCGGCGACGTCCAGCAGTTGCACCCCTTCAAAGGCCACGAGCGCGACCAGACGGGAGGGAGTCCCTCGCCGCGCGCCCGCGCGATTCGGAGTTCGAGGGGTCGAATTCATAGAGGACGAGCCAGCGGTGAGGCCAGGTATTCAGGGCGCCGGCGAAGTGCGGTCCCGCCGCAGCATCGTCAACGCACTTGGCTGGAGTCTGCAACATGCCTTGCGCGGGCGGAAGATGGCTGCAGTGCCGCGCCCGTCAAACCCTACGCGTGCGTCAGACGACCCATCGCGAGTTCGACCTCGTTCGCGAGCCGCTTCTGGACGCTGCGCACCGCCTCGCTGCCCGCGAGCTCCGGCCGGCCCACGTCATACGGCGGCTCCGGTGCGTATTCCATGAGCAGCTGGATCTCCTTCGCCTCCTGGGGTCCATGCAATTCGGCCAGGAGCAGGAGTGCAAAGTCGATGCCCGCTGTGATGCCCCCGCCCGTGAGCCGGTTGCGGTCCCTGACCACGCGCGCGGAATCGGGCGTCGCGCCGAAAAGCGGCAGATGCTCGCGATAGCTCCAGTGGCTGGCTGCGCGGTACCCGTCCAGCAATCCCGCAGCACCGAGCAGGAGCGAGCCGGTGCACACGCTGGTCACCCACTTCGCCCCTTTGCCCTGACGACGCAGCCACTGGAGGGTCGGCGCATCGGACATGAGGCCCTGCTGCCCCGGCCCTCCCGGCACGCAGACCACGTCGAGCGGGGGACACGAGTCAAACGTGTGCGAAGGCAGGACCTTGTAGCCCGCATCGCTCACGACCGGGTCGAGCGTGCTGGATACGAAGTACAACTGATGTGCTTTCGAGAAGCACAGCGCCTGGGCAGGGCCCGTCCAGTCGAGCGCGGTCATGTAGGGAAAGAGAAGAAAGCCAATCTTCAGGTCGGTGCGCATCGGGGAAGCTCCAGCTGTAGTTCCGCAGATGCCCAATGTTCGACGGCGAAGGTCGCGGCGACAATGACATCGTTCTGCGTATTCGCGCCAAACGCCGGGGAGCCGGTGTTCCTTCCCCGACCCACCGTTGGAGGAGGTTGGCAAGCACCCGGCCGCCGCGACGAGACTCCCTGTCGATGCCATGGGCTTGACCTTCCCATGGTGGGAAGGTCGACACTTGGCCCCTCGTTCGTTGACACCGCCGGAGGAGCCATGCCCCAGTTCATGAACATCGGCGAAGCGGCCGAAGCGGCCGGCGTCTCGGCCAAGATGGTCCGCCACTACGAGCAGATCGGCCTGATGCCCGAGGCGGCCCGCACTGACGCGGGCTACCGTCAGTACAGCGACCGCGACGTGTCGGTCCTGCGGTTCATCCGCCAGTCACGACGCCTCGGCTTCTCGATGGAGCAGATCGCCGAGCTGATCGGCCTGTGGAGCAACACGCACCGCGCCAGCCGCAAGGTCAAGTCGATCGCCCAGCAGCATGTCGACCAGCTGGAAGAGAAGATGCGCGAGATGGCCGAGATGAAGGCCGCGCTGGAACGTCTGGTGGCGCACTGCCACGGCGATGACGACCCGCACTGCGCCATCATCGAGGAACTGGCGGTGCACAGCCCCGCCGCGCCCGAACCACGTGCCGTCGAAGCCAGGAAGTTGCGCAAGTCGTCAGGCAAGAAGGCCGAGACCATCGCGTCGCGCCGCGCCGTCTCAACAACCAGTCACGTCGACCTGATGGCCTGGACCCACAGCGCCCACCGGCACGCCGGCCACTGACCCCTCACGCCGCGGCGGCCGCCTCGCGTTGACGACGGCTCAGTGGGTTGCGGCCTTGCGTGGTGCCGGTGCCTGGGCCAGGGCGTTCAGCTGCTCGGTGTGGCGGCCGTCGGCATGGGCCGGCGGGACGACGAACGCACTGGCGGCGGCGACCAACAAGGTCGACAGGGTGAGCCGGGTAGCGAACTTCATGCGTTTCTCCTTGCGGGTGGCGCCCGGTCGACGGGCGCAAGCGGCGGAAGAAACGGCGCCCCGCCATCGCCGACGAGAGAGGCAACTCTCTGAACGGCATGCTCGGCCTTGCCACAGCGGCAAGGTCAAGTTGGCTGCGGTGGCCTGAGTCCATGGGGCGCGCTTCACCTGGCCACTTCGATGGCGGTCACGGTGTAGGTGCCGCTGGCGTTGACGGCGGCGAACTTCACCTTGTCGCCCTGCTTGATCGCATCGAGCAGCTTGGCATCCGCCACCTTGAAGACCATGGTCATGGCGGGCATGTCGAGGTTGGCGATCGGGCCGTGCTTGAGCGTGACTTTGCCTTGCTCCCGGTCGACCCTGCGGACTTCGCCGTCGGCCAGGGGCGCCGCCGCAGCCGCGGCGGACGCGGGATGGTGGGCTGAGTGCTCGGCCGTGCCGGTCTGGGCGCCGGCGACGGTGGCCAGCGAGAGCGCCAGGATGGCCGACAGATGGATGAGCTTCATGACGCGCTCCTTTCGTGACGTGCAGGGATCGATGCTGCAACGCCGGGAGGTCGCGTGACGTTGGCAGTCACGCCAAAGATAGACCTTCCCACCGCGGCGAGGTCAAGCGCATGCCGTCGATGCGGACATCTAGAGCGCGTTCCCTGGACGGACCCCTTGACCTTCCCACCGTGACAAGGACGAAGCTGAATGCATCGGCGATGAGCCCAAGGAGAACCCGATGTTTGCATTTCAAGTCAACGACATGACCTGCGGCCACTGCGTCAGCACGATCGCCAAGGCCCTCAAGGCGGCCGACAAGGCGGCCCAGGTCACCATCGATCTCGGCCGCCACCTCGTGATGGTCGAGCCGACCGAGGCCGACGCGCAGGAACTGAGCGACGCGATCACCGAAGCGGGCTACACCCCGGTGCCAGTGGAGGCTGCGACGGTCGTCGCCAAGCCCCCCGCGGCGGCGGCCGGCTGCTGCGGCTGACGCGGGCCGGGCCGTTGATCAGGCGCCCAGGCGCAGACGCAGCCACCCAAAGAACGTGCCTGCCAGGAACGCCCAGACGGACATCACCAGCCATGCCTCGATGAAGCCGCCCCAGGAGAACGGCGCATCGGTCAGCAGCGCGCTGAAGTCCATGCCGTGAAAGAGGCTGTTCATGAACCCGAGAAAGGGTGCCGGCGCGGCGAGCCAGACGAGCGTGCACAGCGCGTAGAACGCGGCCACCGTGACAGCCAGTGCGATGCCGGTGCTCAACGCAGGGTGCGCTGCGGTCTGGTTCCGAAAGGCAACGACGAGGGTATTCATGACGAACCTCCTTGAGGCGCATGGCTGCAGCCTCAATCTAGGCGCCCCAGGCACGAATGCTTTGATTGACATCAAGCACACCCGCGTCGCCCAGGCTCATGCTGAAAGTCGTCGATCACGGAGGTTGTCATGAAGCTTGGATTGGTACTCGGCAGTGCGCTCGTTGTCGCCGGTTGCGCCACCGGTCCCGGGGCAGTCGACCATGCAGCGCATCAAGCGGGAAGCGCCGCGGCCGCTGGTGCGGTGCCGAGCCCGGGCCGGATGGACTCGATGATGAAGTCGATGCAGGAGATGCACGACAGGATGATGGCCGCGAAGACTCCGGAGGAACGTGCCAAGCTGATGCAGGAGCACATGAAGGTCATGCAGGACGGCATGGCCATGATGGGCGGGATGCGCGGCGGCAAGGGCGGGATGGGGATGGGCGGCGGCATGTCCATGAGCCCGGAGACGATGGGCAAGCGCATGGACATGATGGAAATGATGATGCAGATGATGATGGACCGCGAAGGCATGCGGCCTCCTGCGGCGAAGTAGGTCGGAACAGACGCGATGCCGTCCGTCGCACCACCGCGGCTGCCCATCTGGCGCAGCCCGTTCGGCCTCGTTCTGCTCGCGGCCAGCGCGGTCGGCGCGTACTTCCTGCTGACGGGCCACTTCGACCATGTGTTGCAGGCGGTGCCGTACCTGATCCTGCTGGCCTGCCCGCTAATGCATGTGTTTCACCGTGGCCACCACGGACACCCGCACCCCCGCTCGCCGGAGCGGCCTGCGCCGGGTGACGAACCCCCCAGCTGATTCGCTTGTGGCCAGCCCCTCCGGCATCGTCAAGGCGGCGGAACTGGCCTCGGCCTTGGGCGCCGTCGTGCTGGGGGCCGGCCTCGCCCTGGTGGCGCCCGAGGGCCTGCGCCTGCACGCTGTCCCGCTGCTGATCACCGGGCTGCTCGTCCACGGCACGGGGATGACGCTGAAGCACCGCCTGCAGGGCCAGGCCGGTCCGCTCGCGTGGTGGGACCGGGCCTTGTTCTGGTTGTGCGGGGCCGCTCTCGCCGCGCTCGGCCTGTGGCTCGCGACGGCCTGGGCGCAGCGCTAGGACTGCGGTTTGACCTTCCGACCGTGGGAAGGTCCACACTGGCGATGACTTGCAAAGGAGATCGCCATGAAGCCGGACCGCATCACGGGTCATGCACATGCGCACCACGACCACGCAGCACATGGCCATCATCACCACGGGCACCACGCGCATGCGGCGGCCTCCGCCAAGCCGGTAGGCGCCACGGCGTCGGACCAGGCCGAGTACACCTGCCCGATGCACCCGCAGGTGCGCCAGATCGGCCCCGGCGATTGCCCGATCTGCGGCATGGCGCTGGAGCCGGTGCTGGCGACGGGCGAGAGCGGCGACAGCCCCGAGCTGCGCGACATGACGAAGCGCTTCTGGGTCGGTACCGCGTTGACGCTGCCGGTGTTCGCGCTCGAGATGGGTGGCCACCTGACGAACCTGAGCCACCTGCTCGGCCAGCAGTTGTCGAACTGGATCCAGCTGGTGCTGGGCACACCGGTCGTGCTGTGGGCCGGCTGGCCGTTTTTCGTGCGAGCGCTGGCGTCGGTGAAGCACCGCAGCCTGAACATGTTCTCGCTGATCGCGCTCGGCACCGGCGCGGCCTGGCTGTACAGCATCGTCGGCACGGTGGCGCCCGCGCTGTTTCCGGACGAGCTGCGCCTGGCCGACGGCGCGGTGGCGATCTACTTCGAGGCGGCGGCCGTGATCACGGTGCTGGTGCTGCTCGGCCAAGTGCTCGAGCTGCGTGCGCGCGAGAAGACCTCCGACGCCATCAAGGCGCTGCTCGGTCTGGCGCCAAAGACGGCGGTGAAGGTTCACGCCGACGGGCGCGATGAGATGGTCCAGGTCGACGCGATCCAGGTCGGCGACCGGCTGCGTGTGCGTCCTGGCGAGAAGGTGCCGGTGGACGGCGAACTCACCGACGGCAAGGGCAACGTCGACGAGTCGATGGTCACCGGCGAGCCGATCCCGGTGACCAAGGCGGTGGGCTCCAAGGTGACGGCGGGCACGCTGAACCAGACGGGCGGCTTCGTGATGCGCGCCGAGAAGGTGGGTGCCGACACCTTGCTGGCGCAGATCGTCCACATGGTCGCGGCGGCGCAGCGCAGCCGCGCGCCGATCCAGCGCATGGCCGACCAGGTGGCCGGCTGGTTCGTACCGGTGGTCATCGCGGTGGCCGCGCTGACCTTCGCCGCCTGGCTGGTCTGGGGGCCGTCGCCGGCGTTCAGCTACGCGCTCATCGCGGCAGTAGCCGTGCTGATCATCGCGTGTCCCTGTGCGCTCGGCCTGGCGACGCCGATGTCGATCATGGTCGGCGTGGGCAAGGGTGCGCAGCATGGCGTGCTGATCCGCGATGCCGAGGCGCTCGAGCGCATGGAGAAGGTCGACACGCTGGTGCTCGACAAGACCGGCACGCTCACCGAAGGCCGGCCACGGGTGGTCCACGTCGAGGCGGCGAACGGGTTCTCCGACGACGCCGTGCTGCAGAAGCTGGCGAGCGTCGAACGCGCCAGCGAGCATCCGTTGGCGTTGGCGATCGTGCAGGACGCGCAGGAACGCAAGCTGGCGCTGTCCGCCGTGACGGACTTCGACTCTCCGGTGGGCAAGGGCGTCGTCGGCACCGTCGACGGCGTGCCGGTGATCTCGGGCAGCGCCAAGTTCCTGGCCGAACACGGCATTGACGCGGGCACGTTGCACGGGGCGGCCGAGGCGCAGCGCGCGAAGGCCGCGACCGTCATCTTCGTTGGCGTCGACGGCCGGCTGGCCGGTTTCGTCGCCATCGCCGACCCGATCAAGGCCACGACGCCGCAGGCGCTGCAGGCCCTGAAGGCCGCGGGCATGCGCATCGTGATGCTGACCGGCGACGGCCGCACGACCGCCGAGGCGGTGGGCCGGCAGCTGGGCATCGACGAGGTGGTGGCCGAGGTGTTTCCCGAGGACAAGGCCGCGGTGGTCAAGCGCCTGCGCGACGAAGGCCGCGTGGTGGCGATGGGCGGCGACGGCGTCAACGACGCGCCGGCGCTGTCGGCGGCGGATGTCGGCATCGCGATGGGTACCGGCACCGATGTGGCGATGGAAAGCGCCGGCATCACGCTGCTCAAGGGCGACCTGATGGGCATCGTGCGCGCGCGCACGCTGTCGCAGGCCACGATGAGGAACATCCGGCAGAACCTGTTCCTGTCCTTTGCCTACAACGTGGCCGGCATTCCGCTCGCCGCTGGTGTGCTGTACCCGCTGTTCGGACTGCTGCTCTCGCCGGTGGTGGCCGCCGCCGCGATGGCCCTGTCCTCGGTCAGCGTGATCGGCAACGCGCTGCGGTTGCGGACACTTCGGGTCGAGTAGGTTCAGGGCAAGTGTGCGGCCCGGCGCGCGCTAGCCGCCGCGCCGCACCCGCCGCAGCTCGTCGACGATCAGCAGCACCGCGCCGAGCGTGATCGCGCTGTCGGCGACGTTGAAGCTCGGGAAGTAGCCGCCGCGGAACACCGGCTCGAGCAGCGCGAAGCGGAACTGCAGGAAGTCGACCACGTAGCCGTGCAGCGCGCGGTCGACCACGTTGCCGACGGCGCCGCCCATGATCATCGTGATCGAGAAGCAGAACAGCTTCTGCGCCGGGTACTTGCGCAGCATCCAGACGATGAAGACCGTGGCGGCGGCGCCCAGACCGATGAAGAACCAGCGCTGCCAGCCCGACGCGCCGGCGAGGAACGAGAACGCGGCGCCGGTGTTGTGCACGCGCACGAGGTTGAAGAACGAGCTGACGGGCTGCGAGTCGCCAAGCTGGAACTGTTGCAGCACCAGTGTCTTGGTCAGCTGGTCGGCCACGACCACCAGCAGCGCCAGGCCGAGCCAGAGCGCGAGGCTCGGTGCCCCCGAGTTCGAGCGCCACATGTGCTTCAGGCGATGGAGCGGGTTTCGCCCGCGCCGTACAGGTTGCGGGTGCAGCGGCCGCACAGGCCCGGGTGCGCGGCGTCGTGGCCGACATCGTCGCGCCAGTGCCAGCAGCGCTCGCACTTGGTGGCCTTCGACGGCGTGACGCTGATGGCGAGCGCGTCGCCCGGCGCCACCTCGGCCACGGAGGTAATGAAGACGAACTTCAGGTCGTCGCCGAGTGTGGCCAGCAGGGCGCGGTCCTCGGCGTTGGCCGTGAGGGTCACGTTGGCCTGCAGCGACGAGCCGACGCCGCCTTCGGTGCGCACCGCCTCGATCGCCTTGTTGACCTCGTCGCGGATCGCGCGGATGCACTGCCACTTGGCGAGCAGCGCGACATCGGGCGCGTCGAACTTCCAGTAGGCCTCGGTGAAGATCGACGGGCTCTGCCCCGGCGCGAGCACCGGCCAGGCCTCCTCGGCGGTGAAACTGAGGAACGGCGCCATCCAGCGCAGCATCGCGTGCGTGACCTGCCACAGCGCGGTCTGCGCCGAGCGGCGCGCCAGCGACTTCGGCGCGGTGGTGTACAGGCGGTCCTTCAGCACGTCGAGGTAGAACGCGCCGAGGTCCTCGGAGCAGAACAGCTGCAGCTTGGCCACCACCGGGTGGAATTCGAAGCGCTCGTAGTGGGCCAGGACCTCGGCCTGCAGTTCGGCCGCGCGCGCGAGCGCCCAGCGGTCGATCTCGAGCATCTGCTCACGCGGCACCGTGTCCTTGGCCGCATCGAAGTCGCTCACGTTGGCGAGCAGGAAGCGCAGCGTGTTGCGGATGCGGCGGTAGCTGTCGACCACGCGCGCCAGGATGTTCTTGTCGATCGGCGGGTCGTTGGCGTAGTCGGTGGAGGCCACCCACAGGCGCACGATCTCGGCGCCGGGGTCCTTGGTCGCCGCCTTGATCTCGATGACGTTGCCGAGCGACTTGCTCATCTTGCGGCCCTGGCCGTCGACCGTGAAGCCGTGGGTCAGCAGGCCGCGATACGGCGCGCGGCCATAGAGCGCGCAGCCGAGCAGCAGCGAGCTGTGGAACCAGCCGCGGTGCTGGTCGTGGCCCTCGAGGTAGAGGTCGGCCTCGGGGCCGCTGTCGTGGAAGCCGGGGTCGCCCGCAGGCCCTTGGTGCGAGCCGCGCAGCACGTGGAAGAAGGTCGATCCCGAGTCGAACCAGACCTCGAGGATGTCGCTGCTCTTGGTGTAGTGCGGCGCATCCTCGGCACCGAGGATCTCCTCGGCGCCGACGCGGCTCCAGGCCTCGACGCCGCCTGCGGCCACGATCTCGATCGCGCGGTCGAGGATCGCCATCGTGCGCGGATGCAGCTCGCCCGTGTCCTTGTGCAGGAAGAACGGCAGCGGCACGCCCCAGCTGCGCTGGCGGCTGATGCACCAGTCGGGCCGGTTGGCGATCATGTCGCGCAGGCGCGCGCGGCCGTTCTCGGGGAAGAAGCTGGTGGCGTCGATCGCCTCGAGCGCCATCTGGCGCAGGGTCTTCGGCGCCTTGTCCTGCGTGAACACGCCTTCGCCCTCGTCCATGCGGACGAACCACTGCGCCGCAGCGCGGTAGATCACCGGCGTCTTGTGGCGCCAGCAGTGCGGGTAGCTGTGCACGAGTGGGCTGGTGGCGAACAGGCGCCCGGCGTCGCGCAGCGCATCGATGATGTGCGGCACCGCCTTCCAGATGTTCTGACCGTGGAAGAGCGGGAAGTCCTGCGCGTAGTAGCCGTGCGCACCCACCGGGTTGAGGATGTCCTCGACCTTCAGGCCGTGCGCGGCGCAGGAGTTGAAGTCGTCCAGGCCATAGGCCGGCGACGAGTGCACGATGCCGGTGCCGTCCTCGGCGGTGGCGTAGTCGGCCAGGTAGACCGGCGACAGGCGGTCGTAGCCGGCATGCACGTGCGCCAGCGGGTGGCGGAACTGGATGCCGGCCAGCTGCTTGCCCTGCGCGGTGGCGACGATGTGGCCCTTGAGGCCGTAGCGCTCCAGGCACTTGGGCACCAGCGACTCGGCCAGCACCAGCTGCCCGCGCTCGGTGTGCACCAGCGCGTACCAGAGCTCGGGGTTCAGGTTCAGCGCCTGGTTGGCCGGGATCGTCCACGCCGTCGTGGTCCAGATCACCGCGAAGCTCTCGCCGACGATCTCCTTGACACCGAAGGCCGCGGCCAGCTTGTCCGGCTCGGCGCAGAGAAAGCCCACGTCCAGCGTCTGGCTCTGCTTGTCGGCGTACTCGATCTCGAACTCGGCCAGCGACGAGCCGCAGTCGAAGCACCAGTACACGGGCTTCAGGCCGCGGTAGACGAAGCCGCGCTCGATGACGCGCTTGAGCGCACGCAGTTCACCGGCCTCGTTGGCCGGATCCATCGTGCGGTAGGGCCGCTCCCACGGGCCGAGCACGCCCAGTCGCTGGCGGTCGGCCCTCTGCTGCGCGATCTGCTCGGTGGCGTAGGCGCGGCTCCTGGCCTGCATCTCGTCGCGGCCGATGTTGCGGCCGTGCGCCTTCTCGATCGCGTTCTCGATCGGCAGGCCATGGCAGTCCCAGCCCGGGATGAAGCGCGCGTCGAAGCCGGCGAGCTGCTTGGACTTGACCACCATGTCCTTCAGCACGTTGTTCACCGCGTGGCCGATGTGCAGGATGCCGTTGGCGTAGGGCGGACCGTCGTGCAGCACAAACAGCGGCGCGCCCTTGCGCGCCAGGCGCAGGCGCTGATACAGGCCGGCGTCGCCTTCGGCGTTCCAGGCCGCGATCCAGCCCGGCTCGCGCTTGGGCAGGTCGCCGCGCATGGGGAACGGCGTGTCGGGCAGGTTCAGCGTGGCGCGGTAGTCGGGGCTGGCAGGGGTGGCGTTCATGTCGCGTCGGCCTTCGTGGGCGAGGCCGCAGGGTTCGGGCGGGGCGCAGCCGGGACGGGCGGTCGACGGCGGCGGTCGGGCACGCGGCTCGGGGCCGCGCGCAGTCAGGCCGAGCGCCGAATTCGGTCGCGGGTGGTTTGGCGTTGCTGCGCGGCGTGCGGCGCACGCGGGCGGCGGGGCAGGGGGCGGACCATGGCCCGCATTGTAGAAGCCGGCCCGGCGCGGGCCCGCCGACCCCCGGGGCTCAACCCTCCGGGGCGCGCGACGCGATGTGCGACTTGGCGCCGTGCTTGGACAGCGCCTGCGCGATCTGGCGGCGCTGCAGCCGGTGCGCCTCGAACAGCGGCGAGGTGCTCACACGCACCAGGCCCCGCGCCGTGCCGTCGATGCGCATCGGTACGCTGGACGCGAGATTGGGGTCGGCACCATGCGCCAGCAGCGCCTGCACGGCGTCGAGGTCGTCGGCCCACACGGCCCACATCAGCGGCGTGGCTTCGACCACGGCACCGCCGGCGTAGAGATCCACCGCACGGTGGCCGGCGGCACGCCCGAGCGCCTCGGCCTGCGGCACGTCGCGCGCGGTCATGCCGGTGGACGAGGCGTAGACGCGGTTGAACTCGGCCTTGGCGGGTTTCACCTCCTGCAGCACGGCGGCCACGTCCACCTTGCCGGCGCGGCCGGCGAGCACGCCTTCGAGGCAGAAGCGCTCGCCGTCGGCGACCAGCGAGCGCGGCGTCTGGCCGGCCTGCGCCAGCAGGCGCAAGGCCTCGACGTCGCCGCGCCCGGCGGCCTTGCAGGTGGCCTGGGGTTCGAGCTTGTAGCCGCGCTGGCTCAGCAGGTCGGCGGCCGGCGTGTCCGAGCCGCAGCCCGGCAGCCCGATCAGCAGAACAACCGCCATCGCGGCTGCCTGCAAAGGGGTACGACGTGTCATGCTCATGGCACTCCTCCTCGTGCCGCTCGTGACGGCCCACCTCTTGGTGGGGCGCGATTGTGAGAGGGTGTTGCCGCGCGCGGGCGTGAAAAGTCGGCGCCGCGACCGCCGGCCGCTCGCGCCTGGGGTAAGACCTCACGCGCGGGCGCCGGCTTCACCGCGGCTTCAGGGCCCCGGTGCACACTGCGCCCGATGAAGAGGCACTGTGGACGGCCGCGGCGCTCAACCTGTGCCGCGGCGGGGCTGGCGCTGGCGGCGGCGCTGCCCGCCGC
>JALHQP010000075.1 GCA_022841885.1 Aquincola sp. | reverse complement strand
GCGGCGGCCACCAGCGGCGCTTCGACCGGCGCCGGCATCGCGGCGGCACTGCCGCCACCGGCCAGGCCGTCGAAGGTCGCGCCGATCGCGTCGACGCGCGCGAACAGCGCTTCGACGTCCTCTTCGCGGTTGTGCTCGCGCGCGGCCAGGTACTCGATCGCCGTCTCGAGGCGGTGCGCGAGTTCGCCCAGGCGCATCGCGCCGGCCAGGCGGGCACCGCCCTTGAGCGTGTGCAGCGTGCGCATGCAGGCGGCCGGACCGGCCGGGTCGGACGGGCGTGCCGCCCAGTCGCGCATGCGCGACGCCAGCTGCGGCAGCAGTTCCTGCGCCTCTTCCTCGAAGATCGGGAACAGCTCGGCGTCGATCGCGTCGACCGCGTCGAGGTCGTCGTCGGACGCGTCGGCACGGGCGGTCACGGCCGTCAGCGGAGTCAGCGGCGCCAGCGCCGACAGCGTGTGGTATTCGGACTGGCCGAGCGGCTGCAGCAGGCTGGGTGCCGTGTCGACGGCCAGCGGCACCGGCTCGGATGGCGGCGCAGGTTCGGGCTCGATCGCCGCCGGGCCCTCGACCACCGTGGCCACCGGCATCGGCGGCTCGATCACGGGCGGCTCGAACGCCGGAGGCGGGCTGTCGAGCGCCATCGCGGCCGAGTCGGCCGTGCTGTCGACGGCCAGCTCGCCACGCATCGAGATCGCGTGCAGGCGCTCGGCCGCCACGCGCTCGTGGTCGGCCAGGCGCGCCAGCAGCTCGGGCGGCGGCGACTTCAGGAAACCGGCTGCGAACTGGTGCAACAGGCGGCGGATTTCTTCGGCGCTGTCGTTGAACAGCGCAGCCTCGGGGCGGTCGCCGGCGCCGATGGCCTGCGAGCGCATCAGCGCATGCTCGAGCGAGCGCGCCAGATGCGACAGCTCGGTGAAGCCGACCGTGGCCGAGTTGCCGGCCAGCGAGTGCGCCAACGCGATCGCCAGGTCGCTGACCGGCTGCGACACGTCGTGCGACCACTCGGCCAGCTCGGTGCCCAGGCGGCGCGACTGCTCGTCGGCCTCGTTGAGGAAGATGTTGAATAGCGGGATCGCGACGCGCAGCGGTCCGATCTGGCGGAATGCATCGGCCTCGGGCTCGGGCTCGGGGGCGGGGGTCGGCGGCTCGATCACCAGGCCGGACTCGGGCGGCGCTTGCGGCTCGGGCTCGGACGGCGCAAAGCTCATCGGGCCGCGCACGGCCGATGCCTCGGGCGCGGGCGCCGGCGGCTCCTCGAAGTCGAGCGCCATCAGGCCCGACGAGATGTCGGGCGCCGGGGCGTCGGCCTCGCGTTCGGGCGCGACCAGGGTCTGCAGCGCGTCGCGGCCGGCCACGGGCATGTTCGCGGCCTCGCCGAGGTCGAGCTCGAAGCTCACGCCTTCGTCGGCCGACATCATCTGGTCGAGCGGCCGCACCGCGCCGGCCTGGGCCGGCACGAGGTCGAGATCGGTCCCGCTCGGCAGTTCGGGCAGCAGGTTGTCGAGCGACATCGGGCTCGTCACGTGCTCCATCGACAGCGCCTGCGCGCCGGTTGCGGCACGCGCGGCCGGCGCGCCGCCTGGCAACGGCAGGCTGCCATGCGCGCCTTGGGCCTTGAACTGGTCGATCGCGCGCTGTACGTCGCGATGGTGGTGGCCGGCGTCGCGGCGCGCGCCGATCGCGTCGACCCAGTCGCTCAGGTAGGTGAGCACGTCGCTCGTCAGCGCGATCAGGCCGCCGTCGGCCGACTGCTGGTCCGCAAGGCGGGCGTTGTACAGCTGCTCGCAGGCCCACCCGGCCTCGCCGAAGTCGGTCAGACCGACCATGCGTGCGCTGCCCTTGAGGGTGTGGAAGGCGCGCCGCACCGTGGTCATCTCGCCCAGGTCGTCGCTCGCGCCCATCAGCGCCGCCAGCGCCTGGCCCGCGTTGCCGATCACTTCGCGCGCTTCCTCGAGGAAGATCTCGCGCATCTCGGCATCTTCCTCGAGGCCGGTCTGGCCTGCGGGGGTCGGCGTCGTCGGCAGGATCGGCATCGGCCGCGTCGGCGGGATCCCGTCCAGCGGCGCCGGCTCCGACGAGGTGTGCACGAAGTCGGCCATCGCCTGCGCGAGCTCGTCGCGCACGACCTTGCGCTCGTCGTCGCTGCTCGCGACGTCGAACGCGCTCTTGACCTGGTGCATGGTCTCGGCCAGCTCGGGCTGGTCGGCCACCATGGCTTCCTGCGACAGGCGCTCGAGTTCGTGGCGCACCTCGACCAGCGGCACCTCGGGGTGCGCCGCGGCCATCGCCAGCGACTGCGCCTGCTCGATCAGGCGCGGCTCGACCGGCGTGCTGTCCAGGCCGCCGAAGCCGGACGCGCGGTGGCTGCCGCCGGCCGCGACGGCGCGCAGCTGGCCCGCCTTGGCGTCGAAGGCGAACAGCGACTTGGCCATCGCCGGCTGCACGTTGAGCATGTCGATCAGAAAGCCCAGCGCGCCCAGGTTGCTGGCCAGGCGCTCGGTGGCGGCAGGGTCCGGCGTCTCGTCGTTCGACGCCAACAGCATGTCGATGTCGTCGCGCATGCGCACCACGGCCTGCGACGCCTGGTCGATGCCGAGCACCGAGAACACACCGCGCATGGCATTGAGCTGCGCCGGCACCGGGTGCAGCAGTTCACGCTTGGCAGGGGTGCGGAAGTACAGGTCGATCGCCTTCTCGGCCTCGGCCAGCGAGCCTTTGAGCTCCTGGACCACGCTGCCCATGGTCTGGCGGTCGGAGACGCGGCGGTACAGCTCCTCCATCCACGCGTCCAGTGGCTGCGGCTCGGCACCGCCGCGCACGCGGTTGATGCGATCGGCCAGGCGCTGCACGCGCTCGGCCTGTGTCGGGTGGTCGAAGTCGGCGTCGTCGAGCGAGGCCTCGAGGTAGAGCACCGCGGTGGCGACTTCCATCGCCAGCGCAGGCGCCGGCACGGCGGCGGCCGACACGGTGTGGGCGGCGGTGGCGATCAGCGCCTCGGCCAGCTTGTCGCCCGACGGGTAGAGCTTCTTCAGCGACTCGCCAACCAGGTGGAACTGCTCGTTCAGCGTCGACAGGCGATGCATCTCGCCGCCGGCGATCGCGGCCCAGCTCTCCTTGGCCGCGTTGACGCGCTTCCTGGCCTGGGCGATCGAGGCCGGATCATGCTTGCCGAGCGACGTGGCCAGGTAGTCGACCGGCGCGCGGCGCGCCAGGTTCCAGGCCTGGCGCACGGCCGCCAGGCGCGGCGCCTTCTTGCCGTCGCCGGGCGACGCGGCCTGGGCGCAGAAGAACAGCAGATCCTGCGCCAGACGCTGCGACACGTCGTTGGACGGCGCTGTGGCGGCGCCCGACTGTTCGGACATGCGCAGTTGCGCCAGCAGGCGCGAGGCCACGCGTTTGCTGTAGACGTCGGACTGCAACAGGTTCTGGCCCTGGGCCTCGAAGAAGGCGGCCGCGATGCGCCACAGCGTCGCGAGTTGCTTGTGCTTCGGCGGACTGCCCGCCGCGAGCGAGGCGAACAGGTCGGACAGCGCGCGCGCCGGCGCGCCGCCGCCCTGGCGCATCAGCGTCAGGGTCTGGGCCTCGACCTCGCTGCGCAGTGCCGCGTCGGGCGCGCGCGGCGTGCTGCCGTCGCTGGCCACCTCGCGCCATTGCCAGTCGTTGGGCCACAGGTCGGCCGGGTGCACGCGGTCGGCGCCCGCCAGTTCCTGCACCTTGCGGTACTGCGGGAACAGGGCCAGCGGCGACACCGGCTTGGCCGCCAGCAGGCGCGACAGGTAGTCGAGCAGCGCGAACGAGGCCCGCTCGATCGTCTCGACGGCCGCAGCGTCGAGCTTGATCGGACGGCCGGTGAGCTTCTGCAGCGCCGCTTCGCTGGCGCGCAGGACCTGGGCCGCGGTGGGCAGGCCGACCAGCTCGAGCGCGCCGACGCCCTGGTGCAGCTGGGCACGCGCGCTGCGCAACACGGCCGGGTCGACCGCGTCGACGTCCGAGCCGGCCGCCGCGTCGGCCTCCTTGAGGTAGCGGCGCATCGCCTTGTGCGCGGCCTCGAGCGAGCGGCGCAGTTCGTCGTGGACCCAGGCCAGCGCCGACAGGTCTTCGATCGTCTCGGTGTCGTGCAGGAGGTCCATGACGGGCCTTCGAGAGGGGGTCTAGAGAGCGATGCGCATCGGGGGCCTTGTCAGGCGATCTTGAATCGCGAGACGGAAGCCTTGAGTTCTTCTGCGGTTCGGGACAGCTCGCGCACCATCTGCGCGGTGGAGCGCGTCCCCTCGCCGGTCTGCTCGGTCACCGCGAAGATGTGCTGGATGTTGTTGGCCACCACGTTGGCCGAGCGTGCTTCGTGCGAGGCCTGCTGCGAGATCTGTTCGATCAGCTCGGCCAGCTGGCGTGTAACCCGATCGATGTCGCCCAGTGCGCTACCGGCCGCGTCGGACAGCTTGGTGCTTTCCACCACGCCCTGCGTCGAGCGCTCCATGGCGCCCACCGCGTCCTGGGTGTCGGTCTGAATCGCCTTCACCAGCGCCGCGATCTGGCGCGTCGCGTCGGCCGAGCGTTCGGCCAGCCGCTGCACTTCCTCGGCCACCACCGAGAAGCCGCGGCCGGCTTCGCCGGCGCTCGCGGCCTGGATGGCGGCGTTCAGGGCCAGCACGTTCGTCTGTTCGGTAATGTCCGAGATCAGCTCGGTGATCTCACCGATCTCCTGCGACGACTCGCCCAGGCGCTTGATGCGCTTGGCCGTTTCCTGGATCTGCTCGCGCATGGTGTTCATGCCGCCGATCGTGTTCTGCACCGCCTGGCGGCCCGACTCGGCCGCGGCCAGCGACTGGCGCGCCACCGTGGCGGTCTGCTGCGCCTGCGAGGACACGTTGTTGATTCGGCCGGCCATCTGCAGCACCGACTCGCCGGTTTCGCGGATCTCGCGCAGCTGCTCGGTCGACGCGGCCAGCAGTTCGGTCGAGGTCGACTCCACCTGCTGCGTGGTGTCGGTCACCCGGCCCACCGCGCTCTGCACCTGTTCGACCAGCATGCGCAGTTCTTCCACCGTGTAGTTCACCGAGTCGGCGATGGCGCCGGTGATGTCCTCGGTCACGGTGGCGGTCTGCGTGAGGTCGCCTTCGGCCACCGTCTGCAGTTCGTTCATCAAGCGCAGAATGGCCGCCTGGTTGGCGTCGTTGACGCGCTTGGCCTCCTGTTCCTGGCGCTGCGCCTGCACGCGCTGCGACTCGGCCACCTGCATGCGCTGCTGCTGGTCGGCGCTGGTCAGGCGCAGGAAACCCAGGCCGCCGGTCGCCAGACCGGCCACGCCAAGCGCGATCAGGAACCAGGTTCCGCCGCCCAGACCACCGCCGACAGCCAGCTTGGTCTGCACGTCTTCCAGGCCCTGGCGCAGCGGTTCGCTGTCGGCCACCACCGAGACCTGCGCCTCTCGCGCGGCCACCAGGCCCTGCAGGTTGTTCAGAATGGCGCTCGCGTCGGTGCGCGTCTTCTCGTACTGCGTCACCAACTGCTGCAGGCGCTCCTTGGTTTGCGGGTCCTTGGTCGGCGCCAGTCGCAGTTCGGCGCTGCCGTTGAGCAGGCCGTTGGCGATTTCGCGGAACGAGTTCAGGTCCTTGCCGAGCAGGAACACCGCCTCGGGGCTGACGCCCTCGGTGGTCAGGAATTCGTTGGCGCTCTTGCCGATGCGCTGCGTCAGCATCACCAGCTGGCCCACCGCCGACAGCTCACCGGGGCTCGCCTCCTGCTGCAGCTTGAGCGAGGACACGGTCTCGGCCGTCTCCAGCAGCTCGGACGACTGGCGGTTGATCGCGCGCAGCGCCTGGCCCACCTGGGTCAGGGTCTTCTGCTGCGCCAGCACCACCGCGGCGTTCTTCTCGGCGCGGTCGACCATCGGCATCAGCGGTTCGATGGCTCCCTGCGCGGCGAACGGCGCGGCCACGATGCCTTCGCCGCCGTCCTTGAGTGCCCGCACGTTGCGCGCCAGCACCTCGGAGCTCTCACGCACTTCGCCGAAGGCGCTGGCACTGCCCAGCAGGGCCTGCGAGACCGACTTCGCCAGCCGTTGCGACTGCATCAGGGCCTGGCCGGTCGCACCGACCTGCGCCGCGCCACGGTTGGCGTTGGTGATGGCGAACCATGCACCGGCCATCAGCGCGATCAGACCCAGCGCAACGACGCCGAACAGCGTGCGCTGCTGCTGCGCCAAAGGCAGGTGCCCGATCATCGGCAGCCCGCTGCCGGCTTCGACTTCGCCGTCGCCCGGCAGGCGCGTCTCGGTGTACTCGCCGCCGACCTCGGACGGCAGCGCCTCCGACAGGATCGACGACTCGCCAGTCAATGTCGTGGGCTGGGGGGGCGTCGCGTGGCTGTTGTTCATGTTCATGTCCAGGGTCACACCGTCGTTGCCGCGGCCGGCCCCGGCAACCACCAGGTCCTCCGGTTGCACCGGCACCACCTCGTCGAACATCGAACCGATGTCGTCGTCCTGATCACGCTTGCTGCCGTCGCGGCCCTTGGTCTTGAACTTGTCGAGGAAACTCATGAGGCCCCCTTGGAGGATCGGCGGTGAATCGGTGCCGGAAAAAGCCATCGCGGTCAGGCGACGATGGAGAGGAACTGCTCGTCGCGCGCCAGCGCGCCGAGGTCGAGCGACTGCCACGACCGCCCGGCCGCGTCGAGCCAGCGGGTCGGCGCAAAGGCCGGCCGCGCGCCGTCGGCGCTGTCGTCGGTTCTCAACTGCTCGGTGCTGCGCAGGCCGGCCAGGCGGTCCACCAGCAACGCGCAGTTCAGACCCAGCCCGTGCGAGAACGCGACCAGACGCGACTGCTCGCGCGAGGCCTCGTTGGTCGGCAGGTCGGGCAGCCCGAGGAAGCGCGCGAGGTCGACCACGCCATGCAGGCCGCCGCGCAGGTTGGCCACGCCGGCGAACCAGGCACGCGTGTGCGGCACCGGCATCAGCGCCGCGGGCGGAAAGATCTCGCCGGCCTGCTCGAGTGGCAGCAGCAGACCGTGGCCGCGGCACTCGACCGCCAGCCAGGACTGGCCGCGCTGCTCGCGCTTGGCCGCCTGCATGCGCTCGGCCAGCCGCTGCTGCAGCTCGCGTAGGGCTTCGCGGTTGGCCATGGGTTGCGCTTCTTCTCTGTTAGTCGAAGTTCTTGATCTTGGCGATCAACTCGTCGGCGTCGACGGGCTTGACGACGTAGTCGCGCGCACCCTGGCGCATGCCCCAGACCTTGTCGGTCTCCAGGCCCTTGCTGGTGCACATGATCACCGGCACGTCGGCAAAGCGCGGGTCGCGCGTGATCGCACGCGTCAGCTGGAAGCCGTTCTGGCCCGGCATCACCACGTCCATCAGGATCAGGTCCGGCTTGTCCTCGGCCAGGCGGCGCATCGCGTCCTCCCCGTTCTCGGCAGTGCGCACGGCGTAGCCGCGCTTGCTCAGCAGGTCGGTGAGGTGGTGCAGCTCGGTCTTCGAGTCGTCGACCAGAAGGACTTTCTGGATGGCCATGGGCGCCTCTTGCGTTCAGGAAAATGGACAGTGCGGATTCAACCGCGTCGGAACTGCTGTACGGCACGCAGCAGCTGTTCCTTGGTGAAGGGTTTCGTGAGGTAGTCCTCGGAGCCGACCATTCGGCCGCGCGCCTTGTCGAAAAGGCCGTCCTTGGACGACAGCATGATCACCGGCACGTGCGCGAACTTCGGGTTGCGTTTGATGATCGCGCAGGTCTGGTAGCCGTCCAGGCGCGGCATCAGGATGTCGCAAAAGATCAGCTCGGGGATGTGGTCGTTGACCTTGGCCAGCGCGTCGAAGCCGTCCTCGGCCAGCACGACCTGGTGCCCGCCCTGGGCCAGGAAGATCTCGGCGCTGCGCCGGATCGTGTTGCTGTCGTCGATCACCAGCACCTTGACGCCGGTGGTGGCGACGGCGGCCTCGGAAGCTTCGGGACTTGCGTTCACAAGGGGGCTCCTCGGGCGCTCGGGCCGCGACGGCTGGCGGGCGCGTTCAAATTTCCACCATCTCGAAGTCTTCTTTGCGCGCACCGCATTCCGGGCAGGTCCAGTTCATGGGCACGTCGGCCCAGGCCGTTCCAGGTGCCAGGCCGTGCTCGGGATCGCCGGCGGATTCGTCGTAAATCCAGCCGCAGATCAGGCACATCCAGGTGCGCGAAGCTTCACTCACGAGAGGGTGTCAATCACTACAATGGGTGGCGATTGTATTCATCGCTCTCGAGCAAAACCCAAGCGTTTGTAGGCCCTTACGCAACTTTCTTCACATTCCGCTGGAGGTCCCAGAAGGCCTCCGAGAATGCCCTCCCGCCCACCCTTGCCGCGCCGCCGGACGACGCCGCCATGACTTCCGACCCCACCGCGTCCGACCCCATCGAATCGACCCCCGAGGAACCGCCCGCGCCGGCCTGCGTGATGTGCTTCAACGCCAGCGACGCGTCGGGGGCCGGTGGCAACGCGGGCGACATCGCGACCATCGCGGCCATGGGTGCGCATGCCCTGCCGGTGCTGACCAGCGTGGTCTTGCGCGACAGCGCCGAGGTGTTCGACCAGCACCCGATCGAGCCCGACGTGGTGGTCGAACAGGCGCGCACCGTGCTCGAGGACGTGACGCTGGCGGCCTGGAAGGTGGGCTTCCTCGGCAACGCTGACAACGTGGCGGCGGTGGCCGAGATCCTGTCGGACTACCCCGACGTGCCGCTGGTGGCCTACATGCCCAACCTGGGCTGGATCGACGAGGACGAGTTGCAGCCCTACCTCGAAGCCTGGCGCGAGTTGATCCTGCCCGCCGCGGAGGTGCTGGTGGGCAACCACAAGACGCTGACCGACTTCCTGCTGCCCGACTGGGACAACGAGCGCGCGCCGTCGGCGCGCGAGCTCGCGGTGGCCGCCGGCGAGCACGGCACGCGCTACGTGCTGGTCACCGGCGTGATGCTGCCGGGCAAGGGCAAGGAGCAGTGGATCGACAACGTGCTCGCGTCGCCTCAGGGCGCGATCACCGGCGAGAAGTTCGAGCTCTTCGAAGCCGGCTTCGTCGGCGCGGGCGACACGCTGTCGGCCGCGCTGGCCGCGCTGCTTGCCTCCGGCGCCGAGCTGTCGGCTGCCGTCGGCGAGGCGCTGCAGTTCCTCGACCAGAGCCTCGACGCGGGCTTCAGGCCCGGCATGGGCAACGTGGTGCCAGACCGCTTCTTCTGGGCCCTGCCGCCGGCCGAAGAAGGCGAAGCCGAGGCCGCGGATGCCGCTGGCGCCGAGCCCGACGGCAACGACGAGGCCCTGCCGCCAGGAGCGTCGCGCCGTGTCCACTGACCAGTCACCCTTCGAGCGCGAGAACATGACGAACGCCGCGCTCTTCGAGCGCGCCCAGCGCGTGATCCCCGGCGGCGTCAACTCGCCGGTGCGCGCCTTCCGCGCGGTCGGCGGCACGCCGCGCTTCATCGCGCGCGCGCAGGGCGCCTACATGTGGGACGCCGAGGGCCGGCGCTACATCGACTACATCGGCTCCTGGGGCCCGATGATCCTGGGCCACGGCCACCCGGTGGTGCTCGACGCGGTGCAGCGAGCGGCCGCCGACGGCCTGTCCTTCGGTGCACCGACCGAGCGCGAGATCGAGCTCGCCGAGGCCATCCTGGCGCAGGTGCCGAGCATGGAGCAACTGCGCCTCGTGTCCTCCGGCACCGAGGCCGGCATGAGCGCGCTGCGGCTGGCGCGCGGCGCCACCGGGCGCGCGAAGATCATCAAGTTCGAGGGCTGCTACCACGGCCATGCCGACGCACTGCTGGTCAAGGCCGGCTCGGGCCTGGCCACCTTCGGCCACCCGACCTCGGCCGGGGTGCCGCCCGAGGTGGTGCAGCACACGATCGTGCTGCCCTACAACGACGTGGCGGCGCTCGAGGCAGCGTTCGACGCCCACGGCCGCGAGCTGGCCTGCGTGATGATCGAACCGATCGCCGGCAACATGAACTTCGTGCGCGCCAGCCTGCCCTTCATGGCGCGGCTGCGCGAGCTGTGCACGCTGCATGGTGCGCTGCTGGTGTTCGACGAGGTGATGACGGGCTTCCGGGTCGCGCTCGGCGGCGCGCAGGCGCTGTACGCGAAGGCGCTCCCCGGCTTCAAGCCCGACATGAGCGTGTTCGGCAAGGTGATCGGCGGCGGCATGCCACTGGCCGCCTTCGGCGGCACGCGCGCGGTGATGGGCCAGCTGGCACCGCTCGGCCCGGTCTACCAGGCCGGTACGCTGTCGGGCAACCCGGTGGCCACGGCCTGCGGTCTGGCGACGCTGCGCGAGATCACGAAACCGGGCTTCTTCGAGGCCCTGTCGCAGCGCACGCGCGCGTTGGTCGACGGCCTGGTGCGCGAGGCGCATGCGGCCGGCGTGCCGCTGGTGGGCGACAGCGAGGGCGGCATGTTCGGCTTCTTCTTCGCCGATCGCCTGCCGCGCGACTACGGCGTCGTGATGGCCACCGACAAGGAGCGCTTCAACCGCTTCTTCCACGCGATGCTCGAGCGCGGCGTGTACTTCGCGCCGGCGCTGTACGAAGCCGGCTTCGTCAGCGCCGCGCACACGGCGGCCGATGTCGACGCCACGCTGTCGGCCGCGCGCGAGGTCTTCGCGGCGTTGAAATGACCTAGGCCGGAGAGGAGCGCAGCCCCGCCACCGTGCTGCCGGACCACAGGTACTCGACGCGCAGGATGGCATCGCCCTTCTCGCCCGCGAAGGTGAAGCCGAGCATCGCGACCGCATCGCCGTTCTTGATCGGCACCACCTTCCACGCCTCCATGCGCGACAACGGCGCCAGCTCGATATGCCAGCGCTTGTCCTTGCGCGTCGGCAACTGCGCGGCCTTCAGCAGGCCGGGGCCGTCGACGCTCGAAGCCTGCGCCGGCAGCTTGCGCTGCGCCAGGTCGGCCGGCAGCTTGAGGTCGGGCGCGACGTCAAGGTCGAGTTCGGCATGCGGATTGCGCCACGCCACGTTGACCGCGCGGCCCTCGAGGTAGATCGGCCGCCCCTGGTCGAAGCTGCTCCAGCCGTGGTGGGCCCGGGCGAGCAGCGGTAGCGCGGCGGCGGACAGGACGAAGACGCGACGTTCCATCGGCAGACTCCTTCAGACGTAGGCGATCCAGCGGCCGCAGATCATCACCGCGAGCCAAAGCCCCAGCGACAAAATGGTCTGCGCGCGCGCGCGCCTGTCGAGCCGGCGCAGGCCGCCGCGGGCGTGGAAGGCGCCGGCGTTCAGGCCGGCCACGAGCACCAGGCCCATCTTGATCACGAAGGCGCGGTTGGCGATCAGGTCGCCCGGCTGGCTGCCGAACATCAGCAGCCCCGACGCGGCCACCAGCGCGAAGCCGCCGAGTGCGAGCCCGAGCGACAGGCGCGCCAGCGGCTCGATCGGCAGCGCCGACGCCGCCCCCCAGACCCGCAGCTCGAAGGCCACCAGATTGCCCACCAGCAGCGCGATGCCGACGATGTGCATCACCTCGAGCGCCGGGAAGGCCCAGGGATGTTCGGCGATCCAGGCCAGCGGGTTGTGAGCAGCGGTGAAGCCCATGGGCCGCGACCATAGCAGCGGCCTAGAATGAATTCGATGCACATCCACATCCTGGGCATCTGCGGCACTTTCATGGGCGGCCTGGCGGCGATCGCGCGCGAGGCGGGCCACAAGGTGACAGGCTGCGACGCCAACGTCTACCCGCCGATGAGCGAGCAGCTGCGCGCGCTCGACATCGATCTGATCGAAGGCTACGGCGCCGACCAGCTGAGCCTGAAGCCCGACCTGTTCGTGATCGGCAACGTGGTCACGCGCTCGCGGCCGCAGGACTACGCGTTGATGGAGGCGATCCTCGACGCCGGCGCCGACTACACCAGCGGCCCGCAGTGGCTGGCCGAGCATGTGCTGCGCGGCCGTCACGTGCTGGCGGTGGCCGGCACGCACGGCAAGACCACCACCGCGTCGATGCTGGCCTGGGTGCTCGAGGCGGCGGGCCTGCAGCCGGGTTTTCTGATCGGCGGCGTACCGCTGAACTTCGGCATCTCGGCGCGCCTGGGGCAAGGCAAGCACTTCGTGATCGAGGCCGACGAGTACGACACCGCTTTCTTCGACAAGCGCAGCAAGTTCGTGCATTACCGGCCGCGCACCGCGGTGCTGAACAACCTGGAGATGGACCACGCGGACATCTTCCCGGACCTGGCCGCCATCGAGACCCAGTTCCACCATCTCGTGCGCAGCGTACCGTCCAAGGGCCGGCTGGTGGTCAACGCGCGCGACGAGGCGTTGCTGCGCGTGCTGCAGCGCGGCTGCTGGAGCGAGGTCGTGCGTTTCGGTGCGCTGCGCGAAGAACCCGGTGCCCTGCGCGCGCGCGGCGAGCCGCAGGCCTTCGACGTGCTGCGCGGCAGCCTGAGGATCGGTCATGTCGAGTGGTCGCTGCAGGGCGAACACAACCAGTTGAACGCGCTGGCCGCGATCGGCGCGGCGGAACATGTGGGCGTGGCGCCCGAGGCCGCCGGCGCCGCGCTCGGCCGCTTCGAGAACGCGCGGCGCCGCATGGAACTGATCGGCGAAGCCGGGGGCGTGAAGGTCTACGACGACTTCGCGCACCACCCGACCGCGATGCGCGCCACGGTGGGCGGACTGCGCCAGCGCGTCGGCCTGGCGCGCGTGCTCGCGGTCTTCGAGCCGCGCTCGAACACGATGAAGCTCGGCACGATGAAAGCCCAGCTGCCCTGGGCGCTCGAAGACGCTGACCTGTCGTTCTGCCTGCAGGGCAACTACGGCTGGGACGCGCGCGATGCGCTGGCGCCGATGGGGGCGCAGGCCGTGGTGGCCGACAAGGTCGATGCGCTGGCCGCTGCCGTGGTCGCCGCGGCAAGACGTGGCGACCATGTGCTGTGCATGAGCAACGGCAGCTTTGGCGGCATCCACGCCAAGCTGCTCGAGGGCCTGCGCGCAAAATTCGATTGAGGCCTTGCCGTCGATGTCCTCGGTCAGCGCGATCAGCCACCTGCTTTACCTGCACGGCTTCCGCTCGTCGCCGAAGTCGTTCAAGGCACGCTACATGGCCGACTGGCTGCAGCGCAACCGGCCCGACGTGCAATGGTGGTGCCCCCAGCTGCCACCCTCGCCGCGCGAGTCGATGGACCTGGTGTTCGCCGAGATCGGCCGCTGGCCGGCCGAGCGCATGGCCGTGGTCGGCAGTTCGCTCGGCGGCTTCTACGCCACCGTGGTGGCCGAACGCACCGGCTGCCGCGCCGTGCTGCTGAACCCCGCGATCAACCCGGCGCGCGACCTGGCCGGCTACATCGGCGACCTGACCTCGTTCCACGACCCGGACGACCACTTCTACTTCAAGCCCGAGTACGTGACGCAGCTGCGCGTGCTGACGCCGCGCGAGATCACGCACCCCGAGCGTTACTTGCCGGTGATCGCGCGTGGCGACGAGGTGCTCGACTGGCGCGAGATGAGCGACCGCTACACCAGCGCGCCGATGCGCCTGCTCGACGGCGGTGACCATGCGCTGACCGACTTCGACCAGGAACTGCCGCACATCCTGCACTTCCTTGGCCTGACCGATTGAGGAGCGCGGCAAGCGCTCGGCGACAATCCTCCGCATGTTTGCGCTGTTCGACGACGCCGGCAAGTTCCACGCCGGGCGGGTGATGTCCGAGACCGACACCTCGATGCAGGTGGAGCTGGACTCGGGCAAGCGCGTCAAGGTCAAGGCAAGCAACGTGCTGCTCAAGTTCGATCAGCCGGCACCGGCCGAGCTGATGAGCCGAGCCCAGGCGCTGGCCGGCGAGATCGATCTCGACCTGGCGTGGGAGTTTGCGCCCGAGGGCGAGTTCGGTTTTGCCGAGTTCGCGCGCGACTACTTCGATGCCAAGGCCGGTGCCGACAGGCAGGCCGCGGCGCTGTTCCGCCTGTTCGACGCGCCGCACTACTTCCGCCGCATCGGCAAGGGGCAGTTCAAGAAGGCGCCGGAGGAGATCGTCAGGTCCGCGCTGCTGGCGATCGAGCGCAAGAAGCAGCTCGCCGCGCAGATCGAGGCCTGGGCCGGCGAGCTGGTGGTCGGCCGTTGCCCGGACCCGGTGCGCGAGCAGCTCTACAAGATCCTGTTCAAGCCGGACAAGAACGCGCCCGAGTACAAGGCCGTGGTCGAGGCGGCGAAACAGTCACATCGCGCGCCGCTGGACTTGCTGAAGGACGCCGGTGCGATCGCCAGCCCCTACCAGTTCCACTGGAAGCGCTTCCTGTTCGACCAGTTCCCCAAAGGCACCGACTTCCCGTCGGGGCTGGACGCCCCACCGGTGAAGGAGACGCTGCCGCTCGCCCCGGTGCAGGCCTTCTCGATCGACGATTCGGCCACCACCGAGATCGACGACGCGCTGTCGGTGCAGGGCCTGGGCAGCGGCACGGTGGTGTTCGGCGTCCACATCGCCGCGCCCGGGCTGGCGCTCGCGCCCGGCTCGGTGCTCGACGGCGTGGCCTCGCAGCGCCTGTCCACCGTCTACATGCCGGGTTGGAAGCTGACGATGCTGCCCGACGCGGTGGTCGAGAGCTACACGCTGACCGAAGGCCGCGACTGCCCGGCCGTCAGCCTGTACCTCAGCTTCGACGAAGCCACGCTCGAACTGCGCGGTCACGAGACCAGACTCGAGCGCGTGCCGATCACCGCCAACCTGCGCCACGACAAGCTCGATGCGCTGATCACCGAGGCCTCGCTCGCGGGTGAGACCGTCGCCGACTATGCGTTCGCGCCCGAACTCGCGTTCGCACACCGGCTCGCGAAGGCGCTGAAGGCGCGGCGCGAGGTGGCGCGCGGCAAGCCCGAGAACTTCAACCGCCCCGACTACAGCTTCAAGCTCGAACGCGAGCCTGGGCACGACGGCGAGCCGCGCGGTGACGAGCGCGTCGCGATCAGCGAGCGCAAGCGCGGCGCGCCGCTCGACCTGATCGTCGCCGAGGCGATGATCCTCGCCAACAGCACCTGGGGCGGCTGGCTGGCCGAGCATGGCGTACCAGGCATCTACCGCAGTCAGGCCAGCCTGGCGCCGGGCATCAAGGTGCGCATGGGTCTCAAGCCGCTGCCGCACGCCGGCATGGGCGTGCCGCAATACGTGTGGTCCACCTCGCCGCTGCGTCGCTACGTGGATCTCGTGAACCAGTGGCAGATCATCGCCTGCGCGCGCCACGGCCGCACCGCCGCGCTGGCCGCGCCGTTCAAGCCCAAGGACGCGACCCTGTTCTCGATCATCTCGGCCTTCGACACTGCCTACGCGGCCTACGGCGATTTCCAGCATGGCATCGAGCGCTACTGGACGATCCGCTATCTGGTGCAGGCAGGCATCAGCGAACTCGACGCCGCGGTGATGAAGGACGGCCTGGTGCGCGCCGAGACCCTGCCGCTGGTGTTCAAGGCCCTGGGCTGCGAGTCGCTGGCGCGCGGCACGCGCGTGCGCGTGCGCATCACCGGCAGCGACGCGCTGACGCTGGAAGTGCACGCCAGCCTGGTCGCGCGACTGGACGAAGCGCCTGCGGTCGCCGACGCCGCCGAGGACGCTGAGGAAGGCATCGAGGACCTGGCCGATGCCGCGCCGCTCGCGCTGGCCATCGAGCTGGACGACCCCGCCGCCGCCGAGGCGCCGAGCGCGGCCTG
This sequence comes from Aquincola sp., assembly GCA_022841885.1. Classification (GTDB taxonomy): domain Bacteria; phylum Pseudomonadota; class Gammaproteobacteria; order Burkholderiales; family Burkholderiaceae_C; genus CADEEN01. The sequence goes on along the minus strand of JALHQP010000075.1, from coordinate 1,328 downwards.
AGCCCGCCATGCAACGCCGCGACTACGCCAACACCAGCATCCTGACGCAGCAGGCGGAGAGGCGCGCCAAGCAGCCCTGGCGCCTGACCGCGCTGCACTGGGCGGTCGCGCTATCGCTGGCGGTGCATGCCTTCCTGCTGACGGTGCGTTTCGTCGACCCCGAGCGTTTCAACAAGCTGTTCCAGGACACGCCGCTCGAAGTGGTGCTGGTGAACGCGAAGTCGATGGACCGTCCCGCCGTCGCGCAGGCGATCGCGCAGGCCAACCTGGCCGGCGGTGGCGCGGCCGAGTCCGGCCGCGCCACCTCGCCGCTGCCGCCGGCAGCCACGGTCGAAGTCGGCGACTCGGCGGAGGAAGCGCGGCGCCAGATCGAGCGCCTGCAGGAGGAGCAGCAGCAGTTGCTGGCCCAGATCCGGCGCGAGATCGCGATGCTGCCGCCGCCCGACCCGGCACGCGACGCGAACGACCCCGAGGCCCGGGCGCGCGAGGACAAGCGGCGCCAGCTGCTGCGCTACCTGGCCGAGATCGAGAAGCGCGTCAACGAGGAGAACGCGCGGCCGAAGCGGCGCTACATCAGCCCCGCCACGCGCGAGGCCGACTATGCGATCTACTACGACGCGCTGCGGCGCAAGATCGAGGAGCGCGGCACGCGCGACTTCCCCGAATTCCAGGGCAAGAAGCTCTACGGCGAGCTGACGATGAACATCACGATCGACGCGGTGGGCAGGGTGGTCGAGGCCGACATCGTGCGCACCTCCGATTCGCGCGTGCTCGACCGGCGTGCCGTCGCGATCGTGCGCGCGGCCGGGCCGTTCGGCGACTTCACGCCCGAGATGCGGCGCCAGACCGACCAGATCGTCGTCACCTCGCGCTTCCGCTTCACGCGAGACGAGGGCCTGGAGACCACGCAGCTCGGCCAGGGGGCCCGGTGAGCGCGATGCGCCATGCCCTCGGCCAGCTGGGCCGCCTGGCAGCGCTGCTCGTGCTGGCGGCCATCGGGCTGCAGCTGTACTTCGTCGGCCGCATCGCACTGATGGCGCTGCTCGACCCGCAGTCCACCACCTTCCAGCGCAGCGAAGCCTGGCGCCTGCTGACCGAAAGCGGCCGCATCACCTGGAGCCAGCAGTGGGTGGACGACGCACGCCTGTCGGCGCACCTGAAACGCGCGGTGATCGCAAGCGAGGACGCCACGTTCGCCGACCACACCGGCGTCGACTGGGACGCGATCGAGAAGGCCTGGGAACGCAACCAGCGCGCCGAGGCGATCGCCGAGCGGCGCAACGAACAGCTCGAACGCCGCGCGGCGCAGCGCCCGGCCAGGCCGCCCG
>JALHQP010000074.1 GCA_022841885.1 Aquincola sp. | reverse complement strand
CCCAGCGCAGCGCGCCGTCGCGCACATGCGCGGCGGCCAGCCAGCGCGGCAGGCGCGCCAGGCCCCAGCCCGCCAGCGCCGCGTCGGCGATCGCGTCGAGATCGTCCATGCGCAGGCGCCGCTGCACGTGCAGCACGCGCTCCACGCCGTCGGCGTCGGTGGCCAGCCACGGCACCTCGGGGCCGCTGCGGGCATAGACGATCGCCGTGTGGCGCTCGAAGTCGTCCACCGTCCTGGGCGTGCCGTGACGTCGCAGGTACGTCGGCGCCGCGCACAGCACGAACTCGAAGCGTCCGAGCGATCGCGCCGCCAGCGTGCTGCTGTCGCGCAGCGGTCCGAGCCGCACGCCGAGGTCGAATCGCTCTTCGAGCAGGTCGGCGAGACGGTCGCTGAACGAGAGTTCGAGGTCCAGACGCGGGTGCGCGACGAGCAGCCGCGCCAGGATGGGCGCCGCCAGGTGACGGCCGAGGTGCTGAGGCACGCTGACGCGCAGCCGCCCGGTCAACTGGCGATCCCTGGCATCGAGTGACGCCTCGGCGGCGTCGATCTCGGCCAGCGCGCGCTTGCAGCGCTCGAAGTACGCCTGGCCGTCCTCGGTCAGGCTCTGGCGCCGCGTCGAGCGGTTGAACAGCCGCGTGCCCAGCCGCTGCTCGAGGCGCGCGACATGTTTGCCGACCGCCGAACGCGTCATGCGCAGGCGCTCGGCGGCCAGTGCAAAGCTGCCGGCTTCGGCCGCCTTGACGAAGGTGGCGACGCCCTTCAGACGGTCCTCGGGTCGGGTCATGACAGCCTCGGCAGCGGATTGGTTCCAGAACGGCCACTGACAGCCGACGAAGATGAATCAATGGGGATGCTGCGGAACCATAGACTGGCTGTCAAGCCGATCGACCCCTTGCATCCCGATCGGTCCAGGAGGACACCATGCAGGCCTACCTGCTTCACGGCGGCCAGGGGCCGGCCGGTCTGGAGCGTTGCGAACAGCCCGAACCGACGCTCGGCGCCCACGACGTGCTGGTGCGCGTGCATGCCGTGGCACTGAATCACCGCGACCTCACGGTCGCCAACACGCCTGCGGCGCGGCCGCCGCAGGTGCCGTGCTCCGACGGCGCCGGCGTCGTGATCGCGGTCGGCGCGGCGGTCACGCGGCTGCAGGTCGGCACGCGCGTGATGAGCTCGTTCTTTCCGCTCTGGCTCGACGGCCCGCCGACGCCGGAGCGCACCGCCATCGCGCTCGGCGGCCGCAGCCCTGGCATGCTGGCGCAGTGCGTGGCGCTGCCCGACGAGGCGTGGGTCGTGGTGCCGGATGGGCTCGACGATCGACAGGCGGCCACGCTGCCCTGCGCCGGCGTCACGGCCTGGAGCGCGCTCTTCGACGCCGACCCGGCCCGGCCGGGCCAGAGCGTGCTCATGCTGGGCACCGGCGGCGTGTCGCTGTGGGCGCTGCAGCTGGGCCGCGCGGCGGGGCTGCAGACGATCGTCACGTCCTCGGACGACCACAAGCTCGAACGCGCGCGGCAGCTGGGCGCCACCGCGACGATCAACTACCGCACCACCCCCGACTGGGCGAGCGCCGTGCGCGAGCTGACCGGCGGCCGTGGTGTCGACCGCGTGCTCGAAACCGCGGGCCGCGAGACCCTCGCCCACTCGATGGCCGCGACGCGCCACGGCGGCACCGTGGCCGTGATCGGCGGCACGTCGGGCTGGGGCGGCGAGCTCGATGCCGATGCGATGATCGACCGCGCGCTGCGTCTGCAGGGCGTGCTGGTGGGCAGCCGCACGACGGCCGAAGCGCTGGTGCGCTTCGTCGACGCCGCCCGCATCGAGCCGGTGATCGACCGCTGCTTCCCCTTCGAGCAGGCGCGCGAGGCGTACGAGTACTTCGCGACCCAGCGCCCCTTCGGCAAGGTCGTGATCGATCTTGCCTGAACGCCCGGGGCGGGGCGTGCAGATCACCGTGCTCGCCGACCGCGCGCGCACCGGCGGCTACGAGATCACGCTGCAACAGGGCGCCGAAGGCGCCGGCCCGCCGCCGCACCGGCACGCGTGGGACGAGTCGTTTTTCGTGCTCGATGGTGAAGTCGAGATCACGACGGGCGATCGCACCGTCATCGGCAGGCCCGGCACATTGGTGCACGTGCCGGCCCTCACCGCGCACGCCTACCGGTTCGGCGCCGGCGGCGGACGCATGTTCGAGGTGAGCCAGGGCCCGGCCGACGCCGTCGGCGCCGCGCGCATGTTCGGCAACGTCGCGCGTGGGCTGCCGCCGGGCCCGCCCGAACTTCCGGCGCTCGTGCAGTTGCTGGAAGACAACGGGGTCACGCTGGCCGAGGCAGCCTAGTTATGGGCGATTATCGGGGCCGTGCCGCAACCGCTCCTGCCGATCCCCGCCCACGCCCAGCGCCTGCCACCGCACATCGGCGAGGCGCAGCTGGCGCGCGTGCGTCACGCGGTGCACCACCTGCCGCAGGTGACCAAGCCCGCCGACTACCTGACCGACACGCACGCGGATTTCGAGACCCACCTTGACACGTTGGGGCTCGTGCTGCTGCAAAAGCCCGTGCCCGGGCAGCGGCCGAGCCGGTGGATCGACCCGGCGCTGATCGACGCCGCGCTGGCCCACCTCGACGCGGTGGGCAGCGGCCCGATGGCGCGGCCGCTGATGCTGGAGCGCACGACGGCGCTCGAGCAGATGGGCGTGTCGCGCCGCGCCGGCGTGTGGACGCGCCTGATCCGCCACACGCTCACGCTGAGCGAACCGGGCTGGGCGGTGCCGGTGCTGTTCCGCGTGAAAGTGGATGCCGATGCGGTGTGGGCCTTCTACCGCGGCGGCGACTCGGCCGCGCTGCAGGCCGCGCTGGGGCCAGCGCCGCAGCACCCGGAGGCGGCGGCGATCCGCGCGCACCTGGAGTCGTTGCTCGACCGCAGCCGCGCCTTGTCCGCCCAGCACCTGCCCTCGCTGCTGCCGCGCCTGCAGGCCGAATGCAGCACGCCGTTGCCGCTGGCGGAGCTCAAGGCCGCGTGCTCGCGCGCGCAGGACCGCTGGGAACATCAGACCAGCGAGCTCGACGCGCTGGCCGGGCTGAACTCGGACCTCGCCTTCCAGGGCTACCCCGACACTTTTGCCAAGGCGCGGCAGCTGCAACGCAAGGTCACGCTCTACGTCGGCCCGCCCAACAGCGGCAAGACCCACGCCGCCTTCGAGCGCCTGGCGCAGGCGGCCAGCGGTGCTTATCTCGCGCCGCTGCGCCTGCTCGCGCTCGAAGGGCGTGACCGGCTGGTGGCGCGCGGCGTGCCCTGCTCGCTGCTCACCGGCGAAGAGAACGTGCCGGCGCCCGGCGCGCGTGTGGTCAGCAGCACGATCGAGATGGTGGGCACCAACACCATCATCGACGTGGCCGTGATCGACGAGGCGCAGATGGTCTTCGACGGCTCGCGCGGCTGGGCCTGGACGCAGGCCATCGTGGCCGTGCCGGCGAGCGAGGTGCTCATCATCTGCTCGGCCTACGCGGTGCCGGCCATCGAGAACCTGCTCGGCCTGTGCGGCGAGCGCTGCACGGTGCGCCATTTCGAGCGCAAGCAGCACGTGCAGTTGCTGGCGCAGCCGGTGCCCCTGCCCTCGCTGACGCTGGGCGATGCGGTGGTGGCCTTCAGCCGCCGCGACGTGCTGATGCTGCGCGACCAGATCGCGGCCGCGGGCCACCCGGTGAGCGTGATCTACGGCGCGCTGCCGCCCGAGGTGCGCAAGCGCGAGGCCGAGCGCTTTGCCGAAGGCGCCTCGCACATCCTGGTGGCGACGGACGCCATCGGCATGGGCCTGAACCTGCCGATCCGGCGCGTGCTGTTCAGCACGATGACCAAGTTCGACGGCATCGACGACCGCCCGCTCGGCGAGAGCGAGGTGCACCAGATCGCCGGCCGCGCCGGGCGCTTCGGCATCCACGAGGAAGGTTTCGTCGGCGTGCTGAAGGAAGCCGAACCCGGCGCGCTGAAGCTGCTCACCGAGCTGCTGCCGAAAACGCCGCGCGCGCCACGCGACTTCAAGGCGCCGGTGGCGCCCAACAATTGGCATGTGCAGACCATCGCCTCGCGCCTGCAGATGACGCGCCTGCGCGACGTGCTCGGCGTCTTCGTCGAGCAGCTGAAGCTCGACGACGCGCACTTCGCGGTGGCCGAGCTGGAGCAGATGCTGACGCTGGCCGAGCAACTGGACGATTGCGCCGCGCGCCTGTCGCTCAAGGAGCGCTTCATCTACGCCCAGGCGCCGGTGGACACGCGCACCGACCAGCAGCTGCAGCACTTCCTCGACTGGGCTGGCCAGCACGCCTACTCAGGCCGGGCCGGCTCCCCGTGGTTCCTGGACCAGGTGGACGGCCACAGCCGGCTCGACGCGATGGAGCAGGCGCTGCGCGCCTGCACGCTGTGGCTGTGGCTGGACCTGCGCTTCCCTGGCGCCTACGGGCATGTGGAAGCCGTGCTGGCGCTGCGCGGGCAGCTCAACGATGGGATCGAGCGGCAGTTGAAGGGCAAGCGGCCGCTGGCGCAGATGAAGCAGCGGCAGCGCAGGGGTGGGTGATTCTCACGTCTCCCCCACCTTGCGGTCATTCAGGCGCAGCGGTCTCGGGAACTCGATGGCCGATTTTCACGGCAACGGACACACGGAGCCGACCCCTTCCAGCGGCTCGCCGCACTTGGCTCAGCTTGCGGAAGCGAGCGGTCAACCGTCGTACTTGAATGACAGAGAGACCCGTGCACGGTAGGCAACGACTTTGCCATCCTCAATCTTCATATCAAGCTTGCTGACTTCGGCGACTCGCAAATCGCGCAGCGACTTGGCCGCGGTCTCGACGGCATTCGTCGCGGCCTCCTCCCAGGACACTTTGCTCGTGCCAATGATTTCTGTGACGCGATAGACGCCGGATTGAGCATTCTTCTTGGCCATGTCTGTCTCCTTCGGTTGGCCACGGCATCGGGTTGTCACGTCGTGGCGAGATCATCATAGGCGCGCTGTGGCACGACGCACGGCCAAGTTGAGCGCATTGCCGCGCAACGGATACCTGACTGGCGGCCACGCACCCGCGGAGTGGACTCCGACGGCGAATCCGGCATCAGGGAAGGCCCGATGGCGGCCAGGAGCCGTCTCCCACGGTCGGCAGCTTGGGGGTGAGATGAAGACCCGGGTAGGTGAAAGGACCCCTTTGCGGCAACGGCCGGCGCGCCATCATCCACGTCAACCCACCGAGGAGATGACGTGATGGCCGACCTCTCGACCCTGAGCGCCCTGAATGCCGCGGTGCTGTCCGACACGCTGGACAGCCTGGGCCTGATGCGGCAGGCCATGAAACCCTTCATGCGGCCACTCGACGACGCCTTGCAGCTCGTCGGCCGGGCGCGCACCGGCCTGTACATGCCGGTGTACGCGCAGCCGGCCGCCGGCGAGAACCCCTACGAGGTGGAGATCGCGCTGGTCGACGACCTGCAGCCCGGTGACGTGGTGGTGCTGGCCTGCGACGGCCCGAGCGAGCGCATCGCGCCCTGGGGCGAACTGCTGTCCACCGCCTGCGTCGCGCGCGGCGCGGCCGGCTGCGTCACCGACGGCCTGGTGCGCGACGTGCGGCAGATCCGCGAGATGCGGTTCCCGGTGTTCTGCGGCGGCATCGGACCGCTGGACACCAAGGGCCGTGCGCGCATGGTGGAGCGCGATGTGCCGGTGCAGTGCGGCGGCGTGGCGGTGCACCCCGGCGAACTCGTCTTCGGCGATGTCGACGGCGTGGTGGTGATCCCGCGCGAGGCCGAGGCCGAGGTCGTGCAGCGCGCCCTGGAGAAGGTGGCCGGCGAGAACCAGTCGCGCGACGCGCTGCGGCGCGGCGAGAAGCTGGGTGATGTCTTCCGACGGCTGGGGATCCTGTAGGGCCGAAGCTGCCGGCAGGCCAGCTGGGCCTGCGGTCGGATATGCTTTTCTGTCGGTCTGCGCCGCGTCGGCGGCGCCACCCCCGGCCAACCCCTCGCAAAAAAGGAACGCATCATGGGTCTGATTCAGGCAGCGGTTGGATCGATCGGCGGCACGCTGGCCGACCAGTGGAAGGACTTCTACACCGTGCCCGATGGCCTGCCCGCCACGGCGGCGCTGTTCGCGGCCGTGCCTCGCGGCACCAACGCCGGGCGCGGCTCCAACACGCGGGGCTCAGCGAACATCATCAGCAACGGCTCGCGCATCGTCGTGCCCGAAGGCTACGGCCTGCTGCTGATGCAGGACGGTGCGGTCACCGCGTTCGTGGCCGAGGCCGGCGCTTACGAGTGGAACTCGAACGACCTGCAGTCGCAATCGATCTTCAGCGGCGGCGGGCTGTTCGACGCGCTCGTGCGCCAGAGCTGGGAGCGCTTCAAGTTCGGCGGCCAGCCCGGTTCGCAGCAGGCCGCGTTCTTCGTGTCGCTGAAGGAGCTGCCGGACAATCGGTTCGGCACCCAGTCCGAGATCTACTGGGACGACGCCTATCTGCGCGCGCAGGTCGGCGCCATCACCCGCGGCAGCTACACGCTGCAGATCGCGGACCCGATCCGCTTCGTCAAGAGCTTCGTGCCCGCCAGCTACCTGCAGCCGGGCAAGGTGTTCGACTTCACCGACCTGGACAACGCGGCCGCCGGCCAACTGTTCAACGAGGTCGTCAGTTCACTGGCGCCGGCCTTCAGTGCCTACACCAACGACCCGGCCAAAGGCAACCGCATCACCCGCATCCAGCAGGACGCCGTCGGCTTCGCCGCCAGCCTGTCGGACGCCGTCGAGCGCGGCTACCGCTGGAAGACCGACCGCGGCCTGGTGATCGTCAAGACCGCCATCGTCTCGATCGAATACGACGCGAACACGCGCGAGCTGCTCAAGACGGTGCAGCGCGCCGATGCGCTGGCCGGTGCGCGCGGCAACTCCAACCTGCAGGCCTCGGTGGCGGCGGGCGTGCAGGCGGCAGGCGAGAACGCCGGCGTCAGCGGCATCATGGGCATGGGCATCGCCACCGGCGGCCTGGGGGGCCTGGCCGGCCTGCAACAACCGGTGGCCCCGGCGCCGCAAGCCGCCGCGGCCCCGGCGGCCGACGACCCCGTCGTCCGCCTGAGCAAGGCCAAGCAGATGCTCGACGCCGGCCTCATCACGCAGGCCGACTACGACGCGGCGAAGGCCAAGGCGTTGGGCCTGTAAGGGCCGGCGCAGCGCATGGCGCTCAAGCCATCCCCCGGGCCCAAGGGCCCGGGCTCGCCGCGGGACATGCCGCCCGCACCCGGGCAGCATCCGATCAACCCGCACACGCTGCCCGAGCCGATTCGCGACGAGCTGCTGGCGCCCGACCCCGCCGCGATCGACACCGAGTCCAAGGAACTGCGCGACGGCCTGAACCACTGCCCCAAGTGCGGTTCGACCGAGGTGCGGCACCGCGCGGGGTCCGACCGGCTGATCTGCCTGTATTGCCGTCACGAATGGGCGGCCACCCGGGTGGAGGAAGCCTTCGGGCTGGGCGAGGGCATCGCCGAGCTGCGCGGCACGCAGATCGCGTCCGGCGCGCGCGACATTGCGGCCGACGCGGCGAACCTGCGCAGCTACAAGTGCGGCGGCTGCGGCGCCGAGGTGGTGATCAACACCGCCAACGCGATGACCGCGCGCTGCCACTGGTGCCGCCATGTGCTGGGCGTGAACGAGCAGATCGACAATGGCGCGGTGCCCGACGCGGTGCTGCCCTTTCACATCCGGAAGGACGACGCGGTGGCGCGCATCCGCCAGTTCGTCAACAAGCGCCGCCTGTTTGCCTTGCAGGCCTTCAAGGACGAGTTCACGCCGGAGAACGTGGTGGGCGTCTACCTGCCCTACATGGTGGTGGACGCGCGCGGCAGCGCCGACGCGGCGGGCTTCGGCGAGATCGAGACGCGCCGCTATACCCGGACCGAGGGCAAGAAGAAGGTGACCTACTACGACGCCGACGTCTGGCACGTGCAGCGTCATGTGGACTTCACGGTGGACGACCTCACGCTCGAATCCAGCGCCGAGCGCGGCAACCTCGACACCCGCCGCAACACCCACAACGTCATCAACACCATCCTGCCTTTCGACACCAAGAACGCGGTGCAGTGGAACGCCTCCTACCTGGTGGGCTACACCTCGGAAAAGCGCGACCGCGACGTGCAGCACCTGATGCCGCGGCTGCAGGAGCAGATGCTTTCGATGGCCCGCGCCCAGCTGCAACCGTCGGTGCAGCGCTACGACCGCGGCCTGCGCTGGGAGCGCGAGCGCCTGGACTTGAAGGGCACGCGCTGGGTGTCGATGTACCTGCCGGTATGGCTGTACGCCTACCACCAGCCCGGGCCGGCTGGTGGCCTGCGGCACTACATCGCGGTCAACGGCCGTACCGGCGAAACCATGGGCAGCGTGCCGCTGCAGCAGTGGAAGCTCGTTCTGGCAGCGCTGAGCATCGGCACGGTGGTCGAGGCGCTGGCGCTGTGGATCGTCGCGCGGTGAAAGTCATCTGACATGGACAGCGACGCCATCCTCATCCTGCTGGCCCTGGGCCCGGCCAGCGCCGTCGGCTTCTACTGGGCCATGCACCGCCACTATCGCAACACCGACAAGTCACACGCCTTCGAACACGAAACCGCGGTCGAGGTGCTGGCCCTGACCGGCAGCGAGGGCGACCGCAAGGTCGACGAAATCCGCGGCACCCGCGCGGCGCGCATTCAGGGCGACAACGGCAGCAACCATCGGCAGCGGGTGCAGCCGATGTAGTCCGGGACACCATGAATCTGCCCGCCGCTAGAAGAACCCGTGCAGCTCGACGAAGTACAAGCGCCGGTTCTGAAGCGCAAGACGCGACGGACCGTCGAAGTGGCGCGCTCCGGCGCGCAACTGCAGGAACGGGATCGGCGTGTACTCGTAGACAGCGCTGAGCCGGGTCTGCCGATCGCCCCCGCCGTCGCGATCCGGATCCAGTCCCTCGACGCTGGCCTTCAGGTTGTGTCCTTGCACGGGCCGCCAGTTGCCCTCGAGCAGCCAGGCCAACGAGCGCAACTTGCCTCCAGGCGTCGGCGATGCCGAACGATCCTCGATCCAGTCGACTTCGGCGAGCCACGCCACCGGCCCGGTGCGCAGGCCGCCGAACAACGCCCAGGCGGCGCGGTCTCCGATGGCCTGGTTGTTGTGGTTGGCGGCCACGCCGACGCGCCAGTCGGGATCGATGTAGGCCGCCTGCAGCGAGACCTGCTTGCCATCGTCGACTTCGGACTCACCGAAGGTGCCGTTGCTGAGCGCGAACTGCAGCGACAGCGGTCCACCGTCCCAGCCGGCCTCGATGCCTCGGTCCGGGCCGGTCATGTCGATCGCGCTTTGCGAACGCACGAAGGCCGAGTTGTCTTGCAGGCGCCAACCGAACGGCAGGTACAGGCGCCCGGCCTTGACGTAGTGGCTGCCGTCGGCGGCGCTGTAGCGCACGAAGGCCTCCCGGTTCTGGGCCGAGCCGGGTCGCAGGTAGTGGTCGAGATAGAACGACAGCCGATCGGCAGTCGGTGTGAAGCCGAGATAGACCCGGGCCTCGCGCAGGTCGAACGAATCGGTCCGGCGAGAACCGGCGACGTCGGTGCGGGCCGCGCCCGCGCGCAGGTCGCCGCCGACCGCAAACAGGCTGCCGAGTTGGCCGTTCCAGCCGGCAGCGCCGTCCGGCCAACGGTTCGCGGCGAGTTGCGTCTGCGCGAAGGCGTTGCCGAAAGGCGTCCTCATGCCGCCCCCAGTCTGGTTCACATGGCATTGCGCGCAGCGCAACCCGCTCTGCACCGCAAGATAGGGCTCGGCGCGCGCGCCCGCGCAGGCGAGCACGAACACGATCGCTGTCGCGACGCGTCGAAGCAAGGCCTCGGCTTTCGTGCTCAAGCGCAGGACGCGGTCACCGCATGCTCGTGCGCCGCGTCGGTGCTCGAGGTCACGGTCACGCTTTGCCCCGCCCTGAGCGCCTGCAGTTGGACCGGTGTGAAGGTCACCGAGTGCGGGTGGTTGGCGGTGCCGGTGATGTCGTAGGTGCGGTTGACGGTCGAATCGAGATCTGCTCGCGCGATGCTCAGCGCATGCCCGTGATTGCCCGCGATCGCCGCGCCCGTGGCGCCGCAGGACTGCGCGGGTGGCGGGTTGTTGTCGTCATCGCCGCCGCCGCCGCAGCCCTGCAACCACAACAGCACCGTGCCGGCGGTGGTCGCGCCCAGGAACTGCTTGCGCGAGATCGTCATGTGTGGCTCCTTGGGTCAGCGGCCCGCCCGATGCGAGCCTCCTGGCGGTAGGTGCGCCGTGCGCACCGAAGAGTTGCAGCACCGTCGCAATCAGCGCGCGGGCACGGCGTTGCAGCCCGTGGCGCTGCGCAGCGCTGCCAGCGCGCCGCAGGCGCTGACCGATCCCTTGCCATCGGCCCGCCGGCGGCTGCTGTCGAGCAGGGTATGGACCGCGGCGGGCCGCGGTGCGTCGGGCGCGCCCAGCAGCAGCGCGACCACGCCGCTCACATGCGCGGCCGCGAGCGATGAGCCCGAGCCGAAGTCGTAGTGGCCGCCCGGCACCAGCGTCAGGATGTCCCGGCCGGGCGCGTTGAGCACGCCGCCGCGGCGCGGCCGGCCGGTCGAGTCGACCGCGATCACGCCGGCCACGCCGAGCGGGAAACCGTCGAGCGATCCGTCGGCCGGCACCGCGCCGACCACGATGCGCCCTTGTGCGATGGCGTACCTGAGCAGGCGAGCGAGCAATTCGTCGGGTGGCCCGCCGAGGCTCAGGTTGATGACCTGCGCGCCGTCCTCCAGGCTCGCGCCCAGCGCCAGCGCCAGCGTGAACGAGTTGCAACGCGCGCCGCCGCCCTCGCGCTGCCAGCAGGCCTTGTAGATGCGCAGTGTCGCTTCAGGCGCGATGCCGACAATGCCCAGGCGGTTGTTGGCCACCGCGGCGATCACGCCGGCGACCTCGGTGCCGTGGCGGTCGCGGCCGAACTGTGACGCGTCGCGGTCAACCAGGTTGCGCGCGCTCGCCACGCGGCCCTGCAGGTCGGGATGCGCTGCATCGGCGCCGGTGTCGATGAGCGCGACGCTGACGCCGCGCCCGCGCGAGCCGACATGCGCCGGCGCCGCTTCCACCTCGGCCAGGCCATGCTGCAGGCTCAGGTACGGGTCGTTGTAGACGGTGTTGGACTCAGCGAGCACGTCGAAGCCTTGCAGCGGCTGCACGAGCTCGACGCGTGCATCGCGCGCCAGCGTGCGCACCAGATCGTCGCGCGAGGCACCCGCGGGCACTTCCAGCACCACGCAATGAACCCGCAGGGCCTGGATCGGCCAGGCGGCGAGTTCGGTCAGGCCGTGGTCGCGCTTGAGCGCGTCGATCGCCTGGCGCGCATGGGCGTTGGCCAGATAGGGTTGCAGCGACGCGTAGCCGGCCGTGGTCGAGCCTGCGACGATGCTGGCGCCGGCCCTGGGGTTGGCCACGGCGACGACGATCATGCGCTCGGGGCGCTCGCGCATCGCCTGCCACTCGGCGCGGGGCTCGACGGCGGGCGGGGTCGCGCAAGCGGCCAGGCACAGAAGGACCAGTGCGGCCAGCAGCGGCCGCATCGCGCTCATCGTGATGAGCCGGCCGGGTCGATCGGCTCGACCAGGCGCAGCCCCGGGTCGGCGCGCAAGGTCGAGAGCTGCACCTCGCGCACCGTTTGTTCGGCCCGCTCCGCTCGTGGCGCCAGGTCGTAAGCGCCGGCACTGTTCGGCCCCGCGACCACCTGCAGGTTCAGCCTGTCGAGCAGGCGCTGCAGGTCGTCCAGGCGCAGGCTCGGCGCGGGCACGATGCGGATCGTGGCGCCGCGCGGCGCCGATGTGCCCTGGTTCAAGGTCACGTAAGCCGGCGAGGGTTCGGGGCGTGTCGCCAGACTGACGCCGAGCACCGCCAGCGCCAGCGCTTCGGCCACCACCGCCGCGCTCAGCCACCGCATCAGGCTCGACGGCGCCGAACGGTGTCGATCTTGAAGTGACGCACCCTGCGCCGCAGCCCGGCCGCCTTCGCTCGCGCCGTCGATGCGCGCCAGCAGGCGCTGCAGGCCGGACTCGACGTCGCCCACGGAAGGCAGCGGATCGCTCGCCATCGCCGACTGCCACTCGCGCTGGCGCGCCAGCTCGACTCGGCAATCTTCGCAAGCGCTCAGGTGCGCGTCGAGCAGTTGGCGCTGGGCCGTGGTGGCGCTGCCGTTGATCACCCAGGGGATGAGGTCCCAGGCCCGCCGGTGCTGGGCTGCCGCATCGAGCGGGCGCTCATTCACGTTCGTTCTCCAAACGATCCCGCGCGCCGACGCCAGGCACGGCCAGCGCGGGCAGCAGGTTGCGCAGCTTGACGCGCGCATGGAACATGCGCGCCTTCACCGTGCTGACCGGGCAGTCCATGATCGCAGCGATCTCCTCGAGTGAGTGGCCGCCGCCATAGGCCAGCTCGATCGCGATGCGCTGCTCGGACGTGAGGCAGGCCAGACCCTTGTGTACCCAGTCGCTGAGTTCGTGCCGTACGAAGGGGTCGTCGAACGCGCCGCGCGCATCGCTGTCGTCGGCGTCGTCGTTGTGCGGCGCGGCGACGGGCTCGCCGCCATGCGCGCGCAGTGCCTTGAGCCCGCAGCGGTAGGCGATGCCCATGATCCAGGTCGAGACACGGGCCTCGCCGCGAAAGCGGTCGGCATGCTGCCAGACGACCCAGAACACATCGTTGACCGCCTCGTCGATGATGTCGGCGCGCCGCGTCAGCCGGGCCAGAAAGCGCACCAGGCGCCGGTGGTAGCCGCGGTACAGCAAGGCCAGCGCCTCGCGGTCGCCGTCAGCGATTTGGCGCACCCACTCGGCCTGCGCCGCATCAGCGTCGCCGGTGGGGCGGGCGCCGTGGATCACGGACAGGTGCGTCATACCGCGGGGGGTCGAAGGTTCTCGCCAGGCTCATTCGACGGTGAGTGCCTTGGGCGGGCCGATCGGTTGCAACGCGCAGCGGCTTGTTTCAGAAGCGCCAGTCCAGGCTCGCGGTCCAGCGATTCGCTGCGGCAGCGCCGTAGCGCCGCTTGGCGGCGGCGCTGGTGGCGATGTAGCTCAGTTGCGCCTGCGTGATGCCCCACTGAGCGCCGAGGCCGAGGTGGCCGTAGTTGTAGGCGTAACCCACATCTCCGTCGCTGTTCAGGTGGCCCAGGCCGGCGCTGGCCGACAGCGCGAACGGCAAGGTCTGGCGCACGACGAGGTCGTAGGCCACGCTGCCGTTGCCGCCGTGGCTGCGCCGCAGCCCGGCGATCGACAGGTAGAGCAGGTCGCGGTAGGCGAGCGTGGCGCCGACTTCGTCGTGCGCATAGCGGCGCAGCAGCGCCGACCCCGAATACGCGTAGCGCGCGAAGGCCAGTTGCCCCGACCAGTCCTCGTCCAGGCGGTGCGCGTAGCCCAGGCGGCCGAACCACTGCGCGTCCCATTGGGGGCGCTGCGATGGCCTCGAGTGCAGCGCCGTCGCGCCCAGGCTCGCGCGCCAGCCATTCGGGTGGGCATAGTGGGCCGCGGCATGCGCGTCGATCCCGCCGACACCGATCGCGATGCCCCGCTGAACGGTCGCCGACGCCACGCCGAAGGACATCTCGATAGGTTCGGCCCACGCGCCCGGACCCAGCAGCGCCACCGATAGCAACGCCATCGGTAGCCGCGACACCAGCCGGCGGCGACGGCGCGAGCGTGATGGCTTGTCGAGCGGCATGGAGGCGTGATCCTAAGCGGCGCACCCGGGGTCTGCTCGACGCGAGCTTGCGTGCCGCCTTCGATGCCGGCTCTCAACCGGGACTCGCAAGTCAGGGTTGCCCGGCCACCGCGCCTCACCGCCGACTCAGTTGCCGGCCATGGGCGCCAGCGACAATCCCCCCCATGAGAACTCCCGCCCGCCTGCAGTCCCTCCAGGACGAAGGCTTCATCGACAGCGTGTCGCGCCAGCTGATGAGCGGCAAGGAAGCCACGGTCTACGTGGTGCGCTGCGGCGACGAGACGCGCTGCGCCAAGGTCTACAAGGACGCCCAGCACCGCAGCTTCCGCCAGGCGGTGGACTACACCGAGAACCGCAAGGTCAAGAACACGCGCCAGGCGCGCGCCATGGCCAAGGGCACGCGCTATGGCCGCGCGTCGCAGGAGGCGGCGTGGCAGAGCGCCGAGGTGGATGCGCTGTACCGCCTCGCGGCGGCGGGCGTGCGCGTGCCGCAGCCCTTCAACTTCCACGACGGCGTGCTGCTGATGGAACTGGTGACCGACGCGCACGGCGACGCCGCGCCGCGCCTGAACGACGTGGCCTTCACACCTGACGACGCGCGCGCCCACCACGCCACGCTGCTGCAGGAGGTGATGCGCATGCTGTGCGCCGGCGTCGTGCACGGCGACCTGTCGGAGTTCAACATCCTGCTGGCGGCCGACGGCCCGGTGATCATCGACCTGCCGCAGGCGGTGGACGCCGCCGGCAACAACCACGCTGCGCGCATGCTGCTGCGCGACGTGGACAACCTGCGCGACTTCTTCGGCCGCTTCGCGCCCGAGCTGCTCGCCACCGAGTACGGCCCCGAGATCTGGGCGCTGTATGCGCGCGGGTTGCTGCGCGTGGACAGTGCGCTCACCGGCCGCCACGAGCGCGACAACCGCCCGGCGGATCTCAAGGCGGTGATGCGCGAGATCGACGACGCGCGGGCCGAGGAGGCGGCGCGCCGGCTGCGGATGGTGCCGGTGGCGTAGCGCGCGCGGCGCGCGTTGTTGCTGGTGCAGCTCAGCGCGGCTTGACGAAACCGCTGTCGACCCACGCCGCGGCTCTGGCCGGGCTGAGCTTGAAGTTCGCGGCCACGCGCACCTGCGCGAGTTCGGCGCCGTCGGCGTTCACCGCGGTCAGCACCGCGTGCGCATCGTCATCGTCGGGCACGATGTCCAGGCTCACCTCCAGGCGCCCGGCCGGCGCCATCACGAACAGGCTCTTGTGCAGTTGCGCGTGCAGCTGCTGCTCGTGGCGGCGCAGCACCTCGCTCGCGGTCTTCACCAGGGTGTTGAACGCGGCGGTGTCCAGCGGCTTCGGGTTCTTTTTGTCGCGGCCCATCGTCCACGGGCCGACGAGCGCCGGCTCGGCCTCGCCGGCCTTGACCATCTCCACCGCACAGCCGTCGTCGTCGTTGTTCTTGATGACACGCGCGGTCCAGCCGTTGTCGCGCCACAGGGTGGGTTCGTGCAGGGGCTGGGTGTCGTGGTCGTCGGCAGGCGCGTCGCTCATGCGGTGGATTGTCGCCGTGCAGCGCGCCCGCCGATTGGCCGACAATGTGGCCCCATGAACCGCCAGATCTCCATCATCGGCGCGCCCACCGACATCGGCGCCGGCACGCGTGGCGCGAGCATGGGCCCGGAGGCACTGCGCGTGGCCGGCATCGTGCCGATCCTCGAGGCCCATGGCCTGTCGGTGATCGACCGCGGCAACCTGTCCGGCCCGACAAACCCCTGGTTGCCGCCGGTGGACGGCTACCGCCACCTCAAGGAAGTGGCGCTGTGGAACCGCGCGGTGCACGACGCGGTGCACGCCGAGCTGGCGCTGCGGCGCCTGCCGATCCTGCTCGGCGGCGACCATTGCCTGGGCATCGGCAGCATCAGCGCGGTGGCGCGCTTCTGCCGCGAGAACGGCAAGAAGCTGCGCGTGCTCTGGCTCGACGCCCATGCCGACTTCAACACCAATGTGCTGACGCCCAGCGGCAACGTGCACGGCATGCCGGTGGCCTGCCTGTGCGGGCATGGGCCGAAGGAGCTGACCGAGATCGGCGGCACCGTACCGGCGATCAGCCCGAAGGTGGTGCGCCAGATCGGCATCCGCAGCGTCGATCCGGGCGAGAAGCGCTTCGTGCACGAGCAGGACCTCGAGGTCTTCGACATGCGCTACATCGACGAGATGGGCATGCGCCATGCGATGGAACTCGCGCTCGCCACGCTCGACGTCAACACCCACCTGCACGTCAGCTTCGACGTCGACTTCCTCGACCCCGAGATCGCGCCGGGCGTCGGCACCACGGTGGCGGGCGGCCCGACCTACCGCGAGGCCCAACTGTGCATGGAGATGATCGCCGACACCGGGCGCCTGGCGTCGTTGGACGTGATGGAGCTCAACCCGGCGCTCGACGTGCGCAACAAGACTGCCAACCTGGCGGTGGACCTGATCGAGAGCCTGTTCGGCAAGAGCACGCTGATGCGTGCCCGTTCCTGAGTCGCACGCTGATGCGGGCTCGCTCGTAGTCCGCACGACCCGCGACTAGGCGCCGCGCTCTAGAACGGCCCCCTAGGCCGCACCGGTTTTTCCCCCTTTAGGACGAATGACCTGAGGCGCTCCGTTTCCTATCCTGACTGCATGCACCCCACACCGGGGTGCGCAGGAGTCGCAGGATGGTCGGTCCAGAGAAGTTCTCCAAGGTCGCGCTGTACATCGCGCTGGCGGCCGCGTTGCTGGGCACGCTCCTGCTGCCCAGCGAGGCGGCCACCGAGCCGCCGCGCGCGCTGCTGACCATCGCCGATGGTCCGGTCGAGCTGCTGCGCGGCGCCGCGCGCCACAGCGGCGTCGAAGGCCTGGCGCTGGCCGACCACGACATCGTGCGCACCGACGCCAGCACCCGCGTCGCGCGCCTCGAGTTCGCCGACGGCCGGGTGCTCGACCTCGGGCCCGCCACGCAAGTGCTGCTGCTGTCCGACGCGGCCGCGGCAAACCAGGGGCTCGGCAGCGCGGCCGTGGTGATGATCCAGGGCTGGGCCAAGCTGACCGTGCCCGCCGCGGTGAACGCCGGCGTCGGCCCGGGCGCGCGGCTGGCCGCGCCGCGGATCAGCGCCGTGGTGCCACCCGCCGGCAGCGTGTTGCTGCACGTCGAGCCCGATGGCGACACGCTGGTCTTCGCCGAGGCGCGGGGCGCCACCCTCTGGCGCCGCCCGGCCCCGGGCCAGCC
>JALHQP010000073.1 GCA_022841885.1 Aquincola sp. | reverse complement strand
ACTCGCGGCGCTCACTTCGTTCGCTCTGCTCAGACACGTTCGGCGGGTCAGTTCACGAAGCGCGCGGGTACGCGCGCCGACCCCAAGCCCTGCGCTCCTCGCCGCTCCACAGGTCGCCCCTACCGGGTACCGCCTGCCGCGACGCGCACCACCGCTCGCTGTTTGCGACCGAACACAACGTGCGTTGCCGCAAAGGCGTGGGCGCGCTGCGGCTGGGGTGCGTGGGGAGGCGCCGAGGAGCGCACGGCTTCTGGCCGCGCGCGCAGCGCGCTTTGTGAACTGACTCGCGGGCGTCGTTCGAGTGCAGTGAGCGAAGCGAACGAAACGAGTTCGACCGCGGGCCAGAAGCCCGAGCACCGCAGGGAAGGTGGCGCTACGCGCCACCCGCCGAGGTCGCACCCCAGCCGCAGCGCCCCCACGCATTTGCCGCGCAAGTCAAACCCCGACAGCCGCCTCCACCACCATCTGCACCCGCGCCTGCCCGTTCCACTCATCCAGCGACAACCGATAAGCCAGGCGCACCCGCTCGCCCACCGGCTCCGCATGCCCGAACCAGATCGCGTCGCGGATCTGGCCCTGGTGCTTCACGCGCAGCTTCAGGTGCTTCTCGGCCACCAGGCGCTGGCCCAGCACCTCGACCTCGTCGCAGAACAGCGGCGCCTCGAAGGCCTGGCCCCAGACCTGCGCGTCGAGTGCGGCCACGGTCTCGGCGTTGAAGTACTCGAGCGCCAGCGGCCCGTCGGTGAGCAGGCGGCGTGTCAGCGTCGCGGCGTCGAGCCATTCGCGCGCCACCTGCTGCAGCGCCGCGTCGAAGGTGTCGAAGTGCTCCTCGTCGAGCGTGCAGCCCGCGGCCATGGCGTGGCCGCCGAAGCGCTTGAGCACGCCGGGATGGCGCTTGGCCACCAGGTCCAGCGCGTCGCGCAGGTGGAAGCCGGGGATCGAGCGGCCCGAGCCTTTCAGCGAGCCGTCGTTGGCGAGCGCGAACACGAAGGTCGGGCGGTGTAGCCGGTCCTTCAGACGGCCGGCGACGATGCCGACCACGCCTTCGTGGAACTCGGGGTCGAACAGGGCCAATGCCGGTGGGGGGTCACCCTCGGGCATCAGGTGCTCGAGCGCAGCCTCGGCCTGTTCGCGCATGCCGGCCTCCACCTCACGCCGTTCGCGGTTGATCGTGTCCAGGTGCTGCGCCAGGTCCGCGGCGCGGCCGGCGTCGCCGGTGGCCAGACACTCGATGCCCAGCGTCATGTCGGCCAAGCGGCCGGCGGCGTTGATGCGCGGGCCGAGCGTGAAGCCGAAGTCGAAGGCCGCCGCGCGCGCCGGCTCGCGTTTGGCCACCGCATACAGCGCAGCCAGGCCCGGCGCCATGCGGCCGGCGCGGATGCGTTTCAGACCCTGGGCGACGAGGCGGCGGTTGTTGGGGTCGAGCTTCACCACGTCGGCCACGGTGCCGAGCGCGACGAGGTCGAGTAGCGCATCGAGCTTGGGTTGGGTTGCGCCATCGAAGCGGCCGCGTGACCGCAATTCGGCGCGCGTGGCCAGCAGCACGTAGAACATCACGCCCACGCCGGCGATCGATTTGCTCGCGAACTCGCAGGCCGGCTGGTTGGGGTTCACGATGCAGCTGGCGTCGGGCAGTGCCACCGCGCCGTCCACCAGGGCCGGCAGGTGGTGGTCGGTGATCAGCACGTCCAGCCCCTGCGCGCGCGCGTGCGCGACGCCGTCGAAACTGGCGATGCCGTTGTCCACCGTGACGAGCAGTTGCGGCTGCTGCCCCAGCGCCAGATCGACGATCGCCGGGGTCAGGCCGTAGCCGTGCACCGTGCGGTCGGGCACCACGTAGCCGACCGTGCCCGGCGCGGCGCCCAGCATCGCCAGCCCGCGCAGGGCCACCGCGCAGGCGGTGGCGCCGTCGCAGTCGTAGTCGGCGACGATGACGATGCGCCGGCGCTGCTCGATTGCATCGGCGAGCAGCCGCGCGGCCACGTCGACACCCTTCATCGCCGACGGCGGCAGCAGATGGGCCAGGCCGTCGTCGAGTTCCTCGGGCGAGCGCACGCCACGCGCGGCGAACAGGCGGGCGAGCAGCGGGTGCACGCCGGCCTGTTCGAGGGCGAACACGGTGCGCGGAGGCACGTCGCGGGTGTCGAGTCGGGGAGCGGTCACAGCGTGGCCAGCAGCTCGCGCGCAGGGCGCTGGGGTTGAAACACGCGTGCGATGCGTTGCCAGGCCGATGGCGCCGCGGGCGCGAGCGTGAGGGCGCTGCGCTCGCCGCACAGGGTCAGGCGCGTGAGGGAGCGCCATGCCCGCGACGCATCGAAATCGGCCCAGGCCGCGGCCCAGGCCGCCCAGTCCTCGGCCAGAGCGGGTGCCACGAAGCGCTCGTCGAGCACCGCGTCATGCGCCGTTTCGGCGCGCGCAGCGCCGCAACCCGAGAGCCAGAACGAGTTGACGGCCTGCAGCCCGGCGTCCTCGCGCTCGCCGTTGACGGCGTGCGTGTGCAGCAGCATCTGCACCTCGTTCTGCAGCCGCCGCACCAGCCGTGCCTCGCGTTGTGCGGGAAGCCAGCGGTCGACGTTGCGGCCGATCACGCGGTCGAGCGAGGCGGTGGTCATGGTGGCCAGCATCGGGTGCGACGCGTACCAGCGCAGCGGCGCGCCCCAGGCGAGCACGAAGCCCTCGCTCTCGAACAGCGGCCGGATGGCGTCCAGCAGCGCGCGCGAGGTCGCTTCGTCGAGCGCCAGCGTGCGCGGATCGGCAAGGTGGATCGCGTCGCTGCCGACACGCCAGTGCGCCGGCGTCAGCAGACCCCAGGGCAGGCCGCCGACCTCAACGCCGTCGGCAGCGGCCAGGCGCGCAGCCCAGGGCCGTGGTTCGCCGGTCCAGCCGAGCGCGCGCGCGAATGCGCGTTCGTGCGGCGGCGTGGGGGCCCATTCGTCGGCCTCGTCGCGATGGACTTCTGCGCTCTGAGCCAGCCAGGCGTCGAGCTTGGGCGTCGTCAGTTGCGCCAGTGCGGCGCGGCCGGTGTCGGACAAGGGGGAGGCAAACGGAACGATCAAGTGCACGCACCGATTATCCCGGTGCCCCTCCGGTACGATGCCGATCGATGACAACCCCCCAGATGCTTCGCATCGGCCCCCCGAGGGGGCGCGCCCGGCTTGGGGCGGCCCGGCGCCGGGCATGACCACACCCTACGAATGGCAGATCGGCTGGCGCTATGTGCGCGCCGGCCGCAGCGGCCGCCGCAACGGCTTCATCTCCTTCATCTCCTTGATCTCGATGGTCGGCATCGCGCTCGGCGTGGCGGCGCTGATCGTCGTGCTGTCGGTGATGAACGGCTTCCAGAAGGAGGTGCGCGACCGCATGCTGAGCGTGATCGCGCACATCGAGATCTTCGACACCGGCGGCGCGCCGCTGGCCGACTGGAAGGCGACGGCCGAGGCTGCGCGCATTGCCGCACCGGAGGCGGTGCGCGGCGCGGCGCCCTTCGTCTCGGCCCAGGTGTTGGTCGCGCGCGGCGACGAGATGCGCGGCGCGCTGCTGCGCGGCATCGTGCCGGCCGAGGAGGCGAGCGTCACGCCGCTGGCCGCGCAAATGAAGGACGGCGCGTTCGCCGAGCTGCAACCTGGCGCCTGGCGCATCGTGCTCGGCATCGAGCTCGCACGATCGCTCGGGGTGCGCACGGGCGACCAGGTGACCCTCGTGGCACCCGGCGGGCAGGTCACGCCGGCCGGCGTGCTGCCGCGCCTGAAGCCGTTCACCGTGGCCGGCACCTTCGACAGCGGCCACTACGAGTACGACAGCGCCTACGCGCTGGTACACCTGGACGACGCGGCGACGCTGCTGCGCACGGGAGGCGCCACCGGCGTGCAGCTCAAGCTCGCCGACCTGCACGCTGCGCGCGAGGTGGCTGCGCAGCTCGCGCGCGCGCTGCCGACCAACCTGGCGGTGCGCGACTGGACACGCACCAACCGCAACTGGTTCGACGCGGTGCAGCTCGAGAAGCGGCTGATGTTCATCATCCTGACGCTGATCGTCGCGGTGGCGGCCTTCAATCTCGTCAGCACGCTGGTGATGACCGTCACCGACAAGCGCGCCGACATTGCGATCCTGCGCACGCTGGGCGCAAGCCCGCGCTCGGTGATGGGCATCTTCGTCGTGCAAGGGGCGCTGGCCGGCATCGTCGGCACCCTGGCCGGCGTGGTGCTCGGGCTGGCGATCGCCTTCAACATCGACGTGCTGGTGCCCGCGCTCGAACGCGCGCTGTCCACCAGCTTCCTGCCGGCCAGCATCTACGTCATCAGCCGCATGCCGAGCCTGCCGCTGGCCAGCGACATCGTGCCGATCGTGCTGATCTCGCTCGCGCTGGCCTTCGTCGCCACGCTGTACCCGAGCTGGCGCGCCAGCCGCGTCAACCCGGCCGAGGCGCTGCGCTATGAGTGAGGTGCTGAGCTGCACGGGCCTTACCAAGCGCTTCCACGACGGCGAACTCGACGTCGAGGTGCTGCGTGGTGTGGACCTCGCGATAGCCAAGGGCGAGACGCTGGCCATCGTCGGCGCCTCGGGCTCGGGCAAGAGCACGCTGCTGCACCTGCTCGGCGGCCTCGACGCACCGAGCAGCGGCCGCGTGTCGCTGGCCGGCCGCGACTTCACGACCATGAATCCGGCCGAGCAGGGCGTGTGGCGCAACAAGCACCTCGGCTTCGTCTACCAGTTCCACCACCTGCTGCCCGAGTTCAGCGCGCTCGACAACGTGGCGATGCCGCTGCGCATCCGGCGCCAGTCGGTGCCCGAGGCGCGCGAAGCCGCGGCCGCGATGCTCGCCAAGGTGGGCCTGGCCGCGCGCATCAAGCACCGCCCGTCCGAACTGTCGGGGGGCGAACGCCAGCGCGTCGCGATCGCGCGCGCGCTGGTCACGCAGCCCGCCTGCGTGCTGGCCGACGAACCCACCGGAAACCTCGACCGCGAGACGGCCGACGGCGTGTTCCGCCTGATGCTCGATCTGGCGCGCGACAACGGCACGGCCTTTGTGCTCGTGTCGCACGATGAGCAGCTGGCGGCGCGCTGCGGCAGCATGCGGCGACTGGTGCAGGGCGTGTTGAACCAGTGAGGATTCCGGTCCCAAGGGCGAGACCGGACACTTGCGCAGGCCTGCAGCCGGCCAGGAGCGGATGTTCGACACTTCTCCAAGACTTCATACGAGCGATTCAAAGTCAGTGCATCGGAGTTGCAATCATTGGGTCGCATGAATGGACTGTTGAGAGTTACCGGGGTTGTCCTTCTCGCGCTGGTTGCGGCGGACACCGTGACAGCAATGGCAATGAACTGGCTCAGGTCGCCGGAGTTCACATTCCTGTCCCTTCAGGCGCTACTGCTGGAAGGAGCGGCAGGCGCTGAAGTGTTAGAGGCCGTAGTTCTTGCGACGACCTTCTGTGTTGTGGGCGCAGTGCTGGCCACAGTGTTGCCGGAGCCATTTGCAAAGCCCCTTCCTGCCTTGGCGCTCGGGGCGGCCTACTCGCTCTTCCTCTACCTGTTCCTTCCGTCGCTGCCTAGCGCCCGCGGCACCATGTCACCGCCATGGTTGCTCGTGCTTGCCTCGGCCCCTTACTTTGTCCCTGCCATTGCCAGTGCAGCAGGGGCAGCATCAGTTGGCTTCATGGTCAAGCGAAAGTTCCGGCGACATCATTGACCGTCATGGGTCGATAGAAGCCCCGAGCTCGAGTGTCTTCGTCAGGAAGCTCGAGGCCGACCGCCATACGCTGCGGGCAGGGCGCACCGCGGTCTATGCGGTGGGCGACCCCACGACCGTGCCGCAGGCCCTGCTGCACAACATGAAGCACAACCAGGTGCTGCATGAGCGCAATGTGATCCTGACGGTGGACTTCGCCGACGACAGGCCCTGGGTTGACGACGCCGAACGCATCCACGTGCAGGGGCTCGGCGCGGGTTTCTGGCGCGTGCGCGTGCGCTTCGGTTTCATGGAAGCCCCTGACGTGCCACGCGCGCTGAGCCTGGCAGCGGCCCACGGGCTCGAGGTCCCCGTGTTCGAGACCAGTTACTTCCTGAGCCGCGAGACCGTGGTGCCGACGGTGGGCAACGGCGGCATGGCGCGCTGGCGCGAGCGCCTGTTCGCGGTAATGAGCCGCGGCTCGTCGGGCATTGCGGGCTTCTTTCGCCTGCCCGACAACGCGGTGGTTGAACTCGGCACCCGGGTCCAGATCTAGGTCCTGCGTTGCGCCCCCTATAGGGGCGCGCTCCAGGTTCAGACCTTCGCGAAGTGCGCGAGCAGGTGCTCGATCACCTTCTCGACGCGCGCGACATGGCGTCGCGAGGCGGGGTACACCGCGTGCACCGCCACCGGCGGTACGCGAAACCCCGGCAGCAGTTGCACCAGCTTGCCGCTCTCGATCCCGTCGGCGAACAGTTGGCGCGGGCCGAGCGCGACGCCCAGATCGCGCAGCGCGGCCTCGCGCACCATCTCGCCGACGGAGAACGACACCCGCCCGCCCACGTTCACCGTCACCGGCCCGTGATCGGTCTCGAAGTGCCAGCGCCGGTCGCAGGGGCCCGCGTGCACGATGCACTGGTGCTGCGTCAGGGTTTCGGGCGTGACGATGGCAGGCAGCACGGCGGCCGTTCGTTCGAGGTAGCGGCGCGAGGCCACCACCACGCGTGGCAGCTCGGCCAGTTTGCGCGCCATCAGGCCGCTGTCCTCGAGCGCGCCGACGCGGATGGCGAGGTCGATGCCCTCGGCCACCAGGTCGGGCACCTGGTCATTGACGGTGAAGTCGATGTGCAATTCCGGGTGCGCGGCCAGCAAGGGCTCGATCGCATCGAGCACGAAGTGACGCAACACGCCGTTGGACATCGCCAGGCGCAGCCGCCCGCGCACACGGCGCATGCCGTTGCGCACCAGTGCAGCGCCTTCGTCGGCCTCGGCCAGAGCGCGGCGAGCGAAGTCCAGGTACAGCCGCCCCTCGTCGGTCAGCGTCACGCTGCGCGTCGTGCGCGTGAACAAGTGCGCACCCAGGTGGCTCTCGAGATGAGCCACCTGGCGGCTCACCTGCGACTGGGTCGTCGACGCCTCCTTGGCCACTGCCGAGAAACTTGCGCGCTCGGCGACGCGCACGAAGACGCGCATCGCGTGTAGTTGATCCATCGTTCATGCTCGAACTGCATCGGTGTTATGGCGACGCAGCCTCTACCGGCTGCGCCCTCGTGCACCGATAGTCGATTCCAGCGCTTCGGTCTTACCGATTCACACCTGGAGGCGACACGATGGGACGATTTCCGATCCACGACGCCAGGACCGCGCCGACGCGCGGGGCCCGCGCCTACCTGCGCAGCGTGCGCGACCGGCGCGGCTTCGTGCCGCATCTCTACGGCGCGCTCGCGTCGTCGGAAACAGCGCTCAAGGTCTACGGCGAACTGTCCAAGTTCTACAGCGCGAGCAGCCTGACCCCGACCGAACGTCAGGTCGTGATGATGGCGGTGACGCGCCTGAACCTGGCCTCCTACTGCATGGCCGGACACTCGGCGGTGGCCGAGGCGCTGGGTGTGGTGCCCGAGTGCATCGGCGCGCTGCGCACTGGCAGGTCGCTCGACGACCCGCGCCTGGAGGCGTTGCGCCGCTTCACCGAGTCGATCTACTACTGCCGCGGGCGCGCCGACAACAGCGCCTGGACCGCCTTCGAGGCGGCGGGCTACACGCCGATGCAGGCGCTCGAAGTGCTGGTCGGCGTCGCGCTGAAGGTGTTCTCCAACTTCGCCAGTCGCATGACGGAGATCCCGCTCGACGAGGGATACCGGCACTGGGTCTGGTCCGAGGGCCAGCCTGCGCCCACGCAGGACGCACCGTGAACAAGGTCGCACTCGTCATCCACCGCAAGCCCGACGGTGCGGGGCTGAGCGCGATCTACCGCGCCTTGATGTTCGCCGACGAACTGCGTCGCCATGCCGACGACGTGGCCATCGTGTTCGACGGCGCCGGCAGCACCGCGGCGGCGGCCTTGCTCGACCCCACCCACGCCCAGCACCGCCTGTTCGAGCGCGTGCGGGAGAGCGTGCGCGGCGTGTGCCGCTTCTGCGCCCAGAGCTACGGTGTGCTCGAACGCATCGAGGGCGCCTTGCCGCTGCTGGCCGAAGACCGCGGCCACGCCAGCCTGCGCCAGCTGCTGGTCGAGGAGCGCCAGATCCTGACCTATTGAACCCCTCGCGCCCTTTGCTGCCGGCGCGGCGTGCGTGCCGCAAGGCCATCCACCG
Organism: Aquincola sp.; assembly: GCA_022841885.1. Classification (GTDB taxonomy): domain Bacteria; phylum Pseudomonadota; class Gammaproteobacteria; order Burkholderiales; family Burkholderiaceae_C; genus CADEEN01. The sequence goes on along the minus strand of JALHQP010000073.1, from coordinate 9,002 downwards.
GCCTCGCCCTCACCCTCTTTCGAGCTCACCATGAAGTACCGACACCCCACTTGCCGTCAACCACCGCCACGCGGTGCCGCCCGTGCCTGCCCGGAAGAGGAGAACAGCCCGTGAGCACGCACGACACCACGACGGCGGCCGTGTCGCCGGACGACCTGCGCATGCTGCAGCACGAATTGCGGGCACCGCTCAATGCCGTGCTCGGCTTCTCCCAACTGATCAAGGCCACGCAGCGGGCGCACCTGCCCGAGCGCGTGCTGCACTGGATCGAGCAGATCGAATTCGCGGGCCAGCACATGCTGCACGTGATCGAGGCGCTGGGCGCCGCCGCCGAGCGCCGGCACGATGCGGCAGCACACGAGCCGATGCCCACCAGCGACCTGCTGCGCGCGGTGCAGGGCGCAATCCGCATGATGCGGCTGGCAGCCGCGCAAGCCGGCGCGCAGGTCTCGCTGTGCGCCGAGGTCGGTCGCCCGATCCTCGTCATGGGTAGTGAGACGACGCACCGCCAGGTGCTGATCAACCTGCTGTCCAACGCGATCAAGTACTCGCCGCGCGGCGAGCGCGTGAGCATCGAGATCGCCGGCCAGCGCAGCGGCCACGCGCAAGTCGTGATCCGCGACCGCGGCATCGGCATGAGCGCCGAACAGATGGCGCGCCTGTTCACGCCCTACGAGCGCCTCGGGCGCGAAGCGAGCGGCGCGTCGGGCAACGGCCTGGGCCTGTACCTGACCAAGCAACTCGTCGAAAGCGTCGGCGGCACGCTGGCCGTCGAGAGCCAGCCGGGCGGCGGCACCAGCGTCACGGTCTTGGTGCCGATGGCCGTCAAGTCGGCGGCGGCCTGAGGGGTGGGGCGCCGGCGTGGCGTGCGATTGTGAGCGCGCTACGCGGTCGAACAGCGCGACAGGTGGTCGTGCACGTGCACGCCCTCGTGCGCATCGCCGTGGGCATGTTCCCACGGCGCCAGTTCGATCACCTCGCGAGCGTCGATCAATCCGGCCTCGCGCCGTGCGCGGATGCCGGCCGGTGTGAAGTCGATGTCCTTGGTGTGATCCTCGGCCGACAGGCGCGGCGCGAGCAGGCGCACCACGTGCATCGTGGTCTTGCAGCCCCAGCCCGCCAGCTCTCGAGCCTCGGGGCTTTCGCGCACGCCCGGCGGCAGCTTGCCCACCAGCTCGCCGATCACATGGCGCAGGCGGTGGATCTGCTGCTGGCGCGCGATGTGGCTGTCGGCGCGGCTCGCGTACTGGATGTCCTTCTGCCGCCCCATCGCCTGCCAGATCGACTGCGGCGCCTCGCCCTGCGGATTCCAGAGCTGGACCGCAAAGACGATCGAGTCGCGTCGCGGGTTGTCGTCAAGCACGGCCTCGATCGGCGTGTTGGAGTAGATGCCACCGTCCCAGTACCAGCCGTCGTCCACGCGCACCGCCGGGAAGGCCGGCGGCAAGGCGCCCGACGCCATCACATGCTCGACATCCAGGCGCTCATGGCGGCTGTCGAAGTAGCGCATCGCGCCGCTCTCGACGTTGACCGCGCCCACCGTCAGGCGTGGTGCACCGCGTGCGATGCGGCCGAAGTCGACATGCGCGCGCAGCGTATCGGCCAGCGGCGCGGTGTCGTACCAGGCTGCGCGGTCGGGGCCGAGCGGTGCGAGCGCACCCCACAGCGCGCTCGGGTTGGGCGCAAAGAAGCCGGGCACGCCGTTCGAGATGATCGACAGATTGGACCAGGGGTTGAGCGCGCCGGGCTCGAACGGCAGCTGGGTCAGCGGCGAGCGCCAGCGCAGCGTGTCCCAGAACGCGTCCAGGCGCTGCATGCGCTCGCCCGGCGTGCTGCCCGCCACCAGCGCGCCGTTGATGGCGCCGATCGAGGTGCCGATCACCCAGTCGGGTTCGATGCCGGCTTCGAGCAACGCCTGCACCACGCCCACCTGGTAGGCGCCGAGCGCGCCGCCGCCTTGCAGCACGAGCACGGTTTGAGGACGCTTGGCGGGCGCCGGCTTGGGTCTAGGCATCGATCGTTCCTTGGGGTTGGGCGAGCGCGATCACGCGCTGGTGCGCCCGCTGCGTGGCGTCGAGATACGCCTCCTGCGCTTCGCGCAGCGTGCCGAAGGCGTCGCGCAGCGACTCGACCTGGCTCGTGTGCAGTGGCGCCAGCTCGGCCAGCAGGCGCTCGGTGACGCGGGCCAGCCCCAGCGTGCTGCGCTCGACGTGATCGCGCGCCAGGCCGAGCACGCGGTCTGCGGTGTGCGCCGACAGCTCGAAGCTGTGCCAGCTTGCGCGCCAGGCGTCGTCGAGCTGGGAAAAGCGGATCGGCGTGGCCAGCCGCGCCAGCGCCAGCAGCGCGTCGGCGGCCGAGCGGTTGAGCGCGGCGGTGGTCTGCACGTTGGCGATCATGGACTCGGCGAGCAGGCGCGCCAACAGGGCAGCCTGGCGCGGCGGCGGGGCGGGGACGGGCACGATGTCCATTTCACTGCGTTCCCGCCACGGAGCCGGTGATCGAGGCGACCACGCCGCTGGCGGTGTGGAACTGATCCGTGCGGTTGGTGATGCCGTGGCGCTTGGCGATCCACTGGAAGTCGGTGTAGACCGCCCACACGTCGCCGCGTTCGTCCTGCGTCACCAGCAGGCGCACCGGCCAGTCGAGCCCGGCTTCGGCGCGTGCGGTGACGAACTGGGTGCCCAGCGGCGGGTTGCCGAACTCGAGCAGGGTCGAGCGGTGGTTCAAGGCCACGCCGGCGCCCTTGGCGAGCGCCGCCTGGTCGATCTCGGCGAAGAAGCGGATGCCCTTGGCGGCGATGTCGGCCTTCAGGCGAGCGATGGTTTCGTCGACCGGGTAGGCACTCTTGACGCGCACGACGCCGTCGCCGGTGAGGACGGTCCGGGCCAGCGGGGCGCCGAGCGAGGTGGCGAGCAGCGCGGCGGCGAGGAAACGGGGCAGGTGGTTCATGTCGAAGTCTCCTTGGGACGGTTGGGAAACGGGTGCTGCCAGGGCCGACGGCGCGATCCAGGCGTGCATCGGGTGGTGCGCTCCTGAAGTCGGCTGGCAAGCAGCGCGCACAGCGACAGCGCGATACCGATGGCCAGCACCGCGATGCCCCAGCCGAAGCGCTCGAACAGCGCGCCGACCACGGCCGATCCGACCAGGCCGCCGGCGAAGTAGCTGGCCAGGTACATGCCGCTGGCGGTGCCCGGTTCGACCGTCGCCTGGCGGCCCACGAAGCCGGTGGCGGTGGCCTGCGCGAGGAAGGTGCCGACGCCGACCAGCGCCAGGCCGACGATCACCGCAGCGAGGTTGGGCGCGAGCAGCAGCGGCAACCCGATCAGCGCCAGGGCGATCGAGGCACGAAACGCGCGCCGCGTGCCCAGCCACGCCACCGTGCGACCAGCCAGCGGCGTGGTGATCAGCGCCGGCGCGAACACGAAGTAGACGAAACCGAGCGTCATCGGCGCCAGTGCCAGCGGCGGCGCACGCAGCACGAAGTTGACGTAGGTGAAGGTGCCGATGAAGGCGAACAGGATCAGGAAACCGATCGCGAAGCTGGCGCGCAGGGCCGGGTCGCGCCAGTGCAGCGCGAGCGCGGCCCACGGCGACAGCCCGCGCGAGGTCGTGGGCATCGGCATCGCCATCGCCGGCCGCAGGCTGAACCACGCGAGCACCGCGCCCGCGAGGTTCATCGCCGCGAAGACCTGGAAGTTGGCGGCCAGCCCGAAGTGATCGGCCAGCGCGGCCGAGAACAAGCGGCCGAACAGGTTGCTCGCGACGTTGCCGGTCACGTACATCGCGAACGCGCCGGCCGCGGCGCGTGCGCTGCAATGTTCGGCCAGGTACGACAGCGCGAGTGCAAAGGCGGCCGACATCGCCAGGCCCTGCAGTACGCGCAGTGCGGCGAAGCTGGCGAGGTCGGGCGCGAAGGCCAGCGCGAGCGTGGGCAGCGCCAGCAGCGCGAGCGCGGCGGCCACGCCCAGACGCCGGTCGAGGCGCCGGCCAGCGAAGGCCACCGCCAGCGCGCCGAGCGCCATGCCGAAGGTGCTGGCGTTGACCGCCAGCCCCATCGCTGCCGCACCGACCTGGTAGTGCGCCGCGAGCGAGGGCAGGATGGCCTGCGTGGCGAACAGATCCACCAGCGTCAGGAAGGCCATGAGCGCGATCGAGGCATGGCGCCAGAAGGCGCCGTGCATGTGGTCGGCTTGGCTTCCCGATATGGGGTGGATCAGGCTGGCAGGCGTCATCACCGGCCCCTTACATCATCTTGTCGTTCTTCTTGTCGTCGACCCGGAACAGATCGAACGAGTAGATGACCACCGGCGCGCTGCCGTGGTTCTTCCACCAGTGCGCAGTAGGGCTCTTCTCGGCCGTGATGTCGCCGGCCTTGTGAACGATCGGCACCAGGCAGGTGCTGGCGTACTCGGTGATCTCGCCGCTGGCGATCAGGATCTGTGCCGGCCGGTCGCCGTGGCTGTGCCAGGGCACCACGCCGCCGGGCGCGATGTCCAGGCGTCGCGCGCGCAGCGCGCGGCCGCCGAGGGCCACCGGCTCCTTGGCGAGGTCGATTGCGCGCACGACGGTGTCGGTCACGCCCTTGGCGGGCTCGTTCGACATCGGCTGGCCCTTGCCGTCGGCAACGACCTTGTCGGCCGGGCAGTCGCCGGCCTGCGCGGCCATCGAGGCGAGCGCGGCGACCGCGGCCACGGCCGCGAGCGCCACGAGGCGGCGCTGCTGGCGCGCCGAGGTGGTGGAGATGATGTTCATGGGTTGGCTCCTTGGCGTGAAAGCGCGGCCACTGGCCGCGAGGTTTTGGGGGAAAGCTCAGTGGGCGGTCCAGCCGCCTTCGATGGGCAGCACGGCGCCGGTGATCGAGGCCGCGTCGCGGCCGCACAGGAAACTCACCAGCGCGGCGACCTCCTCGACGGTGACGAACTTGCGTGTCGGCTGTGCGGCGAGCAGCACGTTGCGCACCACCTCGTCCTCGCTGATGCCGCGTGCGCGGGCGGTGTCGGGGATCTGCTTTTGCACCAGCGGCGTCAGCACGTAGCCGGGGCAGACCGCGTTGACCGTGATGCCCGATTCGGCGACTTCGAGCGCGACGGTCTTGGTCAGGCCGGCGATGCCGTGCTTGGCGGCGACATACGCGCTCTTGAACGGCGAGGCCACGAGCGCGTGCGCCGAAGCGACGTTGACGATGCGGCCGAAGCCGGCGCGCTTCATCGCCGGCAGCGCGTGGCGAATGGAGTGGAAGGCGGCCGTCAGGTTGATCGCCAACACCGCGTCCCATTGCTCGGGCGGGAACTCGTCGATCGGCGCGACATGCTGGATGCCGGCGTTGTTGACGAGGATGTCCAGGCGACCGAAGTGCGCCAGCGTGCCGCTGATCATCGAGGCGATCGCGTCGGGCTTGCGCATGTCGGCGTCGTCGTACGCGACTTCGACGCCATGCTCGGCAGCGAGGCGACGGCGCGTGGATTCGATCGCGTCCGCGCCGCCCAGTCCATTGAGCACGACAGGCGCGCCGGCCGCGGCGAGCGCTTCGGCGATGCCCAGGCCGATGCCGCTGGTCGATCCGGTGATCAGGGCGACCTGGCCCTGGAGGCGTTGTGGTGATGGCACGAGGCGGTGTCCTGTGTCTTGAGTTCGCGCTGCCCGTTGCAGCGTGCGAATTCGTCAACACAGGGCCGGCTTTCTTTCATCGCCGCCTTCGCTTTTTTTCTGCGGCCGGTGCGTAAGGCCGGCGACGTTGCGGCGACAGAGGCCGCCCGTGGGTCAGCGCTGGGTGTCGTCGTCGCGCTCGTCGGGGCCGCTCTTGCGCACCAGACGGCGCATCAGGTCGAACTGCTGCTCGATATTGCGGCAGGCCTCGCAAATGACCATGTGCAGGCGCAGCCGTGCCCGTTCGTTGGGCTGCATCTGGGCGTCGAGGCCGTCGCTCAGGATGCGCGCGACCTCTTTGCAGGTGAGTTTCTCCGCGGTCATGTCGTGGCCTTGTGGAACCAGGTCGTGTCGAGGCAGGTGCGCAGCAGCATGCGCGCACGGAACAGCATGACGTGGCAGTTGTTGGCCGTGATTCCCAGTTCGTCGCAGACCTCGGCGGTTTCTTTCTCGAGCCACTCGCGCATCATGAAAACCCGACCCAGGCGGGCCGGCAGCCTTTCCAGGCACTGCTCGAGCGCGGCGCGCAATTGCGACTGTTCGAGCGAGGTATCGGGCTCGACCCAGGCCTGCGGCTTGTCCAGCCAATGGCCGTCCTCGTGGAACAAGCTTTCGATCGCGTCGTCGATCGACTCGTCTTCGCCCGGGTCGATCGCGACCTCGCGCGCGCAACGCCGCACATGGTCGACCAGCTTGTGCTTGAGGATGCCGGTGGCATAGGTTCGCAGCGAACTGCCGCCCTGGAACGCGCCGGGCTTCTCGAGGATCGCCAGCAGCGTGGCCGATACCGCGTCTTCGGCCGCGGCTTCGTCGCGCAGTTGCAGCTTGGCAAAGCGCAACAGCGGCTGGTGCAACGATGCGAGTTCGGTTTCCAGCGGACTCATCGTCGGCTATTGTGCCGCCGGCGAGTCTGCTGTCCATGCCCGGTCGAACGTGCGCGATGAGCGCTCTGCGCCGCGCTTGCGTCGCGTCACGGTCGGCGTAGGATCTTGCCGTCATCGCCCAGCGCCCGCCCCAGGCTCCAACCGAGAGCGCTCCACTGCCCGATGACCCCGAGGGGTCCACGGGGGCCGTGCCGCCTCGGGGTCGCACCCCGGCCCCCGCCCATGCGGAACAAGGAGCGAAACGATGGTCACCTACATCGGCTTGATGAACTTCACCGAGAAGGGCATCCAGGGCATCAAGGGCACGACGCAGCGTGCGGCGGCCGCCAAGGAAGTGGCGGGCCGCTTCGGCGTGACGATGCGCGAGATCTACTGGACGCTGGGCGAGTACGACCTGGTGTGCGTGCTCGACGCGGCCGACGAGCAGTCGCTGACGGCCTTCAACCTGGCGATCGCCTCGCAGGGCAATGTGCGCTCGCAGTCGCTGCGCGCGTTCAATGCCAGCGAGATGGAGAAGGTGCTGGCGCGCCTGCCGTAGCGGCTCAGGCGGCGCGCGCTTCGTCGCAGGCACCCAGGTCGAAGCGCGCCCGCGTCACGCCCGGCCCGTTCGGCGAGGCGACCAGTCGCCCGCCGAGCGCGTCGGCCAGCGCGAACATCGCGCCGTTGTCCGGCAGCACGTCGCCCACCAGGCGCCGGATGCCCTGGCGCGCGGCGTGGCGGCTCAGGTGGCGCATCAGCGCACGCCCGAGGCCGACGCCTTGCCAGGCGTCGGCGACCGCGACCGCGAACTCGGCCTCGTCGGGGCCCAGGTCCTCGGTCGGCCCGCGCACGTAGCGCGCGTCGGCCACGATCGTCGGCTCGTCGTCGGCGTCGAAGGCCTCGGCCACGATCGCAACGTGGCGCTCGTGGTCCACCTCGGTCATCGCCCGCAGCATCGACGGCGGCAGCTCGCGCAGGCCGAAGTGGAAGCGGCGCAGGCGCGACGCCGCCGACAGCGCACGCACGAAGTCCTGCTCGGCGTCGGCGTCGAAGGCCAGCACCGGGCGCACGACCACGCTGCGGCCGTCGACCAGGCTCAGGCGGTCGATCAGGATGCTCGGGAAGCGCCAGGGGCGGACCGGGCTGCGCTCGGTGACGGCACTGTTCATGACAGCGCCCCACGCCGCGTAGCCGCCTGCCAAGCGTTGACGAGCGGCTGCCACCAGGCGGCGGCCCGTTCCACCGTCAGCTGCGCCGGCGCGTCGAGCGCCTGCAGCAGCGCATGCGCGTGGGCGGGCAGCGCGAGGCGGTCGCCGGCCGCGAGCACGCGGTCGTCCGGCTCGCCGTCGATCGTCAGCCAGAGCGTGCCCTGCGTCACGCGCAGGCAGGCGCTGCCGTCGAGGTGAGCAAAACGGTCTGGCGAGAGCTGGAGGGTGTGTTGCATGGTCGTGCTTCCTTGGGGTTTGCGCATGCATCGGGATCATCCAGATCGGGCGTTCCTCGGGCGTTCCCCACGGGTGCATACTGCGCCCGCGTCGCCTGGCGTTCAAACGATGGTTTCGAATGCCTTGCATGCGCCCAGATCATGCAAAAGCCACTTGACCGCCTGCCGCCACTGGACCTCCTGGCCTCCTTCGAGGCGGCGGCGCGCCAGCGTTCGTTCACCAAGGCGGCGGCCGAGCGCTTCGTCACGCAGTCGGCGATGAGCCGGCAGATCCGCGCGCTGGAGGAGGACCTGGGCGTCGCGCTGTTCCGACGCAGCCATCGCGCGCTCGCGCTCACCGAAGCCGGGGCACGCCTGTTCGCGGTCTGCACCACGGTGCTGGCCCAGTTGCGCGCCACGACGCGCGAGCTGCGCGCGCCGTCGCAGCGCGAAGTGCTGTCGCTGACCACGACGCCGGGCCTGGCCTCGTTCTGGTTGATCCCGCGCCTGCCGGCCTTCACGCGTGCGCACCCGGGCATCGATGTGCGCCTGGACGCCAGCTTCGACCTGCGCCAGCTCGCGGCCGAGGGTTTCGACATCGCCATCCGCTACGCGCGGCCCGAAAAGCTGGCGGGCCAGGCGCTCTTCGGCGAATCGGTGCTGCCGGTGTGCAGCCCGTCGCTGCTGCGCGACCTGCCGCTGAAACGGCCTGAGGACCTGGCGGCGCACACCCTGCTGCAGATGGAGATCAGCATCAGTGGCGGCATGCCCGTCGAGTGGGAGCCCTGGCTGGCCGCGATGGGCTTGCCCGAACTGGAGGTCGCGGCGCGGCTGTCGTTCTCGGGCTACAACGAGGTCGTCGCTGCGGCGCTGGCCGGGCAGGGCGTGGCGCTGGGCCGGCGACCACTGATCGACGAGTTGCTGCGCAACGGCCAGCTCGTCGCGCCGCTGGGCACCGACGTGGCGACGCCGCGCGCCTACATCCTCGTCGTCGACCCGGCGGCGCGCCTGCGGCCCGCCGTGCGTGCGCTCGAGGGCTGGCTGCTCCAGCAGGCGGCGAGCGAGCGCAC
>JALHQP010000072.1 GCA_022841885.1 Aquincola sp. | reverse complement strand
GGCGCGCGTACCCGCGCGCTTCGTGAACTGACCCGCCGAACGTGTCTGAGCAGAGCGAACGAAGTGAGCGCCGCGAGTTGTTCGGCGCGACCCCAAGCCCGAGCACCGCAGCGGAGTCGGTCCAACGGACCGACCGCTCCAGTGGGAGCCCGCACCGGGTACCGCCCGCCGCGAGGCAGCGCGAACAACGAACTTAGAAGCCCAGACTCGCGAGCAAGTCGTCCACTTCGCCCTGGTTCGTCACCACGTCGGTGCGGCCAGTCGCATCGACCACCGGCCCATTGAGCATCTCGCTCTTGACCAGGTGCGCCTGCTCCGCCGGCACCACCTGCACCAGCAGCTTGAGCAGGCTGTCTTCCAGGTCGCCGGCCAGCGTGACCACCTTGGCCACCACCTGGCCGGTGAGGTCGTGGAAGTCCTGCGCCATCATGATGTCGGTGAGGTGGCCGTCGATCGTGGCCGTGCGCTGCTCGACGTCCTGCACGAAGTTGAACACCGCGCCGCTGGCCACGGCCTTCACCGGGTCGGCGGTGATGGCCTGCGCCATGCGGCGCGTGGCGTCGGCGATCGAGCTGTGCTCCAACTTGGCCTGGTCGACCGAGTTGAGCACCTTCTCGGCGGCCTGCGCCGTCTTGGTGGCGATGTAGTTCAGGCGGCTGCGCGCGTCGGGCAGGCCATCGGCCGCCTCCTGCAGCTTGGGCATCACGCCCAGTTGCTTGAGCGTGTCGTGCAGCAGGCGCGTGATCGAGCCCAGCTGCAGAAAGATCTCGGTGGTGTCCGCCGGCGCAGGCCTGGCCTGCGGCGACAGGATCGTCGCGCTGTCCATCTTCACTTGTTGTTCTCCAGCGTGGCCGCTCAGGCGGGTTGCCCGAGCTTTTGCATGATCTTCTGCACCTTCTCCTCGAGCGTGGCCTTCGTGAACGGCTTCACGATGTAGCCGGCCGCGCCGCTCTGGGCCGCCAGCACGATGTCTTCCTTGCGCGCCTCGGCGGTGACCATCAGCACCGGAATGTGCTTCAGGCTTTCGTCAGCCTTGATCGCCTTGAGCAGGTCGAAGCCGTTCATGTTGGGCATGTTGATGTCCGACACGACGAAGTCGAACTTCTGCGCCTTCAGCATGTTCAGCGCCGCGGTGCCGTCTTCGGCCTCGTCAGCGTTGTTGCAGCCCATCTCCTTGAGCAGGCCGCGCACGATGCGGCGCATGGTCGAGAAGTCGTCGACGATCAGGAATTTCAGTTCGGTGGGATTGCTCATGGCAGGCACGGTCCAGGCAGGCGGTTGAGTCGTTATCGAGCGGCGGCGTCCGACCTTGAGACGATCGGTGGGACAGGCGTCACGACCGCGGGCGGTGCGGCGGACTCGACGCCCAGCTCCGCGGCCACCTCGGGTGCGGTGCGGAACATGCGGTCCTCGGCGTCGCGGTTCATCACGATGATGCTGATGCGCCGGTTGGCCGGCGCCTTGGGGTCGGCGGCGTCGAAGGGCTGGCTCGAGGCCAGACCCTGCACGCGCAGCACGCGATCGTCGGCCAGGTTGCCGGCGAGCAGTTCGCGGCGCGAGGCGTTGGCGCGGTCGGCCGAAAGCTCCCAGTTGCTGTAGCCGCGCTCGCCGGCGGCGAAGGGTTGCGAGTCGGTGTGGCCCTCGAGCGTCAGGCGGTTGGGCACCTCGGCCAGCACATGGCCGATCTCCTGCAGCAGCTCGCGCATATAGGGCTGCACGACGGCCGAGCCGCTGGCGAACATCGGGCGGTTCTGCTCGTCGACGATCTGGATGCGCAGGCCGTCGCGTGTCATGTCCAGGCGGATCTGCGAGGCCATCGAGGCCAGGCGCGCGCTGGCCTCGATCTTCTGCTCGACCTTCTTCTTCAGGTCTTCCAGGCGTGCGATCTCGGCGCGCACCTGCTCCTGTTTGAGCGCCTGCAGGTTCACGGTGTCGCGCTTGGCTTCGACCTCTCCGCGCTTGACCTGGCCGGTGGTGCGCGTCAGGTCCTGACCGCCGCCCTTGACGAGATGCGAGGCGTCGCCGGCGCCGGAGCCCGAGGACAGCAACGCCACCTTGAGCGGCGAGCTGAAGTAGTCGGCGATGCCCTTCTTGTCGCCCTCGGTGGTGGAGCCGAGCAGCCACATCAGCAGGAAGAAGGCCATCATCGCGGTCACGAAGTCGGCGTACGCGATCTTCCACGCGCCGCCATGGTGACCATGGCCGCCCTTCTTGATCTTCTTGACGATGATCGGCTGCAGCTTCTTCGCGTCGCCGGCCATTTACATCCCCCCCCGTTGCGCCTTCGGCGCTCCCCCCCAGGGGGGCGCCGCCGGCGAACCGGCAAAGCCGGACCCGCGGCGGCCGCTTGACACCAAGCCGCAACGAACCAGGGGTTGGTGGTGCGGGTATGCGGGCGCAGGCCAGCATTCGCGGTCGCCATGGCGTTGGAGGGCTTGCAAGGTGTTGACGCCACCGGGCTGGCACGAGGCAACGCTCGCCCGCGAGGCAGGCCGGAGAACGCATGCCCGCGCCGCCGGCCCCCGCAGCGGCCGAAGCAGGCGAGAACAAGGGCCCCTACTTCTTGCCCTTGACATGGCTTTCCAGCTCCGCGAACGTCGGCCGCTCGGTGGAGTACAGCACCTTGCGGCCGAACTCGACGGCGACCTGCGGCGCGTAACCCTGCATCGAGGCCAGCAGCGTGGTCTTGATGCATTGCAGTTCCTTGCCGGCTTCGTCGACCTTCTGCTCGAGCAGGCCGGCCAGCGGCTCGGCGAACGCGTAGGCCAGCAGGATGCCGAGGAAGGTGCCGACCAGCGCCGAGCCGATCATCGCGCCCAGCACCGCCGGCGGCTGGCCGACCGAGCCCATGGTGTTCACGACGCCCAGCACCGCGGCCACGATGCCGAAGGCCGGCAGACCGCCGGCCAGGCGCTGTAACGCGGCCACCGGCGCGTGCGCCTCGTGGTGGTGGGTCTCGATCTCGCTGTCCATCAGCGACTCGATCTCGTGCGAATTCAGGTTGCCCGACACCATCATGCGCAGGTAGTCGGTGACGAACTCGACCACATGGTGGTCGTGACCCACCGTCGTGTACTTCTTGAACAGCGCCGACTCGTGCGGGTTCTCGACGTCGTTCTCGATCGACATCAGGCCTTCCTTGCGCGCCTTCTGCAGGATGTCGTACAGCAGCGCCATCAGTTCCATGTAGCGCGCCTTGGTGTACTTGCTGCCCTTGAAGCACTGCGCCACGCCGGCCATCGTGGACTTGAGCACCTTGGGCTGGTTGTTGGCCACGAAGGCGCCCAGCGCCGCGCCGCCGATGGCGGCCATCTCGAACGGCAGCGCCTTCAGCACCACGCCGATGTTGCCGCCGTGCGCGATGAACACGCCGAAGACGGCACCGAGCGCGACGAGCCAGCCGACGATGACGAACATGATGGATTCGGAGGGGATTCCGGACGAGGTGTGCGCTGTTTATCGGCGCGGGGCCGCAGTGCTTGAGGCAGTTTCGGCGCCCGGCCGGCGGCCCGATCGCCGCAACAGGGCGGCCAAGGCCGCCTAAAAAGAAACGCGACCCGGGGGTCGCGTTGAAAGCACAGGGACTGTGCCAGGAGGAGACAAGCAAGAAATCAGTGAGCGGTCGCGGACTCCATCCGCAGCGAGCCGGCGGCCTTGCCCTTGCCGGCTCGTGCCGGAGGGTTGCACAGCCCGCACACGAAGTGCTTGGCGATCTCGTGCGGGTGCGTGACGAAATGCCCACCGCAGCAGGAACACTTGGTCATCGTCAGCATGCCGTTGTCGACGAACTTGACCAGGCGCCAGGCGCGCGTGACCGAGAGCATCGGCTCCAGGCCCTGGCTGGCCACCTGCTCGAGGTAGAGCTTGTAGGACTTGATCACGACGTCGATCTCGTCCATCGCCGCGACCTTGTTCAGGTACTCGTGGATGTTCAGGAACAGGCTGGCATGGATGTTGGGCTGCCAGGTCATGAACCAGTCGGTGGAGAACGGCAGCTGCCCCTTGCTCGGGCTCTTGCCCGAGACTTCCTTGTACAGGCGCAGCAGGCGCTCGTAGCTGAGGTCGGTCTCCGACTCCAGCACCTGCAGGCGCGCACCGAGGTGGATCAGCGTGACGGCACGGTCGATCTGCTTGGCCTCGGTGAGGATGCTCTTGACGCGGGGCATGGCGGTTCTCCTCCAGTGGTCTCGTGGTGTCGGCTTACGCCGCTTCTTGATGACGGCCGGCCATCAGGATCGCGGCATGCAGGCGGCCGACATGGTCGTTGGCGGCCGACTTGCCGTGGCTGGTGATCAGGTTCCAGACGATATCGTCGTCCATGCGGAAGCGGCACAGCAGGGTGTTGGTCTGCGCGATCTTCATGATCTGGGCCGGGGTCAGGCCGGAGATCATGGTCGCGGTGTCTTCACCGATGCCCAGGCGGTACAGGGCCTGCTCGCGGTCGACCCGGATCAGGCTCTGGGCCAGCATCAGGTACGACAGGTTGGCTTCGCGAATCTCGGCGAGGATCTGATCAGCAGTCATGGGTTCCTACTCCGTTGCATCGATGAGTCGATGAAACGGACTGTAGAAGTCGGCCAGTTCCTGCAACAGCGGCCGCGCACCATGACTTGAGTCCCTGTTCTTCCGTGCGCCTTGTCAGCCAAACACCTACAGGGGCGCACGCCGATGCGTGCGCGCGGGCTCAGGCGTTGGCGCTGGCCCGAACTTCCGCGATGGAAGTCACGCCCGCGAGCACCTTCTCGATGCCGTCCTGGCGCAGCGTGCGCATGCCGTCGGCCATCGCCTGGCGCTGCAGCTGCTCGGCGCGGGCACCGGTCTGGATCAGGCGCCGCAGCTCGCGCGTCACGTGCATCAGCTCGTGCAGCGGCGCGCGGCCCTTGAAGCCGCTGCGCTCGCAGTGCTCGCAGCCGGCGGCCGTGTAGCCGACCCAGCGCCCGCCCACCGCGTACCTGGCGCGCCAGGTGGCGCGCAGCTCGTCGGCCGCGGGCGCCTCGCCCTCGGGGAAGGCATGCAGCCAGTCGTGCAGCAACTCCTCGACCTCGTCGTCGCTGGCGTCGCGTGCCTTGCGGCAATGCGGGCACAGGCGGCGCACCAGGCGCTGCGCCAGCACCGCGAGCAGCGAGTCGCCGAAGTTGAACGGGTCCATGCCCATGTCGAGCAGGCGCGTCACGGTGTCGGGCGCGCTGTTGGTGTGCAGCGTCGACAGCACCAGGTGGCCGGTCAGCGAGGCCTCGATCGCGGTCTGCGCGGTCTCGATGTCGCGGATCTCGCCGACCATCACCACGTCCGGGTCGGCGCGCAGGAAGGCGCGCAGGGCCTTGGCGAAGGTCCAGTCGATCTTCGGATTGACCTGCACCTGGCGCAAGCCGGCCTGGGTGATTTCCACCGGGTCCTCGGCCGTCCAGATCTTGCGCTCGGGCGTATTGAGGTGGCCGAGCGCCGAGTGCAGCGTGGTCGTCTTGCCGCTGCCGGTCGGGCCGACGCACAGCACCATGCCGTAGGGCCGCTCGATCGCCGCGCGCAGGCGCCGGTAGTTGCCCTCGGACAGTTCGAGCTTGTCCATCGGGATCGCCTTGGCCGAGGACAGGATGCGCATCACCACGTCCTCGAGGCCGTTGCTCGTGGGAATGGTGGCCACGCGCAGTTCGAGCGTGTGCTTGGGCGAGAACTTGGCGAAGTTGATCTTGCCGTCCTGGGGTTTGCGGCGCTCGCTGATGTCGAGGTCGCACATGATCTTGATGCGCGCGACGATCGCGGCGCGATAGGTATGCGGCAGCTCGAGGTAAGGCTTGAGCACGCCGTCCTTGCGGAAGCGGATGCGCACCTTCTCGCGCCCGGGCAGGGTCTCGACGTGGATGTCGGAGATGCCCTGCGAGTGGGCCTCGATGATGGCGGTGTTGACCAGGCGCACCAGCGAGTTGTCCGACTGCTCGATCGACTTCTCTTCCTCGGCCTCGCGCTGCGAGTGCTGCTGCTCGAGCGACTCGAGCAGCTGGTTGGCGTCGTTGGGCGAGAACTCGATCGGGTCGTCGGGGTTGACCGGCACCTGCGTCCCGCCCCAGGGGTCGGCGCCGAAGCGGTTGTAGGTTTCGGCGATGGCCAGGCCGAGCGCGTCGCCCTGCGCCAGGGCCGGCACGATCTTGAGCTGGGTGATGAACTCCAGCTCGTCGATCTCCATGCGGCGCGACGGATCGACCATCGCGATCACGAGCTGCGTGCCGCGCAGCAGCAGCGGCAGCACCTGCATGCGCCGCGCCACGGCATAAGGCAGCGCGCGCACGGCTTCGGCCTCGACCGGGAACACGGCCGCATCGACCAGCGGGTAGCCCATCTTGCGCGCCAGCGCCACCTGCAGGTCCTCGCGCGTGACATGGCCGTTGCGCACCAGCAGCTCGCCCAGCGGCGTGCCGCGGTCGGCCTTCTGCTGCTGCAGCGCGAGCTGCAGCTGGTCCTCGGTGATCAGCTCGAGCGCGACCAGGGCCTCGCCGATGCGCACCACCGGCATCTTGGCCTGCTTGTCAATCGCGGCCAGCAGCTGCGCCGGCTCGACGATGTGTTGCGCGAGCAGCAGGTCACCGAGCTTGCGCGTGCGCAGTTGGGCCTGCTCGGCCACGGCCTCGGCCACCTGCTCGGGTGTCGCGGCGCGCTGCTCGATCAGCACGTCGCCGATGCGCGGGCCGATCTCGAAGCTGCTGTAGCTGCTGCGCGGCACGAAGCTGCGCTGCACGGTGCCGGCCTCGTCCAGCGGCGCGAACAGGAACACACCCTGCGGCGTCTCGACATGGCCATGGCTGCGTCCGGCCAGCGTGCCGCTGCCGTTGGCGAGCTGGAAGCGGTAGTCGGTGGCGGCCGGCCGCGCGAGCAACTTCGCGTGCGGGTCGTTGCCCGCCGCCGCCGGCTGGGCGGGCAGCGGCGCACTCAGCACGATGCGGCGCAGCTGCGCGAAACGCAGCTGCATTTCGCTGCCGGTGACGGCCACGCGCAGTTTCACCGTGCCCGCATCGAGGTCCAGCCCGAGCAGCGTGGCCGGGATCGCGGCGCTGGTCAGGCCCTCGATCTCGCAGGCCAGGCCCGCGACGGCCTGCGCAGCAGGGTAGCCGGCGAACGGCGGCGTCGGCCAGCGCCAGGCGGCGTCAGTCGGCACCAGGGCCAGCGGCGGGGCGGACAGATCGGACATCGCGTTCACGCTCAACCCGTCGACGGACGGGGACTGGCGAGCATGCTAGGCCGCGCCGATCGCGCCGATGGCGCGATAAGCACGGCGTTCACCGCGCAGATCGACGGCGGCGCGCGTCCGGGCCCGGGTTCGCGCTCAGAACTGCGTGGGTACGTTGTGTGCCCACAGGTCGCCGTCCTGTGCGGCCTGCGTCAGCGCGACCGTCAGGCGACCATGCGGCGCCAGCACCGGCACCACGTCGCGGCCCGCCAGCGACCTGAGCGCCTGCAGCGGCGCGATCGACTTCAGGTCGTCCACCGCGACGATCAGGCGCGCGCCGTCGGTCATCAGCGGCAGGGCACGGAACTCGAGCATCACCGACACGCTGAGCAGGCGCGCGGCCTGCGGATCGACCGGGAAGCACGACAGGTTGACCATCGGGTAGCCCATCTTGTGGGCCAGCGCGGTCGTCAGGTCGCTGCGGTCGATATGGCCCTGGAACACCAGGCGTTCGCCGAGCGGCATGTCCTGCAGTCCGGCGGCGCCAGGCGCGCGCATCGCCTGCTCGAGCAGCTCCTGACTGACGAGGCCGAGTTCGAGCAGCGACTCGCCGAGCGGCTTGATCGGCGCACGGCCCTGGGCGTCGATCGCGGCCAGCAGCGCTTCGGGCGTCGCCACCCAGCGCTGCTCGGCCCGCTCCTCGGACGACAGGCTGAACTCGATGCTGCTGTAGGCGCCGCGCGGGATGAACTGGCGCATCAGCGTGCCCTCGTCGTCGCCGGGCACGAACAGGAACATGCCCGCGTCATGCTCGGTACGGCCTCGCGTCTGGCCGATCAGGCTGCCACCGTCGGCGAGGTTGACGACGAAGTGGCGCACCTGCGCCGTTGCGGCGAGCCGCTCGACCGGCGCACCGGGGGTCGGGGGCGCAATCCGCCAGGGCGTGGTCAGCGTCAGGCGGCGGATCTTGTCGAACGGCAGCAGCAGCGGCTCGCCGCCGCGGTTCATGCGAAAGCGCAGTTGCTGCGCGTCGGCGTCGAAATGCACCAACTCGCCGGCCACCGACACGCCGTTGGTGGTGTCGATGCGGCAGGGCTCGACGCCATCGGGCAGCGACGCCGGCACCTCGCAGACCACCGGCGGCCGCGGCCAGTGCCAGTCGTGGTGGGCATCGAGGCTGATCGTCGGCAAGGGCAGGTCGAAGGAGGTCATCGGGCGAGCGCTCGCGACAGGCCACAGCAGGTGGCCCACAACACAAGCGGTGACAAATCGTAAACGCCTTGGCCTTTGGCGGCCGTGACTTCTTCACGTGCGCCGATGCGCTTACCCGGCGCCCCGCCCGGGCGAGGGGGCAACTGTCTCACGGGCGCGCCATCAGCACCTTGGGCAGCAAGGTGACGATCGACGGGAAGACCGTCACCAGCACGATGGCGGCCGCCATGCACCAGAAGAACGGCATCGTCACCTTGGAGATCCAGCCGATCTCGCGCTGCGTCATGCCCTGCAGCACGAACAGGTTGAAGCCCACCGGCGGCGTGATCTGCGCCATCTCGACCACCAGCACGACGAAGATGCCGAACCACAACGGATCGATTCCGGCCTTGACCACCGTGGGCATCACGACGCCGATCGTCAGGACCACCATCGAGATACCGTCGAGAAAGCAGCCGAGCACGATGTAGAACAGGCCCAGCGCAAGCAACAATTGCCATTGCGACAGGCCCAGCGTCGCGATCCATTCGGCCAAGTGGCGCGGCAGGCCGATGTAGCCCATCGACAGCGTCAGGAAGGCCGCACCGGCGAGGATGAGCGCGATCATGCAGTACAGGCGCGTGCCGCCGAGCAGCGAGTCGCGGAAGGTCCGCCAGTTGAGCGAACCCTGGGCCGCCGACAGCGCCAGCGCACCCACCACGCCGACCGCAGCCGCCTCGGTGGCCGTGGCGATGCCGAAGTAGATCGAGCCGAGCACCGCGACGATCAGCAGCAGCACCGGGATCAGGTGGCGCGACTCGTGCACCTTCTGGCCGAAGCTCATCACGCGGTCCGCGGGGGGCACCAGGCCCGGATGGCGCAGGGCCCAGACCACGATGTAGCCGGAGAACAAGCCCGCCAGCAGCAGGCCCGGCAGCACGCCGGCCATGAACAGCTGTGCGATCGACACCTCGGCCGCGACACCGTAGACGATCATGATGATCGACGGCGGGATCAGCAGGCCCAGCGTGCCGGCGCCGGCGAGCGAGCCGATCGCGATGCCGTCCGGGTAGCCGCGCCGCGACAGCTCGGGCAGCGTCATCTTGCCGATCGTCGCGCAAGTGGCCGCGCTCGAACCCGACACCGCGGCGAAGATCGTGCAGCCCGCGACGTTGGTGTGCAGCAGGCGGCCCGGCAGGCCCTGCATCCAGGGCGCAAGGCCGCGGAACATGTCGTCGGACAGCCGCGTGCGAAACAGGATCTCGCCCATCCACACGAACAGCGGCAGCGCGGTCAGCGTCCAGCTCGACGACGAGCCCCAGATCGTGACCGCCATCGCGTCGCCCGCCGGGCGCGCCGCAAAAAGCTGCATGCCGATCCAGGCCACGCCGGCCAGCGTCAGGCCGATCCACACCCCCGAGGCGAGGATCGCGAACAGCACGGCGACCAGCAGGACGGTGATGCCGAGGTCACTCATTTCGGTTGATCTCGCCCGAAGCCCTGGCCGGCCGCCCGCGCAGCTCGACCACCAGTTCGTCGACGAAGGCGACGAACAGGATCAGCGTGCCCAGCGCCATGCCCAGTTGCGGGATCCACAGCGGCGTGGCGTCGTTGCCGGTGGACACGTCGTTGAACAGGCGCGACTGCCACACCAGGCGGCAGGCGTAGAAGGCCAGCAGCCCCGACAGCCCCGCCGCGGCCGCATGCGCCCACAACTCGAGCGCATGGCGCGCGCGCGCCGGCAGCGCGGACAGCAGCAGCGTCACGCGGATATGCTCGCCGCGCTTGAGCGTGTGCGCCAGCGCCAGGAAGCCTGCGGCGGCCATGAAGTAGCCGGCATAGGCATCGGTGCCGCGCACATGGAAGTTCAGCTGGCGCCCGCCGACCGACAGCAGCACCGACAGCAGCAGCGCGACCATGAAGAGGGCCGCCAGCCAGGCGGCCCCGTCGTACAGCGCGTCGAGCGCCTTGCGCACACCAGCCTACTTCGCGAAGGCGTCGACCAGCTGCTTGCCTTCCGGGCCGGCCTTGTCGAGCCACTCCTTGAGCATCGTGTCACCGACCTTCTTCATGTCGGCCTTGAGCGCCGCCGACGGTGGCAGGATGTTCATGCCGCCGCCCTTGAGCTTGTCGAGCGTCTCGCCGTTGGCCTTCTGGCTCGCGGCCCAGCCGCGGATCTCGGCGTCGGCGGCGGCCTTCAACACCGCCTGCTTGGTTGGCGCGTCGAGCGCGTCGAACGCGCCCTTGTTGACGATGACCGCGTTCTTCGGCAGCCAGGCCTGGGTGTCGTACCAGTACTTCACATGCTCGTGCAGCTTGGCGTCCCAGCCGGTCGAACCGGAACTCATCATCGATTCGACGACGCCGGTGGCGAAGGCCTGGCTCACCTCGGCCGCCTGCACCGTGACCGGCTGCGCACCGACCAGTTCACCGATGCGTGCGGTGGCCGGGCTGTAGGCGCGCCACTTGATGCCCTTCAAGTCGGCCGCGGCCGCCAGCGGCTTCTTCGAGTAGATGCCCTGCGGCGGCCACGGCACCGAGTAGAGCAGCATCATGCCCTGCTCGCCGAGCTTTTTCTCGAGCAGCGGCTTCTGCGCCGCGTAGAGCTTCTTCGCCGAGTCGTAGCTGTCGGCCAGGAAGGGCAGGCCGTCGGCACCGAACACCTGCCACTCGTTCTGGAAGTTCACCAGCAGGATCTCGCCGGCCTGCGCCTGTCCGCCCTGCACTGCGCGCTTGATCTCGGGCGCCTTGAACAGCGACGCGTTGGCGTGCACCGTGATCTTGAGCTTGCCGCCGCTGGCCTTGTCGACGTCGGCGGCGAAGGCATTGATGTTTTCGGTGTGGAAATTGGTCGCCGGGTAGGCGGTGGCGAGGTCCCACTTGGTCTGGGCCGTCGCGCCGGCGGCGGCGGCAAGGCCGGCGGCAGCGAGCACGAGCGAACGAATCATCGGCATGGCGAGCGCTCCTGAGCAATAAAGGGGTTGGCGAAGGCGTGAGCTTGCAGTCTATGGAGTATTGAGATAAAACGTCAACGTTTTCTCATCGAAATATCAACGAGTCAGGGAAAGCCCGATGGCCCGTGCCACCTCCCCGCGCGCTGCCGCTTCGCGCACCAGATCTCCTGCAAAGTCCGGGCCCAACATCGTGTCGTCCTCGCACCTGGTGTCGCCCCGGAGCGCCGAGCTGTCGGAGTTCGAGTTCGGGTTGATCGTGGCCTGGAACGCGTTCTCGCGCTGGGCCGTGCGCTGCATGGCCGCCGCCGGCGTGGGCGAGCTGACGATCACCGACGTGCTGCTGCTGCACCACGTGAACCACCGCGCGCGCAACAAGAAGCTGGCCGACATCTGCTTCGTGCTGAACTACGAGGACACGCACGTGGTGGCCTACTCGCTGAAGAAGCTGGTCGCCGCGCGCCTGGTCAAAGCCGACAAGGTGGGCAAGGAGGTGTTGTACAGCCCCACGCCGGCCGGCGAGCAGGCGGTGCTGGAGTACCGGCGCGTGCGCGAGCAATGCCTGGTCGAGAGCCTGGACACCGAGCTGAACGCACCGATCGGCGAGCTGGCGCGCCTGCTGCGCACGATGAGCGGCATGTACGACCAGGCCGCGCGCGCCGCGAGCTCGCTCTGAGCGGCGATGAAGCGATGCGCTGGCTCGGCATCCTGATGCTGCAGACGCGCTTCCCGCGCCCGCCCGGCGACGTGGGCCACCCCGCGAGCTGGCGCATGCCGGTGCGCTACCGCACCGTCGCGGGGGCCTCGCCGCAGCGCGTGGTGCGCGACGCCGATCCGTCGCTGCTCGCATCTTTCGTCGACGCGGCGCGTGCGCTGCAGGCCGAAGGGGCGGCGGCGATCACCACCAGCTGCGGCTTCCTGGTCCGCTTCCAGGACGCGATGCAGGCCGCGCTCGACGTGCCGCTGTGGACCTCGAGCCTGCTCGCCCTGCCCGCGTTGCCGCGACCCGGCGTGATCACGGTCGATGCGGCCAGCCTCGCGGGGCTGGCGGGCGACACACCCGTCGAAGGCCTCGCCCCCGGCTGCCGCCTGCAGCGCACGCTGCTCGACGACCTGCCGGCGCTCGATGCGCAGGCCGCCGAGGCCGACACCGTGGCCGCCGCGATGCGCCTGCTGGCACGCCGGCCCGACATCGAATCCCTGGTGCTCGAGTGCACCAACCTGCCGCCCTACGCCGCCGCCGTGCAGCGCGCGACCGGGCGGCCCGTCCACCACCTGATGACGTTCGTCCACGAACGTTGGGAGCCCTTGCCATGACATCGCCACGCTGGCAGTTCTGGATCGACCGCGGCGGCACCTTCACCGACATCGTCGGGCGCCGCCCCGACGGCACGCTGGTCACCGCCAAGCTGCTCTCCGAGAACCCCGAGCAGTACCTCGACGCCGCGGTCGAGGGCATCCGCCGCCTGCTCGGCCTCGCACCCGGCGCGCCGATCACGCCCGAGCAGGTGGAGTGCGTGAAGATGGGCACCACGGTCGCGACCAACGCGCTGCTCGAGCGCAAGGGCGACCGCACGCTGCTGGTCACCACGCGCGGCTTTCGCGACGCGCTGCGCATCGCCTACCAGGCACGGCCCAAGCTGTTCGAGCGCCATATCGTGCTGCCCGAGCTGCTGTACGAGCGCGTGATCGAAGCGCAGGAGCGTGTCGGCGCGCACGGCGAGCTGCTGCAGCCGCTGGACGAGGCGCATTTGCGCGAGCGCCTGTGGGCCGCGCACGACGCCGGCCTGCGCAGCGTGGCCATCGTGTTCATGCATGGCTACCGCTTCACCGCGCACGAGCAGGCCGCGGCGCGCCTGGCGCGCGAACTCGGCTTCACCCAGGTCAGTGCGAGCCACGAGGTCAGCCCGCTGATGAAGCTGGTGTCGCGCGGCGACACCACGGTGGTCGACGCGTATCTCTCGCCGATCCTGCGCCGCTACGTCGACCAGGTGGCGCAGCAGATGCCCGGTGTGCGCCTGTTCTTCATGCAGAGCAGCGGCGGCCTGACCGAGGCGCACCGCTTCCAGGGCAAGGACGCGATCCTGTCGGGCCCGGCCGGCGGCATCGTCGGCATGGTGCGCACCGCGGTCGCGGGCGGGCACGACAAGGTGATCGGCTTCGACATGGGCGGCACGTCCACCGACGTCAGCCACTACGCCGGCGAGTTCGAGCGCGCCTTCGAGACCCAGGTGGCCGGCGTGCGCATGCGCGCGCCGATGATGAGCATCCACACCGTGGCCGCCGGCGGCGGCTCGATCCTCGCCTTCGACGGCGCGCGCCTGCGCGTCGGCCCCGAGAGCGCGGGCGCCAACCCGGGACCGGCGAGCTACCGCCGCGGTGGGCCGCTGGCGGTGACCGACGCCAACGTCATGCTCGGCAAGATCCAGCCCGCGCATTTTCCGAAGGTGTTCGGGCCGAAGGCCGACGCGGCGCTCGACCGCGAGGCCGTGGTGGCGAAATTCGAGGCGATGGCCGCCGAGGTGCGCGCCAAGACCGGTCGCGACGCCACGGCCGAGTCGCTCGCCGAGGGCTTCCTGCAGATCGCAGTGCAGAACATGGCCAACGCGATCAAGCGCATCTCGGTCGCGCGCGGCTACGACGTCACGCAGTACACGCTGCAATGCTTCGGCGGCGCGGGCGGCCAGCATGCCTGCCTGGTGGCCGACGCGCTGGGCATGGAGCGCGTCTTCGTGCACCCGCTGGCGGGCGTGCTGTCGGCCTACGGCATGGGCCTGGCGGACCAGATCGCGATGCGCGAGGCGTCGGTCGAGCTGCCGCTGGATGACGCGGGCCTGGCGAGCGCCGGGGCCCGGCTGGAGCAGCTCGGCGCCGACGCGTCGCGCGAACTGATCGACCAGGGCGTGTCCTCGGACGCGGTGCAACAGCGGCGGCGCGTGCACATCCGCTACCAGGGCACCGACACGGCGCTGGGGGTCGACGCCGGCACGCGCGCCGAGATCCGGCGCGCGTTCGAGCAGGCCTACCGCCAGCGTTTCGCCTTCCTGATGCCCGACCGGCCGCTGGTCATCGAGGCGGTGTCGGTCGAGGCGGTGGCCGAAGGCGAGCGGCACCCGGTGCGCGAGACGGGTGAAACGGCCACCCCCCACGCGCCGGCTGCCGACGCCCACGTGCGCATGCACGCGGGCGGGTGGCTCGACGCGGCGCTGTTCGTGCGCGAGTCGCTGCGCGCCGGCGCGCAGATCGACGGCCCGGCCATCATTGCCGAGAAGAACGCGACGACGGTCGTCGAGCCAGGCTGGCGCGCCACGCTCAGCGCGGCCGGCCCGATCGACCTGGTGCGCGTGCAGCCGCGCGCGACGCAGCACGCGATCGGCACCGACGCCGACCCGGTGATGCTCGAGGTATTCAACAACCTGTTCATGAACATCGCCGAGCAGATGGGCCTGCGCCTGCAGAACACCGCCTACTCGGTGAACATCAAGGAGCGGCTGGATTTCTCCTGCGCCCTGTTCGACGCCGATGGCCAGCTGATCGCCAACGCGCCGCACATGCCGGTCCACCTGGGCTCGATGAGCGAGAGCATCAAGACCGTGATCGCGCGCAACCCGGCCATGCAACCGGGCGACGTGTACGTGCTCAACGACCCGTACCACGGCGGCACCCACCTGCCCGACGTGACCGTGGTGACCCCCGTGTACCTGGAAGCCGGCGATGCGAAGCCGAGCTTCTACGTCGCCAGCCGCGGCCACCATGCCGACATCGGCGGCAGCACGCCGGGCTCGATGCCGCCGTTCTCGAAGACGATCGACGAGGAAGGCGTGCTGTTCGACAACTTCCTGCTGGTGCGCGGCGGTGCGCTGCGCGAGGCGGAGCTGAACGCGCAGCTGGCCTCGGGGCCGTGGCCGGCGCGCAACCCGGCGCAGACGATTGCCGACCTGCGCGCGCAGATCGCCGCCAACGAGAAAGGCGTGCAGGAACTCAAGGCGATGGTGGCGCAGTTCGGCCGCGCCACCGTGGCGGCCTACATGAAGCATGTGCAGGACAACGCCGAGGAGTCGGTGCGGCGCGTGATCACGGCGCTGAAGGACGGCGCCTTCACGCTCGAACTCGACAACGGCGCGCGCATCGCGGTCAAGGTGACGGTCGATGCGAGGGCGCGCGGCGCGGTGATCGACTTCAGCGGCACCAGCGCCCAGCTGCCGAACAACTTCAACGCGCCCAAGTCCGTGACGATGGCCGCGGTGCTCTACGTCTTCCGCACCCTGGTCGACGACGAGATCCCGCTCAACGCCGGCTGCCTGAAGCCGCTCACCGTGATCGTGCCCGAGGGCTGCATGCTCAACCCGCTGCCGCCCGCCGCGGTGGTGGCGGGCAACGTCGAGACCAGCACCTGCGTCACCAACGCGCTGTACGGCGCGCTCGGTGTGATGGCCGCCGGCCAGTGCACGATGAACAACTTCACCTTCGGCAACGAAACGCACCAGTACTACGAGACGATCAGCGGCGGCAGCGGCGCCGGGCCCGGTTTCGCCGGCACCAGCGTCGTGCAGACGCACATGACCAACTCGCGCCTGACCGACCCCGAGGTGCTCGAGTTCCGCTTCCCGGTGCGCCTGGAAAGCTACGAGATCCGCCGTGGCTCGGGCGGCGCCGGGCGCTGGCCCGGCGGCGACGGCGGCGTGCGCCGCGTGCGTTTCCTCGAACGCATGACCGCGTCGATCCTGTCCAACGGCCGCCTCGTGCCAGCCTTCGGCGGCGCCGGCGGCGCACCCGGTGCGCTCGGCATCAACCGCGTCGAGCGCCGCGACGGCCGCGTCGAGCGGCTCGACCACATCGGCTCGGTGGCGATGGAGCCGGGCGACCTGTTCGTGATCGAAACCCCGGGCGGTGGCGGCTGGGGCGCGCCGTGACCCGTCGCGCCATCCTCGTCACGGGCTTCGAGCCCTTCGGCGGCGACACGCTCAACCCCTCGGCCGAGGTGGCCCGCGCACTCGACGGCCAGCGCATCGACGGCGTGCCGGTACATGGCCTGGTGCTGCCGTGCACTTTTGCCGGCGCGCTGCCTGCGTTGCAGGCCGCGCTCGCCGCCCGGCGCCCGCAGCTCGTGCTCGCCCTCGGTCTGGCGGCCGGGCGCGAGGGCTTCACTCCGGAACGCGTGGCGCTCAACCTGATCGACGCGCGCATCGCCGACAACGCGGGCGCGCAACCCCTCGACGAACCGGTCGTGCCCGCCGGGCCGGCCGCCTACTTCACGACGCTGCCGATCAAGGCGATGGTGGCGGCGCTGCGCGCGGCTGGCTGGCCTGCGAGCGTATCGCTCAGCGCCGGCAGCTTCGTCTGCAACCAGGTCTTCTACGGCCTGCAGCACGCCTGCCGGCGCCGCCGTGGCACGCGCAGCGGCTTCATGCACCTGCCCTGCCTGCCCGAGCAGGCCGCAGCGGCGCCGTGCCCGAGCCTGCCGCTGGCCGCGATGGTGCAGGGCGTGCAGCGCGCGCTGGCCGTGGCGCTGGCCACCCGGGACGACGACTCGTCGTTCAGCGACGGGCGCCTCGCCTGAAAGGCCGTGTAAGGCCCGGCCCGCGCGAGCGACCAAGCGGCTGGCCCCTACGCTGCCCGCCATGACGCCCCCAACGCCCCGCCTGCTCGTGGTCGAGGACGAGCAGGACATCGCTGCCCTGTTGCGGCTGCACCTGTCGGACCTGCCCGCGACGGTGACGCTGGCGCACGACGGTGCCAGCGCGCTGGAGCTGGCACTGGCGCAGCGCTTCGACGCCATCGTGCTCGACCTGCGGCTGCCCGGCCTGCCCGGCCTGGACCTGTGCCGCACGCTGCGCAGCCGCGGCCATGAGGTGCCGATCCTGATGCTGACAGCGCGCGCGGCCGAGCTCGATCGTGTGCTCGGGCTCGAGCTCGGCGCCGACGACTACGTGACCAAGCCGTTCTCGGTGCTCGAGCTGCAGGCGCGGGTGCGCGCGCTGCTGCGGCGCGCCGCGCTCGGCAACGCCGCGCC
>JALHQP010000071.1 GCA_022841885.1 Aquincola sp. | reverse complement strand
ACGCCGCCGCGGCGCAGGCCGGCCAGCGCCTGCCGCAACCCGGCAGCGTGAGCGCGCTGATCGAGCGCCGCCTGTCGCAGCTGTCGGCTGCGGCGCTCAAGCTCGCGCGCGTGGCCGCGCTGGCGGCGAGCGACTTCGACGCCGAGCTGGCCGCCACGGTGCTCGAGCAGCATCCGCTGGACATCGCCGAGCCCTGGCGCGAACTCGAGGCCGCGCAGGTGATCCGCGACGGCGCGTTCGCGCACGATCTGATCTTCGAGGTGACGCTGGCCTCGGTGCCAGGGCCGATCGCCGCGCTGCTGCACCGGCGCATCGCCGAGTACCTGCAGGCCATGGGCCGCCCGGCGGCCGCGGTCGCGCCGCATTGGGTCGGCGCGCAATGCTGGTCGCTGGCGGGCCAGGCCTACGTCGCTGCCGCGCGCCAGGCCCAGGCGGCGTCGCAGCGCACGCATGAGATCGAGTGCTGGGAGCGCGCCGGCCAGGCCTTCGAGCGCGCCGGCGACGCAGCGCCCGCCTTCGAGGCGCGCTGCGACAGCGTGCCGGCCTGCATCATCGTGCGCGGCGTCGAGCGCGCGCATGCCGTCATCGATGATCTGGAAGCGACGGCGCGCACGCCGGCGCAGCGCGTGGCGGCACTCAACGCACGTGCGCTGGCCGCGCTGATGGCCGCCGACCACGCGCGCGGCATGGCCGCCGCGGTCGAGGCGGTGGCGCTGGCACGCGAGCTCGACACGCCATGGCCGGCTTTCACGGCCACGCGGATGCAGGCGGTGGCGTTGGCCCAGGCCGGCCGCGCCGCCGAGGGCTTGGCCCTGCTCGAGCCCTATCGCACACTGGTCGAAGCCGAGGGCAACCTCGAACAGCGCGGCGGCTTCTGGGCCGACAGCGCCTACGTGCTCAACGGCTTGCGCCGCCTGCGCGAGACCGCGCACGCGCTGACGCAGTCGATCGCCATCGCGCGCCAGATGGGCGACCTGGCCGAGCTGGCCATGCAGACCGCCAACCTGGCCACCGTCAAGGGCAACCTGGGCCACCTCGACGAGGCGCTCGAACTGGCGCAGCGTGCGCTGGCGCTGAAGACGCAGCTCGGCGAGATCGACGGGCCGGAGGGCGCGGTGATCCGCGCTTACGCCGGCCTGTACTGCGGCATGGTCGGCCGCTACGGTGAGGCGCTCGAACACCTGGACGCCGCCATCGCGGTGCTGCGCAGCGACCACCAGCTCACGCTCCATGCCGTGGCCTGCAACCACAAGGCGCAGTTCCTGCTCGATCTCGGCCAGCACGCGCGGGCGCGCCAGGCCCTCGACTACGAGGCGCCGCCGGTGCCCTCGGTGTGGGCGCGGGGGGCGACGATCGCCGCGCGCATCGACCGCGCGCTCGGCACGGGGTCGTCGCAACACCTGACCGCCGCGATGAAGGCGCTCGAAGGGGCCGACGACGCCCATGTGCGCATGCACACCCTGCTCGAAGTGGCGGAGGGCGCCGAGCCGGCC
The DNA here is from genome assembly GCA_022841885.1 of Aquincola sp. GTDB lineage: Bacteria > Pseudomonadota > Gammaproteobacteria > Burkholderiales > Burkholderiaceae_C > CADEEN01. The sequence goes on along the minus strand of JALHQP010000071.1, from coordinate 16,256 downwards.
GAGGCCATCCAACGCTGCGATGAGGTGCTGCGCATGGCGCGCCAGCTCGAGTTCGATGGCGTGGCCATGAAGGCACGCCTGCTGCGTGCCCATGCCATGGCGCGCGCCGGGCACGCGGCCCAGGCCGCGCAGGAGATGCGTGAGGTGGTTGCCGCCATGACCGGCGTGCCGCCGGTCGACCTGTACCGCGGCGAGGCCTGGTGGCGCGCGGCGCAGGTCTTCGACGCCGCCGGCGACAGCGCGCAGGCCCTGATGGCGCTGGCGCACGGTACGCAGTGGGTGCGCCAGCAGGCCCTGCCGCATGTGCCCGAGGCCTTCCGCGACAGCTTCCTGCAGCGCAACGCCGCCAACCGCGCCCTGCTCGCCGCGGCCGACCGGCGCCTCGGCGGCTGACGGCTGGCAGCCCTCGCGCGGCGGTAACGCCGCGGTCACAGGGTCGCGCCTACCTTGTGTGCACAGACAGGAGGTGACTCATGCAATCCCGGGCAGCATGGTTGTTGGCGGTGGCCCTGGCGCCCACGTCAGGCTTGGCGGCGGAGCGCGCGATCGCGGTGCCGCCGACGGTGAAGTCGTCGTGGGCCTTTGAGACCCACACCACCGGCGCCCGCCTGCGCCCCCATCAGGCCGTCGGCTTCTGGCAGCGCAGCAGCGGCGCCAAGGCTGGGGTCGGTGCCAACTTCGTGTCGGTGATGGAGTACCAGTTGCCCGAGGCTGCGCCGGCGCGCTTACGTTCGGCCAGCTTCCAGTTCAGCGGCAAGCCCGCGCACTTGCAATGCGCAGGCGCCGAGCCGGTGGTGATCGACGTCTACGCCTATGCGGCCGACGGCAAGGCCGATGTCGGCGATGCCAAGGCGGGCTCGCGCGTGGCCCAGCTCAGCGCCGATTGCAGCGACAAGGCGGCGTTTGCACGGCCCATCGACGTGACCGCGATCGTGCGCCAGCTGGCGGTGGCCTCGGGCGTGCGCTTTGTCGGCTTCAACATCCGCAAGGCCAACAACCGACAGGGGCCGGGCCTGTTCGACCTGTCGGCCGGCAAGCTCACGGTGGTGCTGGCGGACCAGGCGGTGCTGTCGCCGGCCGCAGCCAAGGCGCCGCAGGCCGCGCCCGCACCCGGTGCGCGCCCGGTGGCCGCGGTCGAGCCGAAGTTGTCCAGGAAGGAGCTGCTACGCAAGGAGCGGCGCGAGTTCGTGCAGAGCGATCGTTGAGAGGTGGCCGCCATGACGACCACCATTCGCCTGCATTGCCGACCCGGGCCCGGCGACCGACACGTCTTGCGCAGCGGTGCTGCCATCGTCATGCTCGTTGCGCTCACGGCCGGCTGCGACAGCGGTCCCAGCGACTCCGAGTTCATCACTGCCTGCCTCGCCGAAGGCGAGCGGGGGGCGAACAAGATGATGCGGCGGGAAATGGGCGTCAAGGGCGAGGACTTCTGCAAATGCGGTGCCAAGGAAGCCCGATCCGTCTTCACGCCGCAGGCCCGGCAAGCGATGGTTCTCGGGATGCAGGGCAAGAAGGCGGAAGCGCACGCGATCGGAGAAAAGATGAGCGCGCAGGAACAGGACGCCTTCATGAAGGGCACGATGACGCTCTTCAATGCATGCGTCGGGACGGGCCGCTAGGAACCGATAGGAGAAGTCATGAGGCGTTTGATTCAAAGCGCAGTGCTGATCGTCGCCGTGGCCAGCGCGCCGGCCTGGGCACAGAGCAAGAGCGATGTCCAGCGGATGCGGCCTTGGCTCGGCGTGCTGGCACCGGACTGTTCGAACTACCTGCTGCCTCAGCTCATGAACCTTGGCGACTCGTTGGTCGTACGGGACGGCGGCAAGGCGGTGTTGACCGGGCGCAACGTGAAGCCCGCGCCCAAGCACTTCGGCGCTACGCCTCCACCGGAATTCGAAACCGCATTCACGAGCGAGGCCGCGGGCGGTGAAGCCCTTGTGTTCGTGTACTACCGCAATGCCTCGGGTCTGTTCGCCGCGGTCGAGGGCGGACCGAAGGTGATGGCCGCGCTGCCGGCAGCGTTCAAGGGCAAGCGTTCCCGGCATTGCGACCCGAACCGCAACGTCGCTCCGGGAGCAGCAGCGGGCCCGAGCGCGCAGGCAAAAGCCGACCCGAACAAGTTCAACGGCTACGCGCTGACTGAACTGAGCGCGTCGGGGCTGCTCTACAACGCAAAGGCAAAGGAGGTCTACTACAAGGCGCTTGGCCCGCTCGTCAAGGAGTCGTGGCTCGCCAAGCTCGACGGCCCGAGTTCGGAGGGTCAGGCAATGAAGGCGGCGAACGACGATTACGTGATGCTCTACACCTGCAAGAACCACGACTGCTACGACTACAACGTCGTCCTGCTGTGGTCAGGCATGCAGAAAGTTGTGTACGGCAAGGTTTATCAGAAGGGCAAGTCGACCTTGATCGGCGACCCAGCACCGGCTGTTGCGGCCGAACTCGAAAAGCTGTGGAAGAAGCAGTTCCGGTCGCAACCGAAGTAGCTGCCAACTGCCGTGCCTGCAGCCGGCGCGCGGACGCTTTGATCTGAACACGCCACGAACTTTGCCGACACCCGAAGATGGCACACAAACGCAGCGGTCAGCTGACCGTCCTGGCTGAATGGGCCCGCCACCTGCGGCCCCGTCTGCGCCGCGCGTTCTGGAAAGGGGAGCGTCAAGCCGAAAAGGTCCAGATCCTGGAGGAAGCGGTGGACCTTGAACCTCGCGTCGAGCGGCAAGAGACGGGTCCGCGGACGCCGAAGACCTGAGACAGAAGATCGCACTATGGCTGCTTGTAGACGCGCCCTCGCTTGAATGACCTCCGGTCGCCAAGATGTCCCCGCGTGCGTGGCTCCTCGTGTTCTTTCTGGCCGGCGTGCAGCTGCCGGCGCAGGCGGCGACGCTCGGCGACTTCGCCGGTGTACTGGCCCCGCCGGCGGCCGCGCGCTATTCAGCCAGGAACTGGGACGCGCTGGCGACGATCAAGGGCGTGCAGTGGCGCGAGGCCACGGTGGCGGAGGCGCGCAGCGCCTTCGCGCAGGCTGGCGACTTCACGCTCGACGGTCATGGCCCGGCCACCGCATTGGTGGTCGGTGCGCGCCAGATGATGTTCGATGCGGAAATCGTTCTGGCGAAACGGCTCGACAAGGCGGGTCTTGCAAGCACGCTCGAGGCGCAGTTCCCGCCGGGAACGCTGATCGAGCCGAGGGGCGGCGACTGCCGCCGCGCGGCTGCGGGCCACTGGCGGGTCTATCGCCTGACGCTGCGCGGCCGGCGGGCACTGTTCATGCAGGTCGAGTTCGCTGCGGGTGCGAACGCCAAGGCGCGCGGGACGCGACTCAATTTGTCGATCGACGACAAGCCGGTGTGGGCGTGCTGAATGAGAGCCCGAATCAGTTGATCTTGAACAGCAAGACTCAACGAACGTGACGGAGGTGGCTGTGGACAGGAACGATGAACTCTGTTTTCGGATTGGGGGGCTGCTTGCCGGCATGGCCTTTGCGCTCGGAGGGGCGAACGCGCAGGTCGATGTCGAGCGGGCCCGGCAGAACATGGAGCAGGCGGCGCGCGACAACGCGAGCAGGCAAGCCCAGGAACAGGCGCAGCGTGAGTACTGGCGCGCGCAGGAGGCGGCGCGCCAGGCCGAGGTCCACCGCCAGCAGCAGGCGGAGGAGGAGCGCAGGCGTTCGCAGTCGAGCTCATCGACCGGTGGCGGCTACACGCCCTCGCCTTCGGGCGGCTACACGCCCTCGCCTTCGAGCGGCAACAGCGGTGTGGACCTGCGACCGCTCGGCAAGGAGCTGATGCGCCTGCCGCCGCTGCCGGACGCACGCAACGTGCTGCTGGGCCGCTGGCGCCTGGAAGGCGGGGGCCAGCAGAACGAAGTCCTCGAGTTCGGCCTCACAGGCAGGGGCGCTACCCCTGGGATGGGCGAGCTGATGGGATTCATGAAGTCCCTTGAATCCGGACAGATGCTCTGCGACATGTCATTCGGGCGCGGCATTACTTTTACGCCCACAACGTTTTCAGGCGGGGGGGCCGCGGGCATCGCGGGCGGTTCCGTCGCCTACCGCAGCCGGCACAAGCAAGTGATCGTGGCCATACCAGCAGACAGCCGTGCGAACCCGATGCCCTTCACGATTGCAGGCCCGAATCGCATCGTGTGGGCGGACACCTGCGCACTGGTGAGGGTTGGTGCGCCGGATGCAAACGTCGCGGCCAACGCCGCGATTGCGCCCGACCATTCGCGCACGGCGGCCGCAAGCCGATCGCAGCCGCCGGCAACCAGCGCGATGCCGCAAGTGGCCAGCGTCGCACCTGCTCCGCCGCCGTCCACGCTGGCGCGCCCGTCACCCGAAGTCTGCCGCAACACGCTCCTCGACAAGCTCGGCACGGTCGGCAGCAACCAGGTGCGGGCGATGTCCGACGTGCGCTTCAAGGAAGCGGCCATCGAAGGCAAGGTGCCGAACACGAACCACCTGCGCATCGACCTGCGCGGCAGCGCCTGCGACGACCCGCGCATCAAGGCGACGCTGTACGACTTCGACGCCAACGAGATGCTGCGATCGATCACCTACGTCTGGGACCGTCCGCCTGGACCCACGCCGGCGCCGATCTTCAATGAACGCATCGCGCAACTGGCGCGCTTCCACTCGCTGCCGCCGCTGCAGTCGCCCGGTCGCCTGCAGGCAGACACCTCGCTGGGGCGCCTTGTCCTGCAGGACCTGCCCGAACGCAATCTGCTGCTCGAAGCCTACGTTGCGAAGAAGTAGCGCGCGACGAGCTGCGGTTTCCGTCAGTCCGACGCCCAGCCTGCGGGGGGGCGGCGAATCCGGTCGCGGTCCTAGAATCGAGTGAGTTAGCCCATCCCGTTTCCCCGAGTCCGGAGGACCGCACCATGCCACTCGTCTCCATGCGCCAGTTGCTCGACCACGCCGCCGAGCAGGGCTACGGCATCCCCGCGTACAACGTCAACAACCTCGAGCAGGTGCAGGCGGTGATGACCGCTGCTTCCGAAGTGGGTGCGCCGGTCATCCTGCAGGCCAGTGCGGGCGCGCGCAAGTACGCCGGCGAGGCCTTCATCAAGCACCTGATCCTGGCGGCGATCGAGCAGTACCCGGCCGTGCCGCTGGTGATGCACCAGGACCACGGCCAGAGCCCGGACGTGTGCGCCGGCGCGATCAAGCTCGGCTTCTCGTCGGTGATGATGGACGGCAGCCTGGAGGCCGACGGCAAGACGATCGCCAGCTACGACTACAACGTCGACGTCACGCGCAAGGTGGTGGACATGGCCCACGCGATCGGCGTCACGGTCGAGGGCGAACTCGGCTGCCTGGGCTCGCTCGAAACGATGCGCGGCGACAAGGAGGACGGCCACGGCACCGAGTCGACGATGACGCGCGAGCAGCTGCTGACCGACCCGGAACAGGCGGCCGACTTCGTCAAGCGCACGCAACTCGACGCGCTGGCGATCGCGATCGGCACCAGCCACGGCGCCTACAAGTTCAGCCGCAAGCCCACCGGCGACATCCTGGCGATCGACCGCATCAAGGAGATCAATCGCCGCCTGCCCAACACGCACCTGGTGATGCACGGCTCGTCGAGTGTGCCGCAGGACCTGCTGGCGGTCATCAACCAGTACGGCGGCAAGATCAAGGAGACCTACGGCGTGCCGGTGTCCGAGATCCAGGAAGCGATCAAGTACGGCGTGCGCAAGATCAACATCGACACCGACATTCGCCTCGCGATGACTGGCGCGGTGCGCAAGTTCCTGGCCGAGAACCCCGAGAAGTTCGACATGCGCGACTGGATGAAGCCGGCACGCGAAGCGGCCTACAAGATCTGCAAGCAGCGTTACCTCGAGTTCGGCTGCGAGGGCCAGGCCGGCAAGATCAAGCCGCTGGCGCTGGGCGAAGTGGCGCAGCGTTACGCGAGCGGGAAGCTGGCGCAGACGGTGGTCTGACCGCCCAGGCGGCGGGCGGGCGCTGACTAGAATCGGCGCCATGCCCGAGGCCCTGCTGCAATCGAACCTTCATTCCTTGCCGCTGCTGGCCCGCGGCAAGGTGCGCGACAACTACGCGGTCGGCGCTGACCGCCTGCTGATGGTCGCGAGCGACCGGCTGTCCGCGTTCGACGTGGTGATGGGCGAGCCGATTCCCGGCAAGGGCGAGTTGCTCACGCGCATGGCCCTGTTCTGGTTCGAGCGCTTGAAGCACGTGGTGCCCAACCACCTGACCGGTGAGGACCCCGAGACTGTGGTCGCGCCCGACGAGCGTGCCCAGGTGCGCGGCCGCTCGATGTTGGTCAAGCGCCTCGCGCCGCTGCCGATCGAGGCCGTGGTGCGCGGCTACCTCGCTGGCAGTGGCTGGAAGGAATACCAGGAGTCGCAGTCCGTGTGCGGCGTCGCGCTGCCGCCGGGGCTGCGCAACGCGAGCAAACTGCCGCAGCCGATCTTCACGCCGGCGACCAAGGCCGAAGCCGGCGCGCACGACGAGAACATCCGCTTCGATCAGGCCGCGGCGCTGATCGGCCCAGAACTCGCCGCGCGCGTGCGCGACATCGCGATCCGCCTTTACAGCGAGGCCGCGGCCTACGCGTTGACGAAGGGCATCGTGATCGCCGACACCAAGTTCGAGTTCGGCCTCGATGCCGACGGTACGCTGACGCTGATGGACGAGGTGCTGACGCCCGACTCGTCGCGCTACTGGCCGGTGGAGAGTTACCGCGAAGGCGACAACCCGCCGAGCTACGACAAGCAGTTCGTGCGCGACTGGCTCGAAGCGGCGCGCGTCGAAGGTCGGCCCTGGAACAAGCGCGCCCCCGCCCCCGCGTTGCCGGCCGAGGTGGTCGAGAAGACTGCGGCCAAGTACCGCGAGGCGCTGACGCGCCTGATGGGCTGAGGCGGGCGATGGCCACGGTACCGCGTTCGCGCCTGCTGGCCACGCTGGAGGCGGCCATCAAGAGCGCCGCCAACCCGATCGAAGCCCAGTGCCTGCGCGCCGAGCGCGCGGCGCTGTTGGCGCGCCAGGGCCAGCTCGAGCGCGCGCGCGGCGCGATCGATGAGCTCAATGCCCAGCTCGCCTGGCAGCCCAACAACCATATGCTGCGCGCGTGGATCGCGCTGGCCGAGGGCCTGCACGGCTACTACAGCGTGATCGGCCGCGATGCGCAGGAGACGATCGAACTTGCCTATTCGCTGGCACAGAACGCCGGCCCTGCGGCCGCACGCCTGCGCGCCACCGCCGCGGCCTGGCTGGCCAACCTGGCCTTCGCCAATTGCGACACGCCGCGCATGGCGGCGCTGACGCGCGAGGCGCTCGACGGCGCGGCGCCCGAGCACCACGGCGCGCGCGCGCGCGCCACCCTGGTGGCCGGTTATGCCTACCACTTCGGCGGCAACGCAGAGGTGGCGCAGCGCTGGTACGAGGCCTCGCGCCGCCACGCGATCGCCGAGGGCGATGAGGCGCACCTGTCGGCGCTGATGCACAACCAGGCCTGGATGCGCGCCAGCCTGGCGCGCATGGCCCTGCTGTTCGAGGGCGAGAAACGCGACCCGAGCTCGGTGGTGCAGGCGCTGATGGGTGCCGAGTCGATCGGCCACTACGACGCCGGCATCGGTACCGCGTCGCTCGGCTCGCTGGTGCCGATCCTGCGCGCGCAGGTGCTGACGGCGCAGGGCCGCTGGGCCGAGGCGCTGGCCCTGTTCGACGCCAACTTCGACGCCGCGATGAGCGAGGGCCTGAAGCGCATCGCCGCCTGCCTGCTGGCCGACCGCGCCTGGTGCGAGCTCAACCTCGGCCATGCCGACAAGGCGCGCGCGCTGGCCGGTGCCGCCGAGCAGGCGCTGGCCGAACCCGGCGACATCGACGACCGCGCGATCGCGCTGGCGCGCCTGGCGCAGGTGCGCGAGGGCCTGGGCGAAACGGGGCTCGCGGCGCAGCACCAGGCCGAGTCGCTGCGCCTGTACGGCGCGCACCGCGAGCAGCAGCAGCGCATCGTCTCGACGCTGGACGAGGTGCTTGCCGGGCTCGACCCGGCGACTCTGTAGCGGCACAACCCAGCAGGCGCCGCGGATCCGGCTTTGCCGGGCCGCTGGCGTCGCCCCCTTGAGGGGGAGCGGCGAAGCCGCAACGGGGGTGGGTCAGAACAGCGCCATGCTCAGCTTGCGCCGGTACTGGTCGACCACGGGGTCGGCGCTGACGGCCGCGGCCTTGCCGGTGAGTTCCAGCGCGCCCTTGGCTTCGCCGGCCGCGGGCTTCGGTGCCGGCTTGGCCATCACTGCGAGGATGGCCACGTAAGTCTTGCGTGCGAGGTCGCCGCTCCAGGCCTTGTCGCGCATCACGATCTCGAGCAGCTCGTCCATCGCGGCGGTGAAGCGGTTCGCAGCGAAGTGGGTTTGCGCCAGTTCGAAGCGGGTGTCGAAGTCGCGCTTGTTGGCGGCAATGGCGGCGGCCAGCGCATCGGCAGGGCGCGCGGCACCGGCCTTGCGCTGCGCCGCGATCCAGTGCGACAGCGCCTCGAGCCGCGCGTCGGTGGCGGCCTTCTTGGCCACCGGCTCGAACGCGGTCTCGGCCTGTGCCAGCGCGCCGCGCTCGAGCAACAGCTTCACGTAGTCGAAGCGGGCCTCGTCGTTGGCCGGGTCGATGGCGACCGCCTGCTGCAGCTTGGCCAGCGCCGCGTCGGCGTCGCCCTCGGCCAACGCGACCTCGGCTTCTTCCAGCTCGGCCTCGGCTTCCAGCTCGTCGACCGTCGGCACATGCTTGTCGAGAAAGGCGCGCACCTGGCTCTCGGGCAGGGCACCGACGAAGCCGTCGACCGGCTGGCCCTGGTCGAACAGCACGCAGAACGGGATCGAGCGCACGCCGAAGGCTTGGCTCAGCTGGCCCGAGATCTCGGGCTGCTCGTCGCTGTTGAGCTTGGCGAGCTTGAAGCGGCCGGCGTAGGCGACCTCGAGCTTTTCAAGCACCGGGCCGAGCACCTTGCAAGGCCCGCACCACGGCGCCCAGATGTCGAGCAGCACCGGCTGCCGCATCGAGGCGGTGATCAGTTCGTCCTGGAAATTCTGGATCGTGACGTCGATCATGAGGGGCTTTGGCAAAACGGTCAGATGGAGCGCGCCACCTACAATTCAAGCCATGAACGAGGCGCAACCGAAAGTCGGTGTGGTGATGGGTTCGGCCAGCGACTGGCCCACCCTGCAGCACGCGGCCGTCATTCTCGCCGAGTTCGGCGTCCCGCATGAGTGTCGGGTCGTGTCGGCGCACCGCATGCCCGACGACATGTTCGCTTATGCGGCTGGCGCGCGCGCGCGCGGGCTGGTCGCCATCATCGCCGGTGCCGGCGGTGCGGCGCACCTGCCGGGCATGCTGGCGGCCAAGACGCCGGTGCCGGTGCTGGGCGTGCCGGTCCCCAGCAAGCACCTCAACGGCGTCGATTCGCTGCACTCGATCGTGCAGATGCCCAAGGGCGTGCCGGTGGCCACCTTCGCGATCGGCGAGGGCGGCGCGGCCAACGCGGCTTTGTTCGCGGTGGCGATGCTCGCAGCCCACGACAAGGTGCTGGCCGACAAGCTCGACGCCTTCCGCGCACGCCAGACCGAGGCGGCGCGCGCGATGACCGAACAGCTGAGGTGAAACCGCTACTCCCGGGCACGATCGGCCCCGACGGCCGGCCGGTCACGTTGGGCGTGATGGGCGGCGGCCAGCTCGGCCGCATGTTCGTGCAGGCCGCGCAGGCGATGGGCTATTTCACCGCGGTGCTCGATCCCGACAAGACCAGCCCGGCCGGCCTCGTCGCGCACTACCACATTGACGCCGACTACACCGACGAGCAGGGCCTGGCGCAGCTGATGCAGCGCTGCGCGGCGATCACCACCGAATTCGAGAATGTGCCCGCGCCGGCCTTGCTGACACTGGGCGCGCACCGGCCGGTGGCGCCGTCCGCGGACTGCGTCGCGGTCTGCCAGGACCGCGCGGCCGAGAAGCGGCACTTCGTTCGAAGCGGCGTACCCTGCGCGCCGTTCGCGGTGATCGAAGCCGAAGCCGACCTCGCACGCGTGCCTGACGCGCTGCTGCCCGGCATCCTGAAAACCGCGCGGCTGGGCTACGACGGCAAGGGCCAGGTCAGGGTGACCGACCGTGCCGCGCTGGCGGCGGCCTGGCGCGATCTGAAGCAGCTGCCCTGCGTGCTCGAACAGCTGTTGCCGCTGGCCTATGAGCTGTCGGTGATCGTCGCGCGCGGCGCCGACGGCGCGATGGTCGGGCTGCCGGTGCAGCAGAACCTGCACCGCGACGGCATCCTCGCCGTGACGCAGGTGCCGGCGCCTGACATTGACGTCGCCACCCAGCGCCGCGCCGTCGATGCCGCGCGGCGCCTGGCCGACGAGATGGCTTACGTCGGCGTGCTGTGCGTCGAGTTCTTCGTGCTGCAGGACGGCACGCTGGCCGCCAACGAGATGGCGCCGCGCCCGCACAACTCGGGCCACTACAGCGTCGACGCCTGCGACGTGTCGCAGTTCGAGCTGCAGGTGCGTTGCCTGGCCGGCCTGCCGCTGGTGGCGCCGCGCCAGCATTCGATTGCGCTGATGCTCAACCTGCTCGGCGACCTCTGGTTCGACGACGCGGATCGCGAGCGCGCGCCGCCCTGGGAGCGTGTGCTCGCGCTGCCCGGCACGCACCTGCATCTGTATGGCAAGGCCAGCGCGCGGCGCGCGCGCAAGATGGGGCACCTGACCATCACCGCTGCCGATGCTGCAGCGGCCCGCGCGATTGCACGTGATGCCGCCGCGATCCTTGGCTTGCCGTCCTTCTGACGTGATCCTCGACGGCAAGGATCCCGCCTCGCTCGCGCGCGCGGCCGAGCTGCTCGCGGCGGGCGAACTGCTTGCGTTCCCGACCGAGACGGTCTACGGCCTGGGGGCGCGCGCCGACGACGACGCGGCCACCGCGAAGATCTTCGCCGCCAAGGGCCGGCCGAGCGAACACCCGCTGATCGTGCATGTGGCCGATACCGAACATGCGCAGGCCTTCGCCGCACCACAAGATGGCTGGCCGCCGCTGGCGCAGCGCCTGGCGGCGGCGTTCTGGCCGGGCCCGCTGACCCTGATCGTGCCGCGCCGCGAGGGCATCGCCGCGGCCGCCGCCGGTGGCCAGGGCAGCATCGGTCTGCGCTGCCCGGCGCACCCGCTGGCCCATGCGCTGCTCGTCGAGTGCGCGCGCCGCGGCGTGCCGGGGGTCGCGGGGCCGAGCGCCAACCGCTTCGGACGGGTCAGCCCCACGACCGCCGCGCATGTGGCCGACGAGTTCGGCGACGCCCTGGCCGTGCTCGATGGCGGCCCTTGCGAGGTCGGCATCGAATCGGCCATCGTCGACTGCACCCGTGCGCTCGACAAGGGCCCGGTGCTGCTGCGGCCGGGCGCCTTGACGCGCGAGCAACTCGCGGCCGCGGCGGGCGCAGCGCTGGCTGAACCGGATCTGCAGGCGCCGCGGGCCTCCGGCACGCTCGAAGCGCATTACGCGCCGCGTGCCACGGTGCGGCTGATGCCGTCGCAGGCCCTGGCCGATGCAGTGGCGATGTGGACCGACGCGCGCGCCGCGGCCGGCCGCCGTGCCGGCTCGGCGCCGGGGCTGGCGGTATATTCGCGCACCGTGCGGCTGCCGCGCGCGGCAGCCGAATGGGGGCTGGTGTCGCGGCAGATGCCCGACGGTGCCCGTGCAGCGGCGTTCGAACTGTTCGGCGTGCTGCGCGAGTTCGATGCGCTCGGCGTGGGCCTGATCTGGGTCGAGCAGCCGCCGGCCGGCGGCGACTGGGACGGCGTGCGCGACCGCCTCGAACGTGCGGCTGTCGCGGGCCGTACCCCCTGAATCTGGAGTCCACATGAGTTTCCGTTTGTTCTCGATGCGCAAAGGCTTGGCCACCGTGGCGGGCCTGTTGGCGCTGGCCAGCTTGGCTTCCTGCGGCGGCGGCGGCCAGGTCGACCCCTTCGAGCCGACCCGCATCCTGGCCTTCGGCGACGAGCTGTCGGTGATCCAGGCCGATGGCCGCAAGTACACGGTCAATGCCTTCCGCATCACCGACTCGACGACGACGCCGCCGACCGAGAGCACGACCGAAGTCGACTGCGCGCGCAACCCGATCTGGATCCAGAGCGTGGCCGCGGCCTTCGGCCTGGTGTTCGACCGCTGTCCAGGCACCGCCACCACGACCAGCGGCCAGGTGATGGCGCAGCCGGCGCACAAGGTGGCCGACATCGCGTCGCAGATCGCTGCGGTGCAGGGGGCCGCGCTGAACGAGAACGACCTGGCGCTCGTGATGGTCGGCATGAACGACATCCTCGAGCTGTACGGCGACTACCCGACCACGTCACGCGACAGCTTGCTGGCCCTGGCGCGCGACCGCGGCGAAGCCCTCGGCGAGCGCGTCAACTCGCTGGCCCGCTCGGGACCGGCCGTGGTCGTGCTGACGGTGCCCGACCTCGGCTTGACGCCCTTCGCACGGGCCCAGAACACAAGCACCGGAGACGCCACGCGCTCGCGCCTGCTGTCCGATCTGACCGCGGCCTTCAACAACCGCATGAGCGTGACGCTGATCAACGATGGCCGCCTGATCGGCCTCGTGTACGCCGACGTCGAGCTGCAGACGATGGCGAGCCTGCCCGGCTTCTACAACCTGACGAACGTGGTCGACGCGGCGTGCCTCGCCACCGCGGCGACGCCCAACTGCACGACGGCGACGCTGGTCAGCGGAGCCACGGCCGCGGGCTACATGTGGGCCGATGCGCTGTTCCCGGGACCGACGACGCAGGCGCGCTTCGGCACGCTGGCGGCTTCGCGCGCGCGCAACAACCCGTTCTGAGCGCTGCGCCCGGGCGCGATTGGAGTCACCCCTCCAAAGCGACGTTCGGGTGGGTTTACCCGGCTCGGGCCTCTGGGCCCCCAAACGTATATTCGTCGCCAACCGCGAGCAGCGCGGCGGACGCACGTCCGCGCGCGACGCGGCACCACACCAAGCAGAACGTACCGAAGGAGCAAGCCCCATGAGCACCCGTCGTCGCTGGCATCTGTCCGCGCTCGCAGCCGTTGCCGCCCTCGTCGTCGCCGGTTGCGGCGGCGGCACCACCGACTCGCCGCTGGCCACGCGCGTGGTCATGTTCGGCGACAGCCTGAGCGACATCGGCGCCTATACGCCGGCCACCTCGGTCAACGGGCCGGGCACGGGCGCGCCGTACTTCGGCGGCAAGTTCACGACCAATACGCACACCGGCTACACGGTGGCCAGCAACACCAGCACCGCCAACATCTGGGTCGAGTGGATCGCGGCGCGCCTGGGCGTGGCGATCACGCCGGCGATGGCCGGCTTCGGTCCCGACACGCCGGCGACGCGCGTGCGTTGCCCTGCCTCGTTGTCGAACCCGGTGCTGGCCGGCAGCTGCACCGGCTACGCGCAGGGCGGTTCGCGGGTCAGCAACCCGGCGGGCATCAACAACCCGAACGGCACCGGCCTGGTCGGTTCGACGCCGGCGCCGATGACGCTGCCGATGACCACGCAGGTCGCCGACCACCTGACACGCTTCACCAACTTCGGCGGCGATGACATCGTCTTCGTGTTCGGCGGCAACAACGACATCTTCGTTCAGCTCGCCGCGGCGCCGACCATCGGCCCGGCAGCGGCCACGGCCAACGTGCAGACCGCGGCGACCGAACTGGCCAACCTGGTGCGCAACCAGATCCTGGCCAACGGCGCGCGCCGCGTCGCCGTGATGACGCTGCCCGATGCCGCCACCACGCCGCAGTTCCGGACCGCGGATGCCCAGACCCGTGCGCTCGTGTCGGGCTTGTCGGCCGCCTTCAACGCCACGCTGCTGGCCGCGCTCGACGGTGCGAACGTGCGCATCATCGACGCGCGTGCGCTCAATGCAAGCGTACTCGCCAGCCCGGCTGCCTTCGGCCTGACCAACGTCACGGCACCGGCCTGCGGCACGCCGGCCTGGAACCCGAGCGGCACGTCGTTGCTGTGCAACGCCGCCTCGGCCGCCGTGTTCGCCGCCTCCGGCGCGCCCAACCGCAACGGCATGGCGGCCGGCGCCAGCGCCAGCACCTGGCTGTTCGCCGACGGCGTGCATCCCACCACCGGCGGCCACCGCATCTTTGCCGACCAGGTGTGGACGGCGCTGAAGGACTTCGGCTGGGTGCCCGAAAACCTCTGAACCCTTGCGCTTGCAACAAAGGCCGGCCCGGTGCCGGCCTTTGTGCTTTCAGCGAACGAGCGAGGTCATGGCCGAGGCGTGCCGAACCTCGGGTTCAGATCGTTCATCGTCCACTGCACCAGGGCGTCGAGCGCGGGCCGCGCGGCATTCGCGTTCGGGTGGTTGATCAGCGCCACCAGCACGTAGCGGCGACCGCCGGCGCCGAGCACATAGCCGGCCACGCCCGCGACGTCGCGCAGCGAACCGGTCTTCAGGTGCGCACGCCCGGCCATCGCACGCGAGCGCTTGAGCGTGCCGTCCAGGCCGGTCACCGGCAGCGAGGCCATCAGCTCGGGCATCACCGGGCTCGACCAGGCGCGCTGCAGCAGGTGCGCGAGCAAGCGTGCCGACATCCGCGTCTCGCGCGACAGGCCCGAGCCGTTGTCGATCACCACGCCGTCCAGCGGCTCGCCCAGGCGGTCGGCGAGCCAGCGCCGCAGCGCCTCGCGTGCGTCGTCGACCCCGACGCGCGCCGCACCGCTGCGCTGCAGCGCGAGCGTGAGGAACAGCTGCTGCGCCATCACGTTGTTGCTGAACTTGTTGATGTCGCGCACCACATCCGCGAGCGGCGGTGAGGTCAACTCGAACGTCGGCGCCACACCTTGCGGCGCCGCGCCCTCGCGCGCGCTGCCCGTGAGCTTGCCGCCGGCCTCGCGCCACAGCGTCGCCACCAGGCGCTGCGCGTACTGGCGTGCGTCGGCATGCGCGAGCGGCCAGATCCGTTCGCCGCAGGCGGCGGGGAAGCTGCCTGCGAACTGCAGCCTGACCGGGTCGCCGAGGCTGGCCTTGAGCGCGGCGCGCCAGTCGTTGCAGGGGCCGGCCGACAAGGGCACCGTGGCGTCGACCACCAGGCCGTCGAGCGCCGGCTCGGCCGACACCGTGGCCACGCCGCGCGCGGCGTCGGGGGTGAAGGTGTAGATCACACTCGACAGGTTGAGCAGCAAGGCCTGTGCGCGTGCGTTGTAGGGCCGCAGCGGCTCGTTGTCGAAGTCGGCGGTCGAGCCCGGGGGCACGGCGAACGCGCCCTGGTCGAGCACGATGTCACCGCGGATCTCGCTCACACCCATCTGGCGCACGCGCTGCAGCGCGAGCCACAGGCGTTCGAGCGAGAGCTTGGGGTCGCCACGGCCCTGCAGGTGGAGCGAACCGTCGAGCACGCCGTCCTTGACCGGGCCGGCGAACCAGACCGGTGTCTTCCAGGTGAAGGCCGGGCCGAGTTCGTCCAGCGCGGCATAGGTGGTCAGCAGCTTGGCCAGCGACGCCGGGTTCATAGACTTGCCCGGGTTGAGCGACACCTGGGTCTGGCCGCTGCCCGCCTCCTGCACGACGATCGACACCGCATCGATGGGCACGCCCTCGCGCGCCAGCGCCTGCTCGATCTCCGGGGCGAGTGCCCTCGCCAGTGCACTCGTTGCGGGCGGCAGGGAACACGCAAGAAGCAGGGCGAAGGCCCGCAGGCGTCGGGTCATCCGGCGATGATCGCACGGGTGCGCCGATACACTGGCCGCATGGCACCGACCCGCACCCCTTGCCTGCTCGCGCTGGACTGTGCGACCGAACGCCTGGCCGTGGCGGTGGTGGCCGGCGAAGGACAGTGGTGTGCCGAGGAGGCGGGCGGCGCGCGCGCGTCCGAGCGGGCCCTGCCGCTGGCCTTCGAGTTGCTCGCGCAGGCCGGTCTCGGACCTTCGGCCCTCGACGCGATCGCCTTCGGTCGCGGCCCTGGCGCATTCACCGGCCTGCGCACGGCCTGCGCCGTGGCGCAGGGGTTGGCGTTCGGGCTCGGCTGCCCGGTGCTGGCCATCGACAGCCTGGCCCTCGTGGCCGAGGACGCGCGCGCGCAGCACGGCGCGGCGGCCGAGGCCTTGTGGGTGGTCATGGACGCCCGCATGGACGAGGTGTATGCCGCGCCCTACCGCCACGAGGCCGAGGCCTGGCTGCCGTTGCGCGCGCCGGCGTTGTGGACGCTGCCCGCGCTCGCGGCGGCGTGGTACGCCACGCCGCCGCAGTGCGTCGCCGGCTCGGCGCTGGCC
>JALHQP010000070.1 GCA_022841885.1 Aquincola sp. | reverse complement strand
CCAGCGCCGCCAGGGCCAGCAGGGCCGCGTCCTTGGGCGACAGCGCCACGACGCGCCCGCCGCTGGCCACGCAGGGCGCGCCGAGCAGCCGCAACTCGCAGTCCGCGGCAGCGCCGGGCGCGGGGGACAGGGCTTCGGGTTCGCGGGGCATGCGGCGCGGTGTCGTGCGGCCTGCGCCGATGGTGGCCGCCGCCGCGTTACCGCCGGGTTACCAGGCCGCCGCGGCGCTCACGCCACGCGGCACACCTTGAGCATGTTGGTGCCGCCCGGGTAGCCCATCGGCTCGCCGCAGGTGATGGCATAGGTGTCGCCGGGGCGCAGCACCCCGCGCTCGACCAGGATCTTCTCGGCCGCCGCCAGCGCGGCATCGCGCTCGCCGAAGTTGGGCATCAGGATCGGGCTCACGTTGCGGAACAGCGCCATGCGGCGCTGCGTCACCACCTGCGAGGTCAGGCCGAAGATCGGCGTGTGGCTGCTGTAGCGGCTCATCCACAGCGCGGTCGAGCCGCTCTCGGTCAAAGCGAGGATGGCCTTGCAGCCGAGGTGGTAGGCGGTGAACAGCGCGCCCATCGCGATCGACTGGTCGATGCGGCCGAACTGCTTGTTGCTGAAGTCGGTGTCCAGGCGCACCTCGTCGGCACCCTCGGCCTCGAGGCAGATCTGCGCCATCGCCTCGACCGTCTCGACCGGGTACTTGCCGGCGGCCGACTCGGCCGACAGCATCACCGCGTCGGTGCCGTCGAGCACCGCGTTGGCCACGTCGCTGACCTCGGCGCGCGTGGGCACCGGGGCGAGGATCATCGACTCCATCATCTGCGTCGCGGTGATGGTGGTCTTGTCGAGCGCGCGTGCCATCTTGATCATCTTCTTCTGCAGCGCCGGCACCGCGGCGTTGCCGACCTCGATGGCGAGGTCGCCGCGCGCGACCATGATGCTGTCCGACGCGCGCAGGATCTGGTCCAGCGCCGGGATCGCCTCGCTGCGCTCGATCTTGGCGATCAGCCCCGGCTTGTGGCGCCAGGGTTCGCCCGCCACGTTGCAGAGCTGGCGCGCCATCTCCATGTCGGTTGCGCTCTTCGGAAAGCTCACCGCCACGTACTCGGCCTGGAAGCTCATCGCGGTCTTGATGTCCTCCATGTCCTTGGCCGTCAACGCCGGCGCGGTCAGGCCGCCACCCTGCTTGTTGATGCCCTTGTTGTTGGAAAGCATGCCCCCGACCTTGACCGTGGTGTGCACCTTGTCGCCCAGCACGTCGTCCACCGTCAGCACGATCAGCCCGTCGTTGAGCAGCAGCGTGTTGCCCGGCTTCACGTCGCGCGGCAGTTCCTTGTAGTCCAGGCCCACCGCCTCGTTGTCGCCCAGCGTCGTGCGCCCGCCGTCGAGCGTGAAGCGCTGACCCGCCTTGAGCAGGGTCTTGTCGCCCTCGAACTTGCCGACGCGGATCTTCGGGCCCTGCAGGTCGGCCATGATCGCCACCGCCTTGCCGGCGCGGTCGGCGCAGGCGCGCACCATCGCCGCGCGCTCGATATGGTCCTGCGCCGTGCCATGAGAGAAGTTCAGCCGCACCACGTCGACGCCAGCCGCAATCAGGCGCCCCATCACCTCGGGTGAGGAGGAGGCAGGGCCGAGGGTGGCGACGATCTTGGTGCGACGGGTCATGGTGGGCTTTCTCGAGGGACTCGCGATTATCGGCGCCGGCCGGCGCTTGTCAGTTTCAGCACAGTTTCACGTCAGTCCCGGTTGGTTTGGCGTCAGAGCCCGGTCAGAGCGCGGGCCAATGATGCAGTCCGGTGTCGGATTGCCCTGCATCCAAACAAGGAGACCACTCATGGACGTTGACCTGGCATCAAGGATCGCCAGCCACCCGAAGTACCAGGAACTGCGCGCGAAGCGCACCGGGTTCGGCTGGTGGCTCACCCTGGCCATGATGGTCGTGTACTACGGCTTCATCCTGCTGGTGGCCTTCAACAAGCCCTTCCTGGCCCAGCGCCTGGGCGAGGGCGTGATGACGGTGGGCATCCCGCTCGGCTTCGGCGTCATCGTGTTCACGGTGATCATCACCGCCTACTACGTGCGGCGCGCGAACGGCGAGTTCGACGACCTGACCGCCGCGATCGCCAAGGCGGTGCTGAAGTGAACCGCCTCTCGATCCTTTCCCGCCAGTTGCTGACGCTGGCCGTGCTGGCCGGCGTGTCGTTCGCCGCCTGGTCGGCCGGTGCCGACCTCGGTCAAGCCGACAAGCAGGCCACCAACTGGACGGCCATCGGCATGTTCGGTGTGTTCGTCGCCTTCACGCTGTGGATCACCAAGTGGGCGGCGGCCAAGACCAAGAGCGCGGCCGACTTCTACACCGCCGGTGGCGGCATCACCGGCTTCCAGAACGGCCTGGCGATCGCCGGCGACTACATGTCGGCGGCTTCGTTCCTGGGCATCAGCGCCGCCGTCATGGCGAGCGGCTTCGACGGCCTGATCTACTCGATCGGCTTCCTGGTCGGCTGGCCGGTCATCACCTTCCTGATGGCCGAGCGGCTGCGCAACCTGGGCAAGTTCACCTTCGCGGACGTGGCAGCCTTCCGCTTCAATCAGACCCCGGTGCGCGTGTTCGCCGCCTCGGGCACGCTGGTCGTCGTGGCCTTCTACCTGATTGCGCAGATGGTGGGCGCCGGCCAGCTGATCAAGCTGCTGTTCGGCCTCGAGTACTGGATCGCGGTGGTCATCGTCGGCGCGCTGATGATGGTCTACGTGCTGTTCGGCGGCATGACGGCCACCACCTGGGTGCAGATCATCAAGGCGATCATGCTGCTGGGCGGCGCCTCGTTCATGGCCTTCATGGTGCTGCTGCAGTTCGGCTTCTCGCCCGAAGCGATGTTCGCCGAGGCGGTGAAGATCAAGACCGACCTCGGCGTCAAGGGCGGCAAGCCCGCCGAGGAGGCGGCCAAGCTCGGCCAGTCGATCATGGGCCCGGGCGGCTTCGTCAAGGACCCGATCTCGGCCATCAGCTTCGGCATGGCGTTGATGTTCGGCACCGCCGGCCTGCCGCACATCCTGATGCGCTTCTTCACCGTGCCCAGCGCCAAGGAGGCACGCAAGTCGGTGATGTGGGCCACGGGCTGGATCGGCTACTTCTACGTGCTGACCTTCATCATCGGCTTCGGCGCGATCAGCTTCGTGCTGACCAACCCGCAGTTCCTCGACGGCAAGGGCGCGCTGCTGGGCGGCGGCAACATGGCGGCCATCCATCTGGCCAACGCGGTGGGCGGCAATGTGTTCCTCGGCTTCATCTCGGCGGTGGCCTTTGCGACCATCCTCGCGGTGGTGGCTGGCCTCACGCTGTCGGGGGCTTCGGCCGTCTCGCACGACCTCTACGCCACGGTCATCAAGAAGGGCAATGCCGACAGCAAGGCCGAGTTGGGCGTCTCGCGCGTCACCACCGCCGTGCTCGGCCTGGTCGCGGTGGTGTTGGGCATCGCCTTCGAGAAGCAGAACATCGCCTTCATGGTCAGCCTGGCGTTCGCGATCGCCGCCTCGGCGAACTTCCCGGTGCTTTTCATGAGCGTGCTTTGGAAGGACTGCACCACCAAGGGCGCGGTGGTCGGCGGCTTCCTCGGCCTGATCTCCTCGGTGGCGCTGACCGTCGTCTCGCCCTCCGTGTGGGAGGCCACGCTCGGCAACCCCAAGGGCTCGGCCCTGTTCCCCTACACCTCGCCGGCGCTGTTCTCGATGACGATCGCCTTCGTCGCCATCTGGCTGGTCTCAATACTCGACCGCGGCGCACGCGCCAAGGTGGACCGGGACGGATTTCTGGCTCAACAGGTGCGATCGGAGACCGGCATCGGCGCCTCGGGAGCCTCGGGCCACTGAGCCGGCCCGATCTGGATCAATCTCCCTGACGGGACTGCAGGCACACTGCCTGCAGTCCCTTCTTCCTTGTTGCCGACGCGCGCCATGCCCGAGTCCCACGCACAGGAACCCCAACGCGAGATGCTCTCGCTGGTCACGGCGCGCGTGCGCGACGCCTACGTGCGGGCACCGTTCTACGTCGACGGCGCGCTCGACCTGGTGTCGGTGTGCCGCGAACTGTCGGCACGCGGCCTGACCAATGCGCTGGTGCGCGACGGCGATCGCCTGGGCATGTTCACCACCACCGACTTGCGCGACGCGCTGCTGCGCGACACGCCGCCGGCCGCGCTGGCGGTACGCGAGGTGGCGCGCTTCGACCTCGTCGAGGTCTCGCCCGACGCCGACCTGTTCGAGGCCCTGTGGCTGATGGTGCGACACCGGGTGCACCGCCTGCTGGTGCGCGACGGCGAGCAGGCGATCGGCGTGCTCGGCCAGCTCGACCTGGTGAGCTTCGTGGCCAACCACTCACACCTGATCGGGCTGCAGATCGACGACGCCGCGTCGGTGGTCGAGCTCAAGGCGGCGGCCGCGCGCATCGACGCGATGCTTGCACTGATGCACGACGGTGGCATCAAGATCGAGCGCATCGCGCGCCTGGTCGGTGAGCTCAACCGCCGCCTGTTCGCGCGCGCCTGGTCGCTGATCGCTCCGCCGGACGTGGTCGCCAACAGCTGCCTGCTCGTGATGGGCAGCGAAGGCCGCGGCGAGCAGCTGATCAAGACCGACCAGGACAACGCCCTGCTGCTGCGCGACGGCTTCGAGCCCGAGGGCCTGGCAGCCATTGCCGAACGCTTCAACGCCGCGTTGGCCGAGCTGGGCTACCCGCCCTGCCCGGGCCAGATCATGCTCACCAACCCGCTGTGGCGCTGCCAGGTGGCCCGCTTTCGCGAGACCCTGCGCGACTGGGTCTACGGCCACGACCCCGAGGGGCCGATGCACCTGGCGATCTTCTTCGACGCGGCGCCGGTGGCTGGTGACGCCACGCTGCTGCGCGACGCGCGCGACTTCCTCTACCGCATCCCGGCCGGCAGCGACGCCTTCATGGCGCGCTTCGCCGCCGCGGCCGACCAATTCGACGATACGCCCAGTTGGTGGACGCGCCTGACCGCGCGCGCCGACGACCAGGCGCTGGACCTCAAGAAGCTCGGCACCTTCCCGATCGTGCATGGCATGCGCGCACTCGCCCTGCGCCACGGCGTGCACGAGAGCGGCACGGCCGAGCGCATCCGCGCCCTGGTGGCGCAGCAGCAGCTCGACGAGCCGCTCGGGCGCGACCTGCTCGAGGCGCTGCACTACCTGATGGCGCTCAAGCTGCGGCATCAGCTGCGCCAGCGTGCAGCCGGCGAGGCGCCGGGCAACCTGGTGAGGCCATCCGACCTGAGCACGATGGACCGCGACCAGCTCAAGGACGCGATGGCGATCGTGAGCCGGTTGCGTGTACTGCTGCGCCAGCGCTTCCGGCTCGACACGCTCTAGCCATGGCAGCGGCCCCGCGCACCCCTCGCCTGGTCGCGCTGTTTGCCGCGGGCTGGCTGCTGCTGAACTACCCGCTGCTCACACTCTGGGACCACGGCGTCACGGTGGCCGGGCTGCCGCTGCTGCCGACCGCGGTGTTCGCCGGCTGGGGCGTGCTGATCGGCGTCGCGGCCTGGCTCTGCGAGTCGGGCACGCACGACGACTGACCCCCACGGCACGGCCATGCTTTCCACCCCGTTGGTCCTGACGGCCTCGTTCGCCTACCTGCTGCTGCTGTTCGGCGTGGCCCAGTTCGCCGACGCGCGGGCCAAGGCCGGTCGTTCGGTGATCGGCAACGCGTGGATCTACACGCTGTCGATGGGCGTGTACTGCACCGCGTGGACCTACTTCGGCAGTGTCGGCCGCGCTGCCAGCTCGGGCCTGTGGTTCCTGCCGATCTACCTCGGCCCCACGCTGGCGATGCTGCTGGCCTGGCCGGTGCTGCGCAAGATGATCCGCATCGCACGCCAGTACCGCATCACCTCGATCGCCGACTTCATCGCCAGCCGCTACGGCAAGAGCCGGGCGCTGGCCGCGCTGGTGACGCTGATCGCGCTGGTGGGCATCCTGCCCTACGTCGCGCTGCAGATCAAGGCCATCGCCAGCGGCCTGGCGCTGCTGACCGCCGCACCGGGCGCGGCGCACGATACCGGCCCCTGGTGGCGCGACAGCACGTTGTACATCGCGCTCGCGCTGGCCGGCTTCACGA
This sequence comes from Aquincola sp., assembly GCA_022841885.1. GTDB lineage: Bacteria > Pseudomonadota > Gammaproteobacteria > Burkholderiales > Burkholderiaceae_C > CADEEN01. The sequence goes on along the minus strand of JALHQP010000070.1, from coordinate 11,627 downwards.
TCGCCTTCGGCACCCGCCATCTCGACACCAGCGAGCGCCACGAGGGCATGGTGGCCGCGGTCGCCCTCGAGTCCGTCATCAAGCTGCTGGCCTTCCTGGCGGTGGGCGCCTTCGTCTGCTGGGGGCTGTTCGACAGCCCGGCCCAGATCTTCGAGCGCGCCGCTGCGCGAGCCGACCTGCAGCCGCTGCTCGGCCTGGGCGGAGAGCGGCGCTTCGCCGGCGGGCAATGGTTCGCGCTCACGTTGCTGGCGATGCTGTCGGTGATCTTCCTGCCGCGCCAGTTCCAGGTCATGGTGGTCGAGAACGTCGACGAACGCCACGTCCGGCGCGCGAGCTGGGCCTTCCCGCTCTATCTGCTGCTGATCAACCTGTTCGTGCTGCCGATCGCGCTCGGCGGGCTGCTGCACTTCGGCCCCGGCGCAGCCAACCCCGAGACCTTCGTGCTGTCGCTGCCGCTCGCGCTGGACCAGCCGGGGCTGGCGCTGGTGGCCTTCATCGGTGGGCTCTCGGCGGCCACCGGGATGATCATCGTCGAGGCCATCGCGGTGTCCACGATGGTCAGCAACGACCTCGTGATACCGCTGCTGCTGCGCTGGCGCCGCCGCGACGACCCGCGCGACCTGAGCGGCACGCCGCTCGCGGTGCGGCGTGCCGTGATCGTGCTGCTGCTGCTGCTCGGCTACCTGTATTTCCGCATCGCCGGCGAGGCCTATGCGCTGGTCAGCATCGGGCTGATCAGCTTCGCCGCGGTGGCGCAGTTCGCGCCGGCGCTGCTGGGCGGCATGTTCTGGAAGGGCGGCACGCGCGCCGGCGCGCTGGCCGGCCTGTCGGCCGGCTTCGTGCTCTGGGCCTACACGCTGATGCTGCCATCGATCGCCAAGTCCGGCTGGCTGGCCACAGGGTTCATGAGCGAGGGGCTGTTCGGCCTCGCGCTGCTGCGCCCCGAGCAGCTGTTCGGCCTTGCCGGCCTGGACAGCCTGACGCACGCACTGCTGTGGAGCCTGCTCGCCAACACCGGGCTGTACGTGGCCGTGTCGCTGGCGCGTGCGCCCGACGCACGCGAGACGGCACAGGCCCTGCTGTTCGTCGACGTGCTGCGCCGCGCGCCGGCCACTGGAGGCAGCACGCCGGTGTTCTGGCGCGGGCGTGCCAGCGTTCAAGCCCTGCAGCGTGTCGCGGAGCGCTTCCTCGGCGCGGTGGCGGCGCAACGCGTGTTCGCCGACTACGCGCGCGCCAGCGGTGCCGACCGCGTCGAGCGCATCGTGCCCGACGCGCAACTCGTGCAGCACGTGGAGACGCAGCTCGCCGGCGCGATCGGCAGTGCCTCGGCGCGGGCGGTGGTGGCCTCGGTGGTCGAGGAAGAGCCGCTCGCGCCCGACGACGTGCTGCGCCTGCTCGACGAGGCTTCGCAGGTGCGCGCGCTGAACCGCCAGCTCGAGAGCCTGGACCGCCTGAAGGACGACTTCATGTCCTCGGTGACGCACGAACTGCGCACGCCCTTGACCTCGATCCGCGCCTTTGCCGAGCTGATGCGCGACGATCCGCAGATGGACACGGCACAGCGCCAGCAGTTCCTCGAGCTCGTGGTGGCCGAGACGCAGCGCCTGTCGCGCCTCGTGAACCAGGTGCTCGACATGGCCAAGATCGAGTCGGGCAACGCCGAGTGGCGCAGCGAGGCGATCGACCTGCGCGAGCTGGTGGACAAGGCCGTGCAGACCACGGCCGAGGTGTTTCGCGTGCGCGGCGCGCAGGTCCTCGTCGAGCAGAGCACGGCGCTGCCGCCGCTGCACGCCGACCGCGACCGCCTGACGCAGGTGCTGCTCAACCTGCTCGGCAACGCGGCCAAGTTCGTGCCGCAGGGCCAGGGCCGCGTCGTCATCCGGCTGGGCGGCGACGAACACCACGCCACGGTCGAGGTGCACGACAACGGGCCCGGCGTGCCGGCCGGGCAGCAGCGCTCGATCTTCGAGAAGTTCCGCCAGGGCGGCGACGCGACGAACCGGCCGCAGGGCACCGGGCTCGGGCTGCCGATCAGCCGCCAGATCGTCGAGCACCTCGGCGGCCGCCTATGGCTGAAGAGCACGCCGGGACAAGGCGCCTGTTTCGGTTTCGAGCTGCCGTGGGAGTCTCAGGAGACAAGGAATGACCAATCACGTGCTGATCGCCGATGACGAGACGAACATCGTCATCTCGCTCGAGTTCCTGATGAAGCGCGAGGGCCACCGCGTCAGCGTCGCGCGCGACGGCGACGCGGCCTTGGAAACGATCCGCCGGGAACGGCCCGACCTGGTGCTGCTCGACGTGATGATGCCGGGCAAGAGCGGCTTCGAGGTCTGCCAGGCGGTGCGTGCCGACGAGTCGCTGGCTGCGGTGAAGATCCTGATGCTCAGCGCCAAGGGCCGCGACACCGACCTCGCCAAGGGCAGCGCGCTCGGCGCCGACGCCTACATGACCAAACCGTTCTCGACGCGCGAGCTCGCCGACAAGGTGCGCGAGCTGCTGGGCGCGGCGTGAAGTTCGATCGGCGCGAACTTGCCGCGGCGCTCGCGCCGGGGGCGCTGCTCGCGCTGGCGATGGCCTTCGGGCTGGGCGGCTTTGCCGCCACGCTCGAGCCGCCCGAGCGCGCGGCGCTGGTCGCGATGCTCGAGCCTCGCGCGGCTCTGTTGCTGCTGGGCTGGCTGCTGCTGTCGGCCGCGCTGGGCACGCTGCTGCGCCGGGCCTACCTGCGCTGGGTGGCCTCGGCCGCGCGCCTGGCCGAGGAGGCACGAGTCCTGCTGGCGACCGACCTGCAGCGCGAACTCGTCGCGCCCGACAGCGCCGAGACGCGCGCGCTGGCCGACGTGATCAACCAGATGGCACGCCAGCGCGATGCGCTGCGCGCCGACATGGCCGAGCAGGTGCGCCAGGCCAGCCACGGCGTCGAGCAGGAGCGCAACCGCCTCGCGGCGCTGATGGCCGAGCTGACGCAAAGCGTCGTGGTGTGCAACCTCGACGGCCGCATCCTGCTCTACAACAGCCGCGCGCGGACCCAGTTCCGCGCCCTGTCGTCGGCACCGGCCCTGGCCGACGGCGCCGAGTTGCTCGGCCTCGGACGCTCGATCTACGCCGTGCTCGACCGCGCACTGGTGGCGCACGCGCTCGAGAGCGTGCAGCAGCGCCTGCAGCGCGGCGCCGCGCATCCGTCGGCACAATTCGTCACCGGCACGCGCGCCGGCCAGCTGCTGCGCGTGCAGATGGCCCCGGTGCGCGAGATCGGCGGCGAGGGCGACGCCGCCGCGCTCAACGGCTTCGTGCTGATGCTGGAGAACATCACGCGCGACTTCGCCGACGAGGCCCAGCGCGACCAGCTGCTGCACGGCCTGACCGAAGGCAGCCGAGCCTCGCTCGGCAACCTGCAAGCGGCGCTGGAGATGCTCGACTTCGAGGATCTCGACACCGCCACGCGCGAACGTTTCCTCAGGGTGATCCGCGACGAGGTGCGCACGATGAGTCGGCGCATCACGGAGCTGGCGGGCCACAACGCGCAGACCCTCAAGACGCGCTGGCCGCTGGAAGACATGCTGGGCTCAGATTTGGTGGCCGCGGCCTGCCGGCGCATCGAGGCCGAGCACGGCTGCCGCGCCGCGCCGGCGGAGGTGGACGCGGCGCTGTGGCTGCGCGTCGACAGCTTCTCGCTGCTGCAGGCGCTGGTCTACCTGGCCGGCCGCCTGGCCGAGGCCTACGAAGTCAAGCTGGTGCAACTGCGCCTGGCGCGCGCCGAGGGACGCGCCCGCCTGGATCTGGTGTGGAGCGGCCCCGCGATGAGTACCGAGACCGTGATCGGCTGGGAGAACGACCCGATCAGGAGCGGCGACGCCGGCCTGCCGCTCACCGTGCGTGACGTGGTCGAGCGCCACGACGGCGCGTTCTGGTTCGAGCGCGAGCGCGTGCGGCACCAGTCGCTGTTCCGCCTGCTGCTGCCGCTCGCGTCGAGCAGCGAGCAGCTCGGCGCGGCACAGTTCGTGCGCGGCGACAGCCGACCCGAGGTCTACGACTTCGACCTCTTCCGCACCGGCGAGCAGGCGCGCGAGCTGGCTGACCGGCGCCTAGCCGAGCTGACCTACACCGTGTTCGACACCGAGACCACAGGTCTCGAGCCTTCGGCGGGCGACGAGATCCTGCAAATCGGCGCGGCGCGCATCGTGGCCGGCAAGCTGCGCCGCGAGGACAGCTTCGAGCAGCTGGTGAATCCCGAGCGCGACATCCCCGCGGCCGGCATCCCGATCCATGGCATCCGCCCCGAGATGGTGGAAGACGCGCCGACGATCGACCGCGTGCTGCCCGCCTTTCACGCCTTCGCGCAGGACACGGTGCTGGTGGCGCACAACGCGGCCTTCGACATGCGCTTCCTGCAGCTCAAGCAGGCGCGCACCGGTCTCGTGTTCGACCAGCCGGTGCTCGACACCCTGCTTCTGTCGGCCGTGGTCCACCCGCAGCAGGCCTCGCACGGCCTGGAGGCGATCGCCGAACGGCTGGGCGTCACGGTGCTCGGCCGCCACACCGCCCTCGGCGATGCCCTGGTCACCGCCGAGGTGTTCCTGAAGCTGATCCCGCTGCTGGCCGAGCGCGGCATCCACACGCTTGGCCAGGCGCGCGAGGCTGCGCAGCAGACGTACTACGCGCGCGTCCGCTACTGAACCGTGTTGGCGAACGGCGCTTGCTCGCCGAGCGCGATGTCGACCATCAGCGAGCGCGCGAGCGCACCGAGGTCGGCACGCAGCACCTCGAGGTCGAGCCGCACGGGCACCAGCAGGTGGGCGCCGACCTTGAAGCGCGCCCTGGACGACGTCTCGGTGCGCAGCGTCTCGGTGTTCAGGCGCTCGATGCTGATGCCGCGCTCGGCCAACACGCGCGTCAGGTCGGCCACGATGCCCACCCGGTCGTCGCCGACGAGTTCGAGGTAGAAGCCGTGCCAGCCCGCCGGTGCGGTGGCGATGCCCTCGCTCGTCGCCACCGCGACCTTCAGGCCCGAGGGCTCGAGCGCGCGCAGCGCGTTCTCCAGCGCGCCTGCGTTCTCGCGCGCCACCTCGAAGTGCACCATGCCGGCGAACTCGCCCGCGATGCGCGCCATGTGGCTGACGGTCCAGTTGGCGCCGTGGCGCTGTGCCCGGTCGGACAGCGCACGCACGATGCCCGGCCGGTCCGGCCCCATCACGGTGGCCACGAGCGACGTGCTCGCGGGCGCCGCGTCCTCGGTCAGCACCACGGCCTTCTTCAGCATCGGCGCCTTGGTCGCGAAACGCGGGTCCTGCGTCCTTGCCGGCAGCGCGCCATGTTCGCGCGCGTGTTGCACCACCTGGGCCAGCAGGCGCAGGCCCATCGGCGCCAGCTCGCGCTCCCAGAGGTCGCGCGCCGTGTCGCCGCGCGCAACGAAGCACCAGTCCTGCGCCGCGATCGCCCCCGCGTCCCAGCCGTCGGCCAGGTGGTAGACCGAACCGCCGGCGATCGGGTCGCCTTCGAGGATCGTCCACTCCACCGCCGCGATGCCGCGGTGGCGCGGCAGCAGCGAGGGGTGGTAGCCCACGCCGCCCAGGCGCGACTTCGCCAGGGCCTCGTTGCTGACGCGCGCATGGGTGTGCGCGGCCACGATCAGGTCGACCTCGGGCACGGCCTCGCCGGGCACGATCTTGGGGTTGGCCTGCACGTGCAGCGCCACACCGGCGGTCAGCGCGGCCTTGGCCAGGCGGTCGTCCGCTTCCGGTGCGACGACCGCAACGATCTGCACGCCCGCTTGCTTGCGCAGCGCCTCGAACACCGTCGCGCCGAAGTAGCGCGAGCCGACGATGGCCAACTTCATGATGCGATCCGCCTCCCGCGGCGCCGCCGGGCGCCGCATGCGCCATTGTCGGGTACGCGGCGCGCGCGGCCCGCCTCAGCGGGCCGCGGGCTTGATCAGCAGCAGCACCACACCCATCAGCACGACGCCCGCGGCGGCCCACTCGAAGGCCGACACGGTCTCGCCGCCGAGCGTGACGCCGAGCGCGAGTGCAATCACCGGGTTGACGAAGGTGTAGCTCGCGGCGAGACCCGCGCTGGCCCGCGCGAGCAGCAGCATGTAGGCGTTGAACGCGATCAGCGAACCGAACACGACGAGGTAGACCCAGGCCGCGGTGGCCAGGGGCTGCGGCGGCCAGGCCATCGACTCGCCGCTGATGGCGGCCAGCGCCATCAGCACCGCGCCGCCGCACAGCATCTCGCTGGCGAAACCCATCGCGCCGGGCGCCAGCGGCATCGCGCGCTGGCTCAGCACGCTGCCGATCGACCAGGTGACGCAGGCCAGCGCGATCGCGAGCAGGCCGGTCGGCGAGGCCTGGAAGCCCTGACCCCGCGTGAGCATCAGCACGCCGACCAGGCCCACGCCGATGCCCAGCAGTTCGAGCCGCCCGGGCCGCACGCCCCAGAACAGGTTGAGCAGCACGATGATCAAGGGCACCACGGCGATGAAGGCCACCACCAGACCCGAACCGACGCTCTGCTCGGCCACGGCCACGCCGCCCATGCCACCACCGAGCATCAGCGCACCCACCAGCGTCGCATGCGCCCATTGGCGCGGTGTCGGCCACGGCGCGCGCCGCACGAAGCGCATCCACAGCGCGAGCGCCAACCCGGCGACGAGGAAGCGCGAGCCCATCTGCAGGAAGGGCGGAAAGCTGACCAACGCGAACTTGATCGCGAGGTAGGTCGAGCCCCAGATGACCCAGGTGGCGGCGAGGCAGGCCAGCACCAGCGGCGGCAGGCCGGCGCGCGCGGCGAGCGGCAGCACGATCGAATTCATGGCGTCATCGTAAGCACGGTGCCCCCGCCGGTCCATGCATGTTGCAAGGCCTTGAGGTGGGTTCGCCGTTGAATCGAAGGATGCGCGGGTGCTAGGCTTTGAACATGGAAAGCGCCTTCGACACCTACGACACCCGCATCCTGGCCGAGCTGCAGCGCGACGCGCGCCTGTCGATGGCCGAGCTGGGACGCCGCGTGCACCTGTCGCAGCCGGCGGTGACCGAGCGCGTGCGCAAGCTCGAGGCCGCGGGCGTGATCACCGGCTACCGCTGCACCGTGAACCTCCAGGCGCTGGGCTACCCGATCCGCGCCATCGTGCGCGTCGGCCGCGCCGACTACGCGCGCGTGGTCAAGGTGGTGCAGCAGACACCCGAGGTGATCAATGCCTACAACGTGACCGGCGAGGACAGCTGGATCCTCGAGATTGCGGTGGTCGACGTGCCGCACCTGGACAACGTGGTCAGCCGCTTCTGCCTGATGACCGAGACCTCGACCGCGATCGTGCTCAACGCGGTGCGCGAGCACCAGCCGATGCTGCCGCCGCGGCGCGAGGACATGACCAAGCCGCTCGCGGGGCGGCGCAGCGCGAAGGTCTAGGCCACTCCCAGCGCGTGACGCGCCAGGATCGTCCGGTAACGTTCGAGCCACTGCCGCAGCGGCCCTGCCGCGTCGCGTCGGCCAAGCTGCGTTTCCAGGAAGGCCAGGGTCAGCTCGCGCGTGGCCTGCTTGACGCGCGGGTTCAGGTCGCTGCCGCCCGTACCCGGACGGTCGGTGAACATGCTGTGCGAGCCGCCCTCGAACACCGCCAGCGACTTGCGCGTGTCGCCGATGGCCTCGTAGACCGCGATGCGGTCCTCGGCGCCCGACCAGTAGCCCGGAATGCGGATCACGTCACCGGTGGCCGTCACGTGCATCGTCGGCAGCTGCACCGACCCGAGAATGCGCGCCGGGTCGCCCTCGCCGTAGAACGGCGGCGCCGAGAGCACGATCGCCGCGGCCAGCCGCTCGTCGCGCAGTTCGACCACGCGGCCCTCGCGCTCGACGCGCGCGCCCGCGGCCAGCAGCGTGGTGTTCGCGCCGTAGCTGTGACCGGCGGCGACGATGCGCCTGCCATCGATGCGCTCGCCGAAGGGGCTCGCGAGCAGCTGATCCAACGCGAAGCGCAGGTCGCGCGGACGCTCGATCGCCTCGCGTTCCTGCGCCGCATCCTGCAGCCGCCCGATGATGCCCAGCGGGTTGCCGAACCACAGGTTGCGGTCGCTACCCACATGCTGCAGGTGCAGACTTGCGAAGCCATGACTCGACCAGTGCTCACCGAGGTAGCGGTAGCCGCGGCGCGAGCCGCCGATGCCGTGCGAAAACACGACCAGCGGCACCGGGGCGTGTGTCGCCACGGTGTTGGGCCAGTACAGGCGCACCGGCACCGCGCGCTGCCGCTTCATGTCCACCCAGTCGAACTCGAGCGTCTCGAACGGTGACGGCTCGTCGGCCCAGGCGCGCCACGACGGCAGGGCGGCGGCCACGAGCAGGGCCGCGTTGAAGCGGCGGCGACTCAGGCCACTGGAGGAGGGGGACGTGCGCTGCATGGGTCGCGCATCCTAGGGCAGCGGCGCCGCGTGGCGTGCAAAGCTGTGTAAAGCCCCGTAGGGCACGGACCCTGGCCGAGGGCGCTAGAACAGCTCGACGTCGCCGACCGGCTGGCCTTCGTCGAGCCGGCCGCTGGCCACCAGGGTCTCGTGGCAGCTCACCTGGTTGCGCCCGTGGCCCTTGGCGAAGTAGACCGCGCGGTCGGCGCGCTCGAAGGCAGCCGCCGGCGTGTCGTCGGGACGGATGCGCGAGAAGCCGGCGCTGACCGTGATGCGGCCGACTTGCGGAAACAGGTATTGCTCGACGTTGGCACGCAGGCGCTCGAAGGCGACGCCGGCGCTGGCCTCGTCGGCGCAGTGCAGCAGCGCAACGAACTCCTCGCCGCCGAAGCGGTACAGGCGGTCGTGGTGGCGGAAGGTGGCGCGCATCAGGCGCGACATCAGCAGCAGCACCTCGTCGCCGATCAAGTGGCCGAAGCCGTCGTTGACGCGCTTGAAGTGGTCGATGTCGATCACGCCGAGATAGTGCTGTGCCGGCCCACTGGCGCGGCGCTCGAGGTCGGCCGCGCTGCCGGCCGGCTGGGCCAGCGCCAGCTTCAGGAACGCGTTGTCGAAGGTCTTGCGGTTGAGCAGGCCGGTCAGCGTGTCGCGCTCGCTGTAGTCGAGCAGCGACTCGAAGTTGCGGCAGATGCGCAGGATGCTGCCCACGGCGCGGCGCTCGCTCGGCAACAGTGCCTGCTCGCTGCGCACCTCGAGCACGCCGATCGGTCCGACGTCGGTGCTCAGCGGGAACAGTGTGACCGCCGGTGACGCGTCGCCACCGTCGATGGTCAGCACCTGCTGGCCGCGCAGGCAGTCGCGCCAGTGCGGGCGCGCATCGAGCGGCGGCAGCTGGTCAATCTCGGCCAGCGTGTTGTCGGCCGTGGCTGCCACGTCGTCGTGCGCCATGCGTGCTCGCGTCAGCCAGCGTTCGCTGCCGGCGTCGCCGACCGTGCGGTGCACGGCCACGAGTTGGGGCAGGAACATCTCGTGCAAGGCCGTGACCAGGGTCACGTCGAGCACATCGCGGTCGCGATGCGCCGTCAGGTCCGCCAGCCGGTCGACCAGTTCGGACACCCGGGTCTCCGACGCGGACGCGTCAGCTCGGCTGCATGGCCGCGGCCGACGCAGCGTAGCGCGCCACCAGGCCGATCAGATCGTCCTCCGAGTACGGCTTGCCGAGGTAGTGGTCCACGCCAAGCTCGGCCGCGTGCTCGCGGTGCTTCTGCGCGATGCGCGAGGTGATCATGATCACCGGCAGCTCCGTCAGGCGCGGGTCGGCGCGCAGGTTGCGCACCAGGTCGAAGCCGTCCATGCGCGGCATCTCGATGTCCGACAGCACGACGACCGGCAGTTCGTCGGCCAGTTTCTCGAGCGCATCGAGGCCGTCCTTCGCGGTCGTGACGCGGTAGCCCTCGCGCACCAGCAGGCGCTGCGTGACGCGGCGTACCGTCAGCGAATCGTCGACCACCAGCACCAGCGGGGCCTGCACGACGGCGGGCGTCGCGACCTGCTGCGGCTCGGCCGGTCGCTCGCGCGCGGCCTGCTGCATCGCTGCGCGCGCGCCGGCGCCATACAGCGTGGCCAGCGCCACCGGGTTGTAGATCAGCGCCGGTGCCCCCGAAGCCAGCAAGGTGACGCCGGCCAGGCCCGGCAGGCGCGCCAGTTGCGTGCCCAGGTTCTTGACCACCACTTCCTGGTTGCCGACGACTTCGTCGACGTGCAGCGCGACGCGCTGCGACGCGCTCTTGACGATCACCACCGACAGGTTGCGGCTTGGCGGCTCGGCACTGCGCCCGCTGCCCTGCAGCAGCGCGCCGAGCCAGAAGAAGGTGATGGCCTGGCCGCCGGCATCGACGAACTGGCCGCTGGCATAGGCGCGGTCGACCTCGGCGGCCGGCACGCGGCGCACGATCTCGATCAGGGTCGCCGGGATGGCCACCGTGACCGCGCCGGCACGCACCATCACCACCTGCGTCACGGCCGTGGTCAACGGCAGCACGAGGCGAAAGCTCGTGCCCTGGCCGGCGGCGCTGGCGGTCTCGATGCGGCCGCCGAGCGCGTTGACCTCGCTGCGCACCACGTCCATGCCGATGCCGCGCCCGGCCAGTTCGCTGACGCTGCTCGCGGTCGAGAAGCCGGGCGTGAAGATCAGGTTGGCGAGCTCGCCCTCGCTGGGCTGCGCGTCGGGCGCGACCAGCCCGAGCGCGACGCCGCGTTCGCGGATGCGCGCCAGGTTCAGGCCTGCGCCATCGTCGCGGAACTCGACCGCCACCTCGTTGCCTTCGTGGCCGACGGTGATGGTGATCTGGCCGCTCGGGTCCTTGCCGGCGCGCTCGCGCTCGGCCGGCAGTTCGATTCCATGCGCCACGCAGTTGCGCAGGAGGTGTTCGAAGGCGCCGGCCATGCGCTCGAGCACGCCGCGGTCGACTTCGATCGAGCCGCCGACGATGTCCAGCCGCACTTGCTTGTGCAGTTCCTTGGCGGCCTGGCGCGCGACGCGGTACAGGCGGTCCGACAGGCTCTCGAACTCGACCATGCGCGTGCGCAGCAGGTCATCCTGCATGTCGCGCGTCAGGCGCGCCTGGGCGGCCAGGTCGTCTTCGGTCGACTGCAGCGTGCGCTGCAGGCTGCGCTGCACCGTGGCCACGTCGTTGACCGACTCGGCCATCATGCGCGTCAGCTCCTGGAAGCGCGTGAAGCGGTCCATCTCGAGCGGATCGAAGCTCTCGCCGATCGCCTTGGCCGCTTCCATGCGCGAGCTGATCTGCGTTTCCGCCTGCAGCTCGATGTCGCGCAGGTGGGCGCGCAGGCGCTCCAGGTTCTCGGTCAGGTCGCCGAGCGAGCCTTTGAGCTGCACCACTTCGTTCTCGATGCGCGAACGCGCGATCGACACCTCGCCGGCATGGTTGACCAGGCGGTCGAGCAGCGGCGCGCGCACGCGCACCGAGCCCGGGCTGGCGCCGGTGCGCTGGCGGTCGTCGGCGCGGCGGTCGACGGCAGGGTCGGCACCGGCGAAACGCTGCCAATCGATCGAAGACACGTCGGGCGGCGCCACCTCAGGCGCCGGAGACTGCGGTTCGGCCTCGGGCTGGGGCGCCGCCTCGGCCGCCGGTTGGGGCGTTGCGGGCAACGCATCGGTCAAGGGCAGCACCGGCAGCGCGGCCTGTGGCGGCGCGGCGGCCACCA
>JALHQP010000069.1 GCA_022841885.1 Aquincola sp. | reverse complement strand
GCTGTCTGCGCACACGCTGACGCGCGAGCCGGCCGCGCTGGCCGCCGCGCGCCACGCGGCGGTGTACGACTTCGGCGGCTTCGACGAGCGCCTGTACGCGATGCGCTACGACGCGCCGGGCGCCCCGCCGCTGGCCGACCGCGTGAGCGAGTTGCTGGCGCCCGCCGGCCTGCTGCTGCACCGGCTCGAGCGCGGCGGCCTCGACCATGGCATCTGGACCGCGCTGAAGTACATCTACCCGGCCGCCGACGTGCCGGTGCTGCCGCTCGGCTGGTCGCCGCACACCAAGCCGGCCGACCTGTTCGCGCTCGGCGCGGCGCTCGCGCCGCTGGCGCGCGAAGGCGTGCTGATCCTCGGCAGCGGCAGCATCACGCACAACCTGAGGCGCGTCGCGATGGCCGGCATGCACCGCCAGTCGACGCCGCCCGAGGTGCCCGAGAGCGCCGCGTTCCGCACCTGGTTTGCCGAGCGCAGCGCCGCGCGCGACTGGCCTGCCCTCTTCGACTACCGCGCGCAGGCGCCGCACGCGGTGGACATGCACCCGACCGACGAGCACCTGCTGCCCTGGTACATCGCCGCCGGAGCCGGTGGGCGCGACGCATTGCCGCAGCGCCTGCACGAGAGCGCGACGCATGGCGTGCTCGGCATGGACACCTATGCCTTCGGCCCCGCGGCCCCACGCCTGGCCGACACGCTGGCCGCTACAGTGGCGGCGTGACCGCGCCGCCCGTCGAACTGCTGACCGCCCGCCTTTCGCTGCGCGCGAGCGACCCGGCGCTAGCCGAGACCACGGCCGACTACTACCGGCGCAACCGCGAGGCCCATGCACGCTGGAGCCCGCCGCAGGCCGACGCGATGTTCAGCGTCGACGGCCAGCGCGAGCGGTTGGCGGGCACCGCGGCCGCCATCGGCGCCGGCACGCTGGTGGGCTGGTGGCTGTTCGCACACGAGGCGCCGCACCACGCGATCGGCCAGATCCACCTGTCGCAGATCGCGCGCGGCCCGTTCTGCAACGCGATGCTCGGCTACTCGATCGATGCCGCCCACGAAGGCCGCGGCCTGATGCGCGAGGCGCTCGAGGCCGTGCTGGCCGACGCCTTCGGCCGCGTGGGACTGCACCGCCTGCAGGCCAACGTGCGGCCGGAGAACCTGCGCAGCCTGGCGCTGCTGCAGCGCCTGGGCTTCGAGCGCGAGGGACTGGCGCGCGAGTACCTGTTCATCGACGGTGGCTGGCGCGACCATGTCATGACCGCCAAGCGCGCGCCCGGCTGGCCGGCCGACCGCGCACCTACCTGATCACGACCCAGCGCAGCTCGAGCACGTCGTTGGGCCAGTGCACGGCGTCGATGTTCGGGCGCATGACCCAATTGTGCTGACGCCGGTACAGCGGAATCAGCGGCAGTTCGGCGTTGAGGATGCGCAGCGCGTCCTGCGTCATCTGGCGTCGCTTCGCGAGGTTCGGTTCGACGCGGATGGCGTCGATCAGCGCATCGAGCCTGGGGTTGCTGTAGCGCCCGGCGTTGAAGGCGCCGGCCGCCAGGCCGTCGTTGCTGCGCACCAGCGACTGCAGGATGTTCCACGGGTCCGGCGTGGCCGTCCAGCCGAACTCGACCATGAAGCCGGTGCCCTGGCTCAACTTCGGGAAGAAGATCGAGCTCGGCGAGGTGACCAGGCTGGCGCGGATGCCCACCTTCTCGAGCATCGACGCGGCGGCCTGGCACACCGACGCGCGCCACGCCACGTTGACGCAGTCCATCTGCACCGAGAAGCCGTTCTCGTAGCCGGCTTCCTTGAGCAGCGCGCGCGCGGCCGCGGGGTCGGCCTTGGATCGCTGCTCGAACTCGGGGAGGTAACCGTCGACCAGCGGCGAGAAGAACGACCCCGTCACCTTGCCCTCGCCGCGCAGCACCTGCTTGACGATCAGGTCGGTGTCAATCGCGAGCTGCAGCGCGCGGCGCACGCGCAGGTCCTTGAACGGATTGCGGCCCTTGACGTCGCTGCCGCCCAGCTCGGTGCTGTGCTGGTTCATCGCGAGGTACTGGGTACCGATGTCATCGGTCTCGCTGACCTTCAGCGCCTTGTCGGCCTTCAGGCGCGACAGGTCCTGGAACGGCGGGTCGATCACGAAGTCGACCTGGCCCGACTGCAGCGCGGCCAGGCGCGTGGCGTCGGACTGGATCACCTGGTAGTGCACCTCGTCGACGTTGCCGCCGGCGTGCGCCGTATCCTTGCCCCACCAGGCCGGATTGGCCTTCAGCACCGTGCGCACGTCGGCCTCGTAGCGCTGCAGCACGTAGGGGCCGGTGCCGTTGGCGTTGCGCACCGCATAGGTTTCCTGCTTGGCGTTGTAGTCCTGCGGCTTCAGCACGTTGTGCTTCTCGGCCCAGGGCTTGCTCATCATCGCCACCAGGAACAGCTTGTCGGGCAACACCGCGTCCGGCTGCGAAGTGACCACGTCCACCGTCTGCGCATCGACCTTCCGGGCGCCGCTGATGCCCAGCATCTGGTTCTTGCGCTGCGAAGCCTTGTCCAGCGCACGCTCGATCGAGAACACCGCATCCTCGGCGCTGAAGGGCGCACCGTCGTGGAACCTCACGCCCTGGCGCAGCTTGAAGCGCCAGGTGGTGGCGTTGACCATCTCCCACGAGGTGGCCAGCGAAGGCTCGAGTCTGTAGCTCTTGTCGCGGTTGACCAGGCCTTCGTACACCTGCGTCACCACACGCGTCTGGTACAGCAGCGCCAGCGCATGGGGGTCCATCGTCTGCGGATCGAACGCGCTGGCGAAGCGCAGGGTCTTGCCCTGCGCCAGCGCGGCCAGGGGCAGCAGCAGGGCCAGGGCCACTGCGACGAGGGTCTTGTGGGCGCTCATGCGCGCATTGTCACTTCCTGGGCAGACTGCCCTCGACCCCCTGCACGAACCAGTCCATCTGCGCAATCGCCGCGTCGCCGAGCGCGCCGCGCTCCTGGCGCAGCGTGCCCGCCTGGTCGACCAGGCGGCCGACGAAGGGCCCGGCCTTGCCGGCCACGAGTTGCTGTTCGAGCCGCGCCAGTTCCTTGCGCCACACCGCCGGCACGGTGGCCGACAGCGCCGACAGCCGCACCATGCCGTCCTTCATGCCGCCCCAGACCGGTCGAGCCTGCCAGCGGCCGTCGATCACCGCCCGCGCCTGGCGCAGGTAGTAGGCGCTCCAGTCGGCGGTCACGGCGGCGAGCTGCGCCTTCGGCGCGAAGCGCCCCATGTCGCTCTGGTAGGCGATCAGCTTGACGCCCTTCTCCTCGGCCGCCTGCGGCACCGCGGGCGAGCCGCTGTGGTTGGTCAGCACGTCGGCGCCGCCATGGACGAGGCTCAGCGCCGCCTCGCGCTCCTTCGGCGGGTCGAACCAGGTGTTGAGCCACAGCACGCGCACCACCGCCTTCGGGTTGGCCGCGCGCATGCCCTGCGCGAAGGCGTTGATGCCCTGCACCACCTCGGGCACCGGAAAGCCCGCCACATAACCCGCCACGCCGCTCTTGCTGGCGCGTCCGGCCAGCCAGCCGGCCAGCCAGCGCGCCTCGTAGAAGCGGGCGTTGTAGGTGTTCAGGTTGGCCGCGGTCTTGTAGCCGCCGGCATGCTCGAACTTCACCTGCGGGAAGTCGGCCGCCACACGCAGCGCGGGCTCCAGGTAGCCGAAGCTGGTGGCGAAGATCAGCTGGTGGCCCTGCGTGGCCAGGTCGCGCATCACGCGCTCGGCGTCCGCACCTTCGGGCACGCCTTCCACATAGCGCGTCTGCACGCGCGCGCCGAGCGTGCGCTCGAGCGCCAGGCGCGCCTGATCGTGCTGGTAGGTCCAGCCGGCCTGGCCGATCGGGCTGACATAGACGAAGCCGACCTTCAGCGGTTCGGCAGCCTGGCCCGAAGCCATGGCGCAAGCGAGCGCCAGCGCGCGCATGAGGTTTTTGAGCATGGTTTTCCTCGACATGGCTGCCGTTGTGAACTCTTGCGCACGGTCGGCAGCAGACGGTGCGAGCGCGGGATTGTAAGGAGAACCACTGGCACGGCCGGATGCTCCAATCCAGCATGCTGATCGCGATCTGGACCCTCACGCTGCTCGGCCTGCTGCTGTGGTCGCTCGCCAGCTGGGGCCTGCACACCCTGCTGTCGATCGACCCGCGCTGGCTCGAGGACGTGGAGAAGCTGGTCCACGAGATTCCCTACGCCCAGACCATCGACCGCTGGTTCCCGGGTTGGCGCGAACTGCTCGGCGTGCTGATGGACCTGGCGGAGCTGGTGCTCAGCTGGGTCGGCAACAACGCGCCGCTGGTGGCCTGGATCGTCTGGGGCGTCGGCGCGATCGTGCTGCTGCTCGGCGGCCTGCTGCTGACGCTGATCGTCTGCCTGCTGCGCGACAAGCCGGCCACGCGCGCCGCGGCCTGAGATCGCGCGGCCGCCTCAGGCGGCCGCAGCCCGCGCGAAGTGGGCGTCGAGCTCGCCGATCCAGCGCGCCTTGTCGGCCGCACTCGCGAAGCTGGCCTCGAAGCCGTTGCGTGCCAGCGTGTAGGCCTCGCGCGCGCCGAGCGCCGGCAAGGCCGCGAAGGTCTCGAGGTAGTTCTGGTTGACGTAGCCGCCGAAGTAGGCCGGGTCGTCGCTGTTGACCGTGACGCACAGGCCTGCGGCCAGCAGCTCAGGCAGGTTGTGGTCGGCCAGGGTCGGGAACACGCACAGCTTGACGTTCGACAGCGGGCACACCGTCAGCGGCATGCGCTCGCGCGCCAGGCGCTGCACCAGCGCCGGCGACTCCACGCTGCGCACGCCATGGTCGATGCGCTCGACCTTGAGCACGTCGAGCGCCGCTTCGATGTAGGCCGGCGGCCCCTCCTCGCCCGCGTGCGCCACCCCATGCAGCCCGAGCGCGCGCGCGTGCGCAAAGACTTGCGCGAACTTCTCCGGCGGGTGCCCGCGCTCGCTGCTGTCCAGGCCCACGCCGATGAACTGCTCGCGCCACGGCAGCGCCGCCTCCAGCGTGGCCATGGCCTCGGCCTCGCTGAGGTGGCGCAGGAAGCACAGGATCAGCCTAGCGTGCATCCCCCACTCGGCATGCGCGCGCCGGCAGGCATGCGACAGGCCCAGGATCGCGTGCTGGATCGGCACACCGCGCGCGGTGTGCGTCTGCGGGTCGAAGAAGATCTCCGCGCAGCGCACGTTCTCGGCCGCCGCCTTCTCGAGGTAGGCGAAGCCGAGGTCGAAGAAGTCGCGCTCGTGCAGCAGCACCGACGCACCGGCGTAATAGATGTCGAGGAAGCTCTGCAGGTTGCTGAACGCATAGGCCGCGCGCAGCGCCTCGACGTTCGGGTACGCCAGCTTGACGCCGTTGCGCTGCGCCAGCGCGAAGATCATCTCGGGCTCGAGCGAGCCTTCGATGTGGATGTGCAGCTCGGCCTTGGGCATCGTGCGCAGCAGCGCAGGCAGCCGCTCGCGCGGGATGCGGGAGAAGTCGATCGTGTGATTCATGGTCACCAAAGCAAGAGGCCGCCGGGGTTGCCCGCGGCGGCCTGCCGTCTCATGCGCTCAGCGCCTTACTTCTTGTCGCCCGAAGGTACCTTGCCCTCGACGCCCTTGACGTAGAAGGTGATGCCGAGCATGAACTTGTCGTCGGGCACCTTGTCCTTCTCGACCACGGTCTTGCCGGCCTGGTCGACGACCGGGCCCTTCCAGGGGTGGAAGCTGCCGTCCTTCAGGCCGGCCTTGGCGGCGTCGACCTTGGCCTTCACGTCGGCGGGCACCTTGTCGCTGATGCTCACCAGGTCGATCGCGCCTTCCTTGACGCCCCACCATTCCTGGCCCGTCTTCCAGGTGCCGTCCAGCGCGTCCTTGACCGCCTTCTTGTAGTACGGGCCCCAGTTGATGACGGCCGAGCCGAGGTGCGCTTCCTTGGCGAAGCTGCTCATGTCGCTGTCCCAGCCGAAGGCGAGCTTCTTGTTCTTCTCGGCGGTCTGCAGCACCGCGGTCGAATCGGTGTTCTGGAACAGCACGTCGACGCCCTGGTTGATCAGGCTCTGCGCGGCCTCGCCTTCCTTCGGCGGGTCGAACCACTTGCCGATCCACACCACCTTGGTCTTGACCTTCGGGTTCACGCTCTGCGCGCCGAGGGTGAAGCTGTTGATGTTGCGGATCACCTCGGGGATCGGGATCGAGCCCACCACGCCCAGCGTGTTGGTCTTGGTCGACGCGCCGGCGATGATGCCCGCCAGGTAGGCCCCCTCGTAGGTGCGGCTGTCGTAGGTGCGCATGTTCTCGGCCGTCTTGAAGCCGGTGCCATGCTCGAACTTGACACCCTTCTCGTCGGCCGCCACCTTCATCATCGGGTCCATGTAGCCGAAGGTGGTACCGAAGATCAGCTTGTTGCCCTCGCTGACCATCTGGCGGATCACGCGCTCGGCATCCGCCGCCTCGGGCACGTTCTCGACGTAGCTGGTCTTCACCTTGTCGCCGAACTCGGCCTCGACCGCCTTGCGGCCCTGGTCGTGCGCGTAGGTCCAGCCCGCGTCGCCCACCGGGCCGACGTAGGCAAACGCGATCTTCAGCGGCTCGGGCTTGGGCGCCGCAGCGGGCGCCGCAGCGGCCGGTGCCGGGGCGGGTTCTTCCTTCTTGCCGCAGCCCACCAGCACGGCAGACGCCGCCAGGGCCGACAGCCCGGCCAGACGGAGGAGAGAGCGCTTCTTCGTGTCGATCATGGAGAGTCCTCGCAAGGGGTGAACGGGGAACGGAGGGCCGATTATGGTGGCTCGGGCATGCAGCAACTTTGATACCCGGTATGGCTGTGTCAGTATGCCGCAGGTGCTCACTGGCGCATCAGTCTCACCGCCTCGGAGTGGAACTCGCGCCGGTACAGCACCCACACCACGCCGGCGCTGCCCAGCGCAAAGACCAGCGGCGAGAACAGCCAGGCCGCGGCCGCGAAGGCGAAGTAGTAGGCGCGAAGCCCGTCGTTGAAAGCCTCGGCCGCCAGGCCCACCACGCCGCCGGCGCGGTCGGCGAAGTGCTCACGGTCCTCGGGCGGTGCCTGCTCGAAGACGCGGAAGTCCGGCGCCGCGGCCACCAGCAGCGCGCCCATGCTGTACAAGCGCAGGCTCCAGCTGAAGCGGAAGAAGGCGTAGACGAACACGCCGGCCAGCAGCACCAGTTTCAGGTCCAGCAGCAGCGTGGTGGTGCGCACCGCGAACGGCAGCTCCTTGAGCAGCGAGCCGGCCTGCTCGCTGGCGCCCAAGGCGGCCAGCAGGCCGCCGACGATCAGCAGCGAGGTCGACGCAAAGAAGCTCGGGCTCGCCGACAGGCTCTGCACCACCACGCCATCGATCACGCGCACGTCGCGGTAGGTGGCCTGCAGCATCCACTGCCGGCGCACGCGGTTGCTCGCGGCCAGAAGCGACGGCTTGACCGTGGCACGGCGCCGCGCGAACAGGGCATAACCGACCCAGGCGACGAAGTAGCCGACGAGGGCCGTCCAGTCCAAGAGCGACAGGGCCGACAGCAACTGGCGGGTCGTTTCCACGGCGCGACTGTAGCGTCGCGCCGGGCTGCGGGATCAGCCGGCGTGGCGTCGCAACGCCGCTTCGCGCAGCAGCGCCTTCACCACCCCGTCGAGCGTGGCCGCGGCGCGCGCATCGGCCAAGTTGCCGTCAGGCCCGAAGGCCTCGTGCGCCTTGCCCACCGCCTGCTGCGCCGGCAGCACCAGCGTCTGGAAGGCCATCTGCAGGTACTGGCGCAGGAAGTTCATCGAACGCAGGCCGCCGAGCGCCCCGGGCGAGCTGGCCACCAGCGCCACCGGCTTGTTGGCGGTGACGGCCAGGCCGTCCGGCAGGCGCGACAGCCAGTCGAAGGCGTTGATCACGAGCGGCGTCGGGAAGCCGTTGTACTCGGGCGTCGCGATCAGCAGCGCGTCGTGCGCCACGATCGCGTCGCGCAGGGTGGTCGCGCCGGCCGGCACGCCCTGCGCCGCCTCCAGGTCACCGTCGTACACCGGCAGCGCCAGCGCACGCAGGTCGAGCACGGCGCTGGACGCGCCGGCACGCTCGGCGGCCTGGCGTGCCGCGTCGCGCAGGCGCACGCTGAGCGCGCCCCGGCGGGCACTGCCGGCGATGAGCAAGAGCTTCAGCGGCGCGTCCATGGCCGTGCGATCTCAGGCCTTGCGCCGCGCGTCCAGGCTCAGCGGGCCGGCGCCGAAGGCGAACAGCACGAGCAAGCCGCCGACGACCGACAGGTTCTTCATGAACATCAGCTGCTGCGTCATCTGCTGCTCGGCGGGCATGGCCCAGTAGTTGTGGAACAGCACGCTGGCAGCGACGGTGAACGCAGCCAGCGCCAGCGCAGCCCAGCGCGCCTGCCAGCCGACGACGATCAGCACGCCGGCCAGCAGTTCCACCACGCCGGCCGCCACGGCCAGCAGCATCGGTGCGGGCAGGCCCACGCTGCCGATGTAGCCGGCGGTGCCTTGCAGGCCGGTCAGCTTGGAAAAGCCGGCCATCACGAACATCAGGGCCAGCAGCAAGCGGCCAACGAGAAGGGGCAGTCCTTGAGCATTCATTACGCGGTTTCTCCGATGAGTTCAGGTTGGGAAGGGGACTCTTGACGGGGCGCCGCGGCGGGCGCGAAGAGCTTGGCAGCCTCGGCCACGCGCTGCCCGAAGGCGCGCGCGGTGGCCAGGTCGCCGGCGACCATCTCGTCGACCGAGGCGTCCGACGGCGTGGCCGTCATCAGGCCGAGCGACGAGCCGATGTGGTTGACGTCGGCACGCGTGTGCGCCTTGGTGTTGGCCGGCATCATGCCGCTGCCGGTCCACAGCATGCCGTGCTGCTGCGCCAGCGTGAACAGCGCCTGCATCGTCTGGCCCTTGTCGCCGTACAGCGAGGCCGAGTTGGTGAAGCCCGCGGCCAGCTTGTTGCGCCAGCCCTGGACGAACCAGACCTTGCTCGACGCGTCGGCGAACTTCTTGAACTGCCACGACACGTTGCCCATGTAGGTGGGCGTGCCGAACACGATGGCGTCGGCCGCGGCGAGCTTGTCCCAGCCGCCTTCGGGCAGGTTGCCCTCGGCGTCGATGGCCAGCAGCGTGCCGCCGCTGCCCTCGGCCACGGCCTGCGCAACCTTGTGCGTGTGGCCGTAGCCGCTGTGGTGGACGATGACGATCTTCTTGCTCATGACGCAGTTCCTTAGCGGGACAAATCGAAGACGATGACCTCGGCATCCTGGCCGTGGTCGATGACGATGCGGCTTTCGCCGTCGAGCAGGGCGGCATCGCCCGTGCCCAGCGCCTGGCCGTTCACGTGCACGGCGCCGCGCGCCACGTGCACATAGCCCAGGCGCTGCGGGTCGAGCGCCAGTTCGTCGCGCTCCGCGGGGCCGTCGAACAGGCCGGCATGGATCGACGCGCTGGCGTGGATCGTGACCGAGCCGTCGGCACCGTCGGGCGACGCCACCAGGCGCAGCCGGCCGCGCTTGTCGGCGGCGGAGAACGCCTTCTGCTCGTAGCCGGGCTCGATGCCCTGCCGGTCCGGAATGATCCAGATCTGCAGAAAGTGCGTCGTGCGGTCGGCCGCGTGGTTGTATTCGCTGTGGCGCACGCCGGTGCCTGCGCTCATGCGCTGCACTTCGCCGGGCACGATGCTGGCGCCGTTGCCCAGGCTGTCCTTGTGGCCGATGGCGCCGTCGAGCACGTAGCTCACGATCTCCATGTCGCGGTGGCCGTGCGTGCCGAACCCGGTGCCCGGGGCGATGCGGTCCTCGTTGATCACGCGCAGGTTGCCGAAGCCCATGTGCGCCGGGTCGTAGTACTCGGCGAACGAGAAGCTGTGAAAACTCTTCAGCCAGCCATGGTCGGCGTAGCCGCGGTCCTGGGATCTGCGAAGGTTCATCATGGTGAAGGGAACTGTAGGTGCCGGACCCCCGCCCGCCATTCCTCCACCCTTGAAGCGCTCGTTCAAATAAGATGAACGCATGCTGATCGAGCGCCGCAACGCCCTCACCCCCGAGGCCCTGGCGATGATGGACGCCATCGCCAAGGCCGGCAGCTTTGCCGCCGCCGCGCGCGAGCTCGGCAAGGTGCCCTCGGCGCTGACCTACAGCGTGCGCCAGCTCGAGGACGCCCTCGACGTACTGCTGTTCGACCGCCGCTCCGGCCAGGCCGTGCTCACCGCCGCCGGCGAGGAGTTGCTGCGCGAAGGCCGGCGCCTGTTGGCCGAGATGGATGCGGTGGCCAACCGCGTGCGCCGCGTCTCCTGCGGCTGGGAGACGCAGCTCACCGTGGCCTACGACCAGGTGATCTCGCGCATCACGATGTTCGAGCTGTGCGAGGCCTTCTTCGCGCTGCGCCCCAGCGGCGAGGGCGAGAAAGGCGGCGAGCAAGGCCCCGGCACCCGCCTGCGCCTGAAGAGCGAGGTGCTCGGCGGCACCTGGGAGGCGCTGGTCAGCGGCGAGGCCGACCTCGCGATCGGCGTCGGCGCGCGCATGCCCACGCCGCCGCCCGGCGTCGACGTCAAGCCGCTGGGCGAGATCGAGTTCGTGTTCGCCGTCGCGCCGCACCACCCGCTGGCCGCCTACGACGGCCCGATCCCCGACGAAGAACTGCTGCGCCACCGCGCGGTGGCGGTGGCCGACAGCGCGCGCCGCCACGAGCCGTTGACCCTGCACCTGCTGCCGGGGCAGGACGTGTTCACCGTCGCCACCGTGCAGGCCAAGGTGGAGGCGCAGTTGCGCTGCCTGGGCTGCGGCTACCTCGCCGAGCCGATCGCGCGCGAGCACATCCGCACCGGCCGCCTGGTGGTGAAGACGATGCAGCGCGACAGCCCGCGCCCGCGCCTGAACTACGCCTGGCGCAGCGCCGCCGCGCCCGACCCGCGCAAGCCGCCGCAGGGCCTGGCGCTGGGCTGGTGGCTGCAGCAGCTCGAGAGCGAGACCACGCGCCGCGCGCTGCTCGAGCGCCACACGGGCCTGCCGACCCCCGACTGAGCCACCGTGGCTGTCTACGTCGGCCGCTTCGCCCCCAGCCCGAGCGGCCCGCTGCATGCCGGCTCGCTGGTGGCCGCGCTGGCGAGCTGGCTCGACGCGCGCGCGAACGGCGGCCGCTGGCTGGTGCGCATCGAGGACGTGGACGGCCCGCGCACCGCGCCCGGCGCCACTGAAGAGATCCTGCGCCAGCTGCACGCGCTCGGCCTCGTGCCCGACGAAGCCCCGGTCTTCCAGTCGCAGCGCGGCGCGCGCTACCAGGCCGCACTCGACCGCCTGGTGGCCGCCGGCCACGCCTACCCCTGCGGCTGCACGCGGCGCGAGATCGACGCCGAGCTTGCCGCGATGGGCGTGCCCGCGCAGCGCGGCGCCGAGCGCGTGTACCCCGGCACCTGCCGTCCCGAGCGTGGCGGCCTGAACGGCAAGCCCGCGCGCGCGTGGCGGGCCCGCTGCGGCACGGCCGACGCGCCCGTGATCATGCCTTGGCACGACCGCCGCCTCGGCGCGCAGACGCAGAACGTCACCGAGGCCGTCGGCGACCTCGTGCTGCAGCGCGCCGACGGCCCCTGGGCCTACCAGCTCGCCGTGGTGGTGGACGACGCCGAGCAGGGCATCAGCGACGTGGTGCGCGGCGAGGACCTGGCCGACAACACCGCGCGCCAGATCCACCTGCAGCACCTGCTCGGCCTGCCCACGCCGCGCACCCTGCACACGCCGCTGGTGCGCGACGCGCGCGGCGAGAAGCTCTCGAAGAGCAACGGCGCGCCGCCGCTCGACGTGAGCGACCCGCTGGCGGCGCTGCGCGACGCCGGCGCCGCCCTCGGCCTGCCCACGCTGGCGGCGCGCGGCGCGCCCGACTGGCGGGCGCAGGCCAGCGCGGCGTGGAAGTCACAATGGCCGCTTCACAACTGACAACGGGGACCACACCCATGCCCACCACCACCGCCAGCGGCCTGCAATACGACGACACCCTGGTCGGCAGCGGCGCCGCCGCCAACGCCGGCACCGAGGTCACCGTGCACTACACCGGCTGGCTGCACGACCCCACGGCGCCGAACCAGCGCGGCCGCAAGTTCGACTCCAGCAAGGACCGCAACGACCCCTTCCGCTTCGATCTCGGCGCCGGCATGGTGATCCGCGGCTGGGACGAAGGCGTGCAAGGCATGCAGGTCGGCGGCACCCGCGTGCTCGTGATCCCGCCGGACCTCGGCTACGGCGCGCGCGGCGCGGGTGGCGTGATTCCGCCGAATGCGACGCTGGTGTTCGAAGTGGAGTTGTTGGCCGTCTAACAACCTCCTGTGAGGTGTTGTGCATCACGGTGACGCACGACGCACTCCGCGGCACCGCCGAGGAAGTCAATGACGACAGGCAGTTGCGTGGAGTCGCACTGATTGAGCGGCACGAAAGCCGTCTTGTCATGCGGCGGTGTCATGCGGCAGACTGACGCGCGCAAACAAGTTAGGCCTCGAATACCCTGCCCGCGCACGCACATGGAGGACCCGGGGTGAAGGATGCTTTGGTCAAGATTGGCCTGCTCTTGGTTGCTGGGGCCGTGCTTGTGCCAACCTTCTTTGGGCCGCTCTACATCTTGCTCATCCACCCGCAAGTTCCAGGGTCCGGTCTCGGGCGCGTGCTTGCTCACTTGGGTGCTGACGAGCACCTGTGGATACGCCTAGCGTTTTGCCTACCGCCAATGATCGGAGGAGTAGCCGCTGCGCTTGCAGTTTCGCGCCTAGGACTCGCGCATCGCGAAAGAAATGAACACCGCTAGTCTTTGCATGGCGCGCGCGAGGCCCAACCCCCTCCATCGAGCGGACGTCAAAAAGTTGCTGCGCCTTTTTGCTGCGGCTCATGTCAAACGTTGCGTCACATGACCCCAACCCTGCACGTGAGCATCGCGTCGGAACGCGACGCTAGCGACATCGCGAGAATGTCACGCGACTTGATTGAGCACGGGCTGCCTTGGACCTGGCGCCATGAGCGTGTGTCGAGAGCGATCGCTGCGCCGAACACCAACGTGGCCGTGGTACGAGAGCAGCAAAGTCTCACTGCGTTCGGAATCATGGAGTACTGGGAGGAGGACGCTCACTTGGTCCTGTTCGCGGTTCGCCCCGACCGCCAGCGACAAGGTGTTGGCACTGCCGTCCTGCGATGGTTGGAGGCGTGCGCTCTTGTCGCCGGTTCGCAGCGAGTCCGTCTCGAGGCTCGCCGTGACAACGTGGCCGCGCGTAGCTTCTACAACGAGCACGGATACCATGAGCTCGTCATCAGCTCGCGCATGTACAGCGGCGCTCTCGATGGCATCAAGCTGGAGAAATGGCTTCACAGCCGGCCGCCGGATGACGTCGTCACGCCACGCCGCTAGGCGTCTTGCTGCCACTCACTTGGCATCCCGCTGTTCTTCTTGAAGGCTCATTCGTCCTGAGCGCAACCACGCCCAACCAGTCTTCAACACCCCGCCACCATGTACTCGTCCACCTTCATCTTCGCCAAGAAGCAGTTCGACGACGCCTTCCATCGGCTCGACCAGGAGATCGCGTCGACCGCCAAGGCGCTGCCGGGTTATCTCGGCGAAGAGACCTGGGAGAACGCCGAAACCGGCCTGGTCTCCAACGTGTACTACTGGGAGTCGCTCGAAGCGCTGCAGGCCCTGGTGCAGCACCCACGCCACCTGGAGGCCAAGGCCGCGCAGGACCATTGGCTCGATGGCTACCAGGTGGTCATCTCGCAGGTGCTGCGCACCTACGGCGACGCCAAGCTCGCTCACAAGCTGCCCACCGCGCGAGCGGGCTGAGAGACCCGTGTCCAGCCGCTCGATCCAGCGCACCGAGCTCCCGCCCGGCGCCCTGCTCGCCGCCTACCGCGAGCGCGGCGCCTTCACCGACGGCTACGTCACCACGCTGGACCGCCCGATCGCGCTCGCCGCCTACGTCGACGCCTTCTACACCACGCCGCTGTTCAAGCTCGAGCGCCTGATCCTCGCGGCGTTCGCCAAGCGGCCGTCGACGGACCTGCAGGCGCGGCAGCTCGCGACCGGCCAGCTCGACACCTTCGCCGCCTGGCGCGTGGAGGCGCGGCAGGCCGACCAGATCCTGCTCGCCGACCTCAGCGGCCGCACGCGCTCGTGGCTGATGGTGGCGCCGGCCGACGGTGGCGGCACGCAGCTGTACTTCGGCTCGGCGGTGGTGCCGCTGGCCGACCCCGCCACGGGGCAGCGGCGCATGGGCTTGGCCTTCCGCGCCCTGCTGGGATTTCACACGCTGTACTCTCGTGCCCTGCTGTTCTCGGCGCGCCGCAAGCTGACGCCCTAGGGTTCTCCCACGCAAGGACACTGGCCCATGCCCATGATCGACGACGTTGCCTGGCTGCTCTTCATCGTCGCCTCGCTGGTGCTGATCGTGACGCCAGGGCAGGACATGATCCTCGTGATGTCGCGCTCGATCGCGCAGGGCGCAGGCGCCGGGCTGGCCACCGCGGCCGGCGTCAGCGTCGGCCTGGTCGGGCACACGGTGCTGGCCACGCTGGGCCTGGGCGCGCTGCTGCACACCTCGGAGTGGCTGTTCGTGGTGTTGAAGCTCGCGGGCGCGGCCTACCTGGTGTGGCTCGGCATCCAGATGCTGCGCACGCGCGGCCATGAGCTGGCGGTGTCGGCCGGCGCGCCGCGCTCGCTGTGGCGCCTGTTCTTCGACGGGGCGCTCTCCAACGTGAGCAACCCCAAGATCGCCGTCTTCTACTTCGCCTTCCTGCCTCAGTTCGTGCAGCCCGGCGCCGCGCACCCCACGCTCGCGGTCTTCGTGCTCGGCCTCGTGTTCGCCGCCCTCACCTTCCTGGTCAAGGGGCCGGTGGGGCTGGGCGCGGGCCTGCTGTCGGGCTGGCTACGCTGGCGGCCCAAGGTGCTCACGTGGCTGTACCGCAGCAGCGGCGCGGTGCTCATCGGCCTGGGACTCAAGCTCGCGCTCGAGCGCAAGCCGTGAACCTGCCCGCGTCGTCCAGCTTCGTCGCCAACGACGCGAGCGGCTACGAGCGCCTGATGGGCCGCTGGAGCCGGCGCCTGGCCGAACCGTTTCTCGACTTCGTGGGCACGGCCCCCAGCGAGCGCGTGCTCGACGTGGGCTGCGGCACCGGTGCGCTGGCCGAGGCGCTGCTGCAGCGCGGGCCGGTGCAGGCACTGCACGGCGTCGACCTGGCGCCGCCCTATGTGGCAGCAGCCGGCGAGCGCGTGCGTGCGCCGGGTGTCGCCTTCCAGGTGGGCGACGCCTGCGCGCTGGACTTTGCCGACCAGCACTTCGACCGCGTGTTCTGCCTGCTGGTGCTGCACTTCGTACCGAAGGCCGAGCTGGCGCTGGCCGAGATGCGGCGCGTGGCACGCCCCGGCGCCACGGTGGGTGCGGCGGTGTGGGACGCGCGCGGCGGCTTCGTCGCCAACCGCGTGTTCTGGGACACCGCGGCCGCGCTTGACCCCCAGGGCGCGGGCGAGCGCCGCGCGCGCAACTACACGCGGCCGATGACGCGGCCCGGCGACCTGGGCCGCGCCTGGCGCACAGCGGGCTTCGATGATGTGGTGGAAACGTCGCTCTCGATGCGCATGGACTACGCGTCGTTCGACGACTACTGGACCTCGTTCTCGGGCACCGAGGGTCCGCACGCCGAGTACGTGGCCACGCTCGACGAGAACGGGCGCTCGCGCCTGTGCGACGCGCTACGCCGGGCCTACCTGGACGGCGAGGCCGACGGCCCGCGTTCGTATGCCGCACTGGCCTGGGCGGTCAAGGGCACGGCGCCGCGTTGACGTGCAGGCGGGCGAACGCATGGCCGACGCCGACCCCTTCGACCTGCAGCGCTTCGTCGACGCGCAAGCCGGCGACTACGCGCAGGCGCTGGCCGAGCTGCGCGCCGGCCACAAGCGCTCGCACTGGATCTGGTACGTGCTGCCGCAGATCGCGGGCCTGGGTAGGAGCGCCCTGTCGCAGCGCTACGGCATCGGTTCGCTGGCCGAGGCGCGGGCCTACCTCGCGCACCCGCTGCTCGGTGCACGCCTGCGCGAATGCGTGGCGGCACTGAATACGCACCGCGGGCAGCGCAGCGCGGTCCAGGTGCTCGGCGGCATCGACGCGACCAAGTGCCGCTCCTGCCTCACGCTGTTCGACGCGGCAGCGGGCGGCACCGAGCCGCTCTTCACCGACGCGCTCGACGCCTTCTTCGACGGCGAACGCGACCCGGCCACGCTGGCACGATGGGCCGACGAGCCAAGGAGGACCCCGCGATGATGATCTCCGGCAGCTGCCACTGCGGCAACGTGCGCTTCCAGCTCGACTGGACACCCGAGCCGAGCGAGATTCCGGCGCGCGAGTGCAGCTGCTCGTTCTGCGTCAAGCATGGCGGCGTGTGGACCTCGTGCCCGACGGGGGCGCTGCGCGTGTCGGTGCGCGATCCGCAGCGCCTGTCGCGCTATCGGTTCGGCACCAAGACGGCCGAGTTCCAGCTCTGCACCGCCTGCGGCGTCGTGCCGGTGGTCACGAGCCTCATCGACGGCAGGCTCTACGCGGTGGTCAGCGTCAACGCCTTCGACGGCGTGGACCCGGCGCTGATCCGCCGCGCGCCGATCAGCTTCGACGGCGAAGGCGAAGGCCCGCGCCTGGCGCGCCGCGCGAAGCACTGGATCGGCGACGTGCGCTTCGTCGATCGTGTCGACGGCGATGCGGCATGAACGGCGCCGGCGCGCTGCGCATCGCGGCCTTCGAGCCGCAGCACATGGACGCGCTGGTGCGCCTGTGGCGCGCCAGCTTCGAGCATGGCGTGGGCATCACCGACCCGCACCCGCTCGCCGGCCAGATCAGCTTCTTCGAGCAGACGGTGCTGCCCGAGCACGCGGTGCGCGTGGCGTGGCGCGGCGACACGATGGTCGGCTTCCTGGCGTCGAACGCCGAGTCGGTGTCGCAGCTCTACGTGCGCGTCGACTGCATCGGCCAGGGCATCGGAGCGCAACTACTGCAACGGGCCAAGGACGCGTCGGCCGGCAGCCTGTGGCTCTACACCTTCGCGCGCAATGCGCGCGCGCGCCGCTTCTACGCGCGCCACGGCTTCGTCGACGTGAAACATGGCTTCGAGCCGTTCTGGCGGCTCGAGGACGTGCGCTTCGAGTGGACTCGGACCGTCGACCGGGGGCAGGCGGCGCGCTAAGCTTGTGCCAACCGGAGCCGCCATGCCGTCCAAGGAGCATTGGGAACAGGTCTACACGCGCAAGCCCGCAGCGCAGGTGAGCTGGTACCAGGAGCACGCGGAGCAGTCTTTGCAGTTGATCCGCGGCACCGGCGCGCCGCGTTCGGCGGCGATCATCGATGTGGGCGGTGGCGCGTCCACCCTGGTGGACGACCTGCTGGCCGACGGCTACACGGCGATCTCGGTGCTCGACCTGTCGGCGGCCGCGCTTGCAGCAGCACGGCAGCGCCTGGGCGCGCGTGCCCAGGCCGTGACCTGGCTCGAGGCCAACCTCCTCGAGGCACCGCTGCCGGTGCACACCTTCGATGTCTGGCACGACCGCGCGGTGTTTCATTTCCTCACCGACGCCGACCAGCGCCGCGCCTACGTCGCGGCCGTCCAGCGCGCCGTCAAGCCCGGCGGCCATGTGATCGTGGCCACCTTCGCCGAGGACGGGCCCACGCAATGCAGCGGCCTGCCGGTGATGCGCTACTCGCCGAGCGAGCTGCACGCGCAGTTCGGCGCCGCGTTCAGCCTGCTGAAGCAGGAGCGCGAGGAGCACCACACGCCCTCGGGCGCGGTGCAGAAGTTCATTTACTGCTACTGCCGGCTCGCACCGTCGTGAGGGTCCTGCTCACCGGCTCGTCGGGGCGCGTCGGGCGCGCGGTGCACCATGCGCTCATCGACCGTGGGCACGCCGTGCTCGGCTTCGACCGCGTGCCCGCCCCCAGCACCGACTTCGTGGCCGACCTGGGTGACGACGCCGCGCTGCGCTCGGCGCTGAAGAGCGCGGACGCGGTGGTCCACACGGCGGCCCTGCACGCACCGCATGTCGGGCAGCGGCCGGACGCGGAGTTCGAGGCCGTCAACGTGGAGGCCACGCGCCGCCTGCTGACGCATTGCGCCGAGTTCGGCATCGGCGCCTTCGTCTACACGAGCACCACGGCGCTGTACGGGCACGCCGCCACGCCGGCCGCGGCGGCCGGCTGGGTGACCGAGGCCACGCCGCCGCAGCCGCGCACCGTGTACCACCGCAGCAAGCTCGCCGCCGAGGCGATGCTGCGCGACGCCGCCGGCGCC
>JALHQP010000068.1 GCA_022841885.1 Aquincola sp. | reverse complement strand
ATCGTCGGCTTCGGCATGCTGCCCGGCACGCTGGCGATGACGCTGTTCTGCATCGGCTTCGGCGGCAAGCTCATGACCGAGGCCATCGAGGCCATCCGCAAAGGCCCGGTGGAAGCCATCCGCGCCACCGGCGCAGGGCACCTGCAGACCTTCGTCTACGCCGTGCTGCCGCAGGTGCGCGTGGCCTGGGCCGGCATCGCGATCTACACCTGGGACGTGGTGTTCCGCGCCTCCACGGTGGTGGGCTTCTTCGGCGCCGGGGGCATGGGCCATTACCTGCGCGAGAGCGTGCAGAAGCTCGAGAGCCGGCAGGTGAGCGCCATCATCCTCACCATCGTGGGCATCGTCATCGTGGCCGAGCTGTTCTCGGCCTGGGTGCGGGGAAGGATCGCGCGCGCGGTGGCTTGACGCAGCGCTTGCGCGCTCGGTGGCTTGCCTTCGCGCGCGCTGAACGAGAGCCTCTGCACCGCAAGCTCAATCGTCCGCCGGTGGCTGTGGAGCCAGCCGGAGCCCCAGGCACATGGACCAGCGAGCAGTCACCTGGGCCAGATCGAACGACTGCTCCTTCTTGGCTCGACAGGTCGTTGCCGACCCTGAGGCGACGTCCACGGCCTCGAACCCATCGCCCTGAAGCCGCCGGTCAGACTCGGCTGCTCAAGCGCGTCTTCGACATCGATATGCAGCACTGCCCGAACTGCGGCGGTAGGGAACTGGAGATCATCGCGGCCATCCTGGAGCGGGCGGTGATCGAGAAGATCCTGACGCACCTGGGGCTTGATCCTCAGCCACCGCCCAGGGGCCGGGTGCGCGACGCGTGGCAGGACTGAAGCCGTCTGAACACCGCCTGGCCCATGCCGGCCATTTTCGACACCACTACCGCGGGCCGCAGCGCGGCGGGGCGATGCTGCGCGCCCACTGGGTCTTGGGTTACCGAGCGAGGGTCAACCCTGAGCTCGGGGCCGCAGATCAAGCCCAGACGAGACTCTGGGGGAGCGGCGAGACGGACCGAATGGGCACCGCTGCCACGATCTCACTGCGGTAAACGTCCCGTCCGGGCGGCCTCGGTCTGGTCGCCGGGCTATGGGGGGCGTTAGAAGTTCCTATGCCCGACGGCCCTGCTCACGAGCGACCGCTGCGCTCCCATAGCGAACGATCGCCACCCAATGGCCGACTGGCGCCAGCCGGATGACCTTCGGACCGATCGACGGCTCAGTACCGAAGGCTCACCGCAAAGTCGGACGACCTCGAAAGGCAGGCTGTGACGTACCAAGGAGACTGCGGAACGCACCCGATCGCCGCCCAAATGCCAAGCATAGGCACGGCTAAGCAATCTGACCAACTGTGCCACCCCCTAGCTCAATCCTCTAGTCAACGCTGACTGCTCCGCATAGAGTCACTCCGGGATGGCGTTGAGGAGGTGCGAGATGCGAATCTCCGAGCGGGGCCTGGTGCCCGCGCGAGTTTCCGAAGTCGGCTTCTTCGAACGCCGTACCGCGCTCGACGTCAACGCCAGCAGCACCGCTATGTTGAAGCACCGGCTGCGAGCCGAATGACGATACGCGCAGGTATGCAAGAGGGGATGCCGCATGGCCCGCTTGGATGCTGAGCTCGACGTCCTCCTGAAGCAGTGGGAGAGCCGCGGGAGGCAAGCAAGCGCCCCCGCGCCGGATGGTGACCAGATTCTGCAGGTCGCTTTGCGGTGCACGGGGGATGCCTCCACGCTGACCGGCATCGGCTTCCGGTTGGGAAGCCAGTTCGGCCCGGTGGCCTACGGCGAGATCGCGCTGAAGAGCCTGCGCGGCCTGTCTCTGCACCCCCTCGTCCTGGCCGTGGACAAGCAGCGCAAGCTGCACACGCATCTCCACAAGAGCGCGCCCGACATACACGCTAGCCAGGTCTGGGGCCACACCGGCTTGCACTTCACGGGCTACACCGGCCGCGGTGTCATCGTCGGCATTGTCGACACGGGCATCGACTTCCGTCACATGAACTTCCGGCGCGAAGGAGCTGCCTTCGCGCACACGCGCATCCTGCGCATCTGGGATCAGACCCTGTCGGTGCAGCTCGGCGAGAAGGCGCCCGATCCGATCCGCCATCCGGTGACGAGCGTCGTGCTCAATCCGCTGGGTTATGGGGTCGAGTACACCGAGCAGCAGATCAACGGCACGCTGGGCGAGGAGGTTTCGGTCCCCGCCGTCGTTCCCGTGCGCCATAAGGACGTGAACGGCCACGGCTCGCATGTGGCCGGCATTGCCGCGGGCAACGGCTGGCAAAGCGGAGGTTGCCACGATGCCTTCACCTACATCGGCATCGCCCCGGAGGTCGACCTAGTCATCGTCCGCCTCTGGGGCCTCACCACCGGAGACAGCGCCGCGGCCCCGGCCGGGGGGAGGTCCAGCCTCAGCGACGCGATTCAGTACATCTTCGAGGTCGCGCGCCAAGCCAACAGGGCGGCCGTGGTCAACTGCAGCGTTGGTGAGTTCACCGAGCACATGGACGGCACGGCGCAAAGCTGTGTCGATGTCGACAACTTGCTGACGACGCACTCGCAGGGCCGAGCCATCGTGTTCTCGTCCGGCAATGACGGCAACATGGGCTTCCATGCGTCGGCGCCCGTCCCGGCGGGTCCGCCCGGGCCAAACAAGTCCCTGGTCCTGCCGTTCAGGATCTACGACAAGGACACGTCTGGCCGCAGCATGGTCGTGCTCTACAACGGGAGCAATCTGCGGGCTCAACTCCAATCGCCAGTGCCCAACGCGCCCGGCCTGGTTCCCTGGGTCAACTCAGGAGCGGCGGACGGTGTCAGCCTCACGGCCAACGGCGCTGGGGCCCAGGGTGAGGTGCGCTTAAGCAACGTCGCCAATGCCATCCGGATCAGCATTACCCCACCAAAGGACGTCAACGGCAACACTCTGAAGAACATGGCCGGCACTTGGACCCTTGAGCTCCAGGACACCGGCGCGACAGCCACGCCGGTCGATGCGCTGTGCCTGTACGGGAGCACGCACGATCCCAAGTCGCCACGGTGGTTGGCCCACACCACTTCGCGCTCCACGCTTAGCCAGCACGCGTCGGGAAGGGAATGCATCGCGGTGGGCAACTGCCGCATCGGCGGCGCCCTGGATGCGTCGTCCAGCCGCGGCCCGACCCTCGAAGCCGTGCCTCGCACGAAGCCCGAGCTGGCAGCACCGGGCATCGGCATCATTTCGGCGCGATCGTCCCAGTCGACCCGCCGCGCGGAGGGCTGCACCGCATGCTGCTGCGACTGCTGCCTGGACAGCTACACCTCCCTGGACGGCACGAGCATGGCCGCCCCGCATGTGAGCGGCGTGATTGCGCTGATGCTGCACAAGAACCCGACCCTCACGCACACGCAGATCAGGGCGGCGCTGGTCGGGCATTGCAGCCCGAAGGATTCAGGCAGCACCCCCGATGACGACTTCGGCTGGGGCGCCGGCCGGCTCGACGCCAAGGCCGTGGTCGACTCGCTCGCGCAGGTCAATCCACCCGTGGCCCGGCTCGCGCTCGCGCCCATGGCGCAACCCCAAGGCCTTTCGGATCTGCGCTCGCGTTGGCTCGCCACCCCGCGCGGGCCGCGCCTGCAAGGTTTGGTCGAAGCCCACGCGCGCGAGGTCTGGACCCTGATCCAGTCCAACCGCCGCGTCGCCACCATCTGGCACCGCTGCCGCGGCCCGGTATGGGTGCGGCTGGCCTTGCGCGCTGTGCATGAACCCGGCCGCGAGCTGCCGCTAGCGGTCGAAGGCCTCAGCTTGCAGCAGAGCCTGCGACGCTTCGCGCTGGCCCTGCGCCGCTACGGGTCGCCGCAATTGTCCGCGCACGTTGAAGAGGTCAGCGTCGAGATCGATCGCATCGCCGATGGCATGAGCCTGCTGGACCTGATGGACGAACTGGGACGCATGGCCGCAGCGCCGCTGCGCGAGCCCCAGGCGTTGAGCGCATGAATCACGATCGATGCCTTGGCCGCCCGGCGGCGGCGCCCTCGGTGCCGCGCGCCGCACGGTAAGCGGCCATGGCCACCTCCGCCGGTACCCTGGAGACCGCCGCCCTCGAGCTGGGCCGCGCGCTCATGCCGCTGAAGGAGCTGCTCGGCCCGGACTTCTTCGTCACGCTGGGCCTGCCGCTGCCCAACGCTGTCGCCGGCGACGGTGCCCTCGCTGCCGCGCTGTCGGCGGCTAGGCTCAAGGCGGCGGACTTGCCCGGCCGCGTCACCACGCTGGCCAATGCCATCGGCGCTACGGATACCACGGCCATCATCAGCGCCGGGGTCCTGCTCACCACGACGGTGGCCGAACTCGTGGCGCAACTCGTGACCGCGGGCAACGCGCTGTCTGCTGCCGCATCAGGCCTGCCGCAGGCCGAGAAGGACGCCTTGCAGGCGCTGGGGGCTGCGCTTGGCCCGCGCGTGCTCGAGGCGATGGGCGTGGCCTATCTCGATGAACGCCTTCCTTCCCTGACAGCGGCGATGGCGGCGCTCGGCCTCGTGGACATCCAGCCCAAAGCCGGGCCCGGCATGGAGGTCAGCCATGCCTCGCGGGAGCTGGTGGCGCCGCGCCTGTATCTCGATCGGATCCCTACGCTGCTGCAGCATCCGGACCAGCATTTCAAGAGCCTCTTCCATTGGGGCGAGGCGAGCTTCACCGGCGCCGAACTCCTCACCCGCATCCAGGGCCTGCTCGAGGGCATGGGGGTGCCGGCCGCGATCTACCCCGGCACCGGCGGCCGCCCGGTGCTGGAGGCCTTCGTCTTCTCGGCCCAGGCCGACGCCAGCGTGTCGCCGCCGGGCCTGGGCATCGACCTCGCGCTGCCGGGCCAGGCCACGTTCGATCGCACGGTCAACTTCTCGCCGTTGTGGAAGGGCACCGTGCGCGCCCACGCGCAGTACGCGGCCGGCATGCGCGTCGACCTGCGCCCGCCCTTCACCGTCTCGGCGCGACCGCCGAGCGGCAGTGCCACGGTCGACCTCGCTCTGGGCCTGAAGGCCGAACGCACGGCGGCCGATCCCATCGTGCTGCTCGGCGTTGCGGGCGGCACGCGCCTGGCGGCGCGCAGCCTAGGCGGAAGCCTCGGCCTCAAGGCCACGCTCGACCCCGGCGGCGGCACCGTCGAACCTGCTCTGCAACTGCGCCTCGACGAGGGCACGCTCGTCATCGATTTCTCCCAAGGCGACGGCTTCATCCAGCAACTGCTCTCGGGCGTGCACCTGGAAGCCGGTTTCGGGCTCATCGCCGACTGGTCCCCGAGCACGGGCCTGCGCCTGCAGGGCCAGGGCGGCGTCGAGGTCTTCCTGCCCCTGCACCTCGACCTCGCTGTGCTGGTCGTCAACGGCCTGTACCTCTCCATCGGCTTCGGGGGCGCCGCGCCCCTGTCGGTGGGCCTGGCCACGCAACTCACTTCGCACATCGGCCCGCTGGTGGCCGTCGTCGACCAGATGGGCGTACGCGCCGACATCCGCTTTGCCCCGGGCAGCGGGCGCCTGGGCCTGGCCGACATCGATTTCGCCTTCCTTCCGCCCAAGGGCGTGGGCCTTTCGATCGACGCCGGCGTCGTCAAGGGCGGCGGCTTCCTGCGCCTGGACTTCGACAAGGGCGAGTACTTCGGCGCGCTCGAGCTCACCTTCTCCGGCGTCATCTCGCTCAAGGCCGTCGGCATCATCAACACCAAGATGCCCGACGGGCGCCCGGGCTTCGCGCTGCTGATCCTCATCACCGCCGAGTTCACGCCCATCCAGCTCGGTTTCGGCTTCACGCTCAACGGCGTCGGCGGCCTGCTCGGCGCCAATCGCACCGCCAGCCTTGAGGCCTTGAAGTCGGGCGTGCGGACCGGCGCGCTCAGCAGCGTGCTCTTCCCGCAGGACGTGGTGGGCAACATCACGCGCATCGTCAGCGACCTGCAGGCGATCTTCCCCATCGCCCAGGACCACTTCCTGATTGGCCCGATGGCCAAGCTCGGCTGGGGCACGCCGACGCTGATCTCGCTGGAGCTCGGCGTCATTCTCGACATCCCGACGCCGCGCATCATCATCCTCGGCGTCCTGCGCTGCATCCTGCCGGCCAAAGAGGCCGCGATCCTCAAGCTCCAGGTCAACTTCGCCGGCGGCATCGATTTCGACCGCGGCCTGATCTGGTTCGACGCGAGCCTGTTCGACTCCTCGCTGCTGATCTACACGCTCAGCGGCGACATGGCGCTGCGCATCGGCTGGAAGGAGCCGCTGTTCGTCCTCTCGGTCGGCGGCTTCCACCCCGCCTTCAAGGAAGTGCCGTCGGACCTCACCGGCATGCAGCGCATGACCGTCGCTCTGCTGTCGGGCAACAACCCCCGGCTCGTCGCCCAGACCTACTTCGCCGTCACGTCCAACACGGTCCAGAACGGGTCCCGGGTCGAGCTCTATGCCGAGGCCTGCGGCTTCAACATCTACGGCTACCTCGGCTACGACCTGCTAGTCCAGTTCAACCCCTTCCACTTCATCGCCGAGATCGCGGCCGGGCTGGCGCTGCGCGAAGGCAGCCACGAGATCGCCGGCATCCACGCCCGCTGCCAGCTGTCGGGGCCCACGCCCTGGCATGCCGAAGGCGAGGCGACCCTCACGATCCTCTTCTTCGACATCAGCGTCGGCTTCAGCGAGACCTGGGGCGAGACCGGGCCCGCGATCGAGCAGGAGCTCGAGAACGTGCTCCCGCTCGTGAAGGCTGCGCTCGAGGACAATCGCAACTGGATCGCCGAGACCCCGCCCAACGCCACCCAGGGCGTCACGCTGCGCAAGATCGAAGTCGCCGGTGACGAGGTCTTCCTGCATCCCTTCGGCGTTCTCGCGGTCAGCCAGAAGGTGGTGCCGCTGGGTCTGGCGATCGACAAGTTCGGCCTGAAGAAGCCGCAAGGGGACACCCTGTTCGAGCTCACGAGCACCGACGCCGGCGTCGAGGAGGTGCGCGAAGAATTCGCGCTCGCCAACTTCAAGCAGCTCAACGACAGCGAGAAGCTCTCGCGCAAGTCCTTCGAGCGCCTGCGCAGCGGCCTGCGTTTCACGCCGCTGAACACCAACGCGCACGGGCACGAGATCCAGAAGGAGGTCGACTACGAGCTCAGCTACGTGCATCGCGCTCGCGGCCTCAGCCTCAAGGGCGGACTGATCAAGCTCTTCACAAGCCTGTACAACACGCTGCTCGGCGGCACCGCCGCAGCCACCCACACCAACGCCGTGGCGCGCCGCGCCGCGGCCTGCGCACCGGCCAAGGTCGAGCTGCGCGGCCCGCGCTTCAGCGTCGTCAGCGTCGACGACCTCGCGCTGCACGCCCCGGGGCTCACCGCGGCTTCCGAGGCCGAGGCCATGGCCCTGCACGAGACGGTGATCGCCGCCGATCCCAAGCTGCGCGGCCGCCTGCAGGTGGTCGCCGAGCACGAGCTCGCCTGATTCCACTGAACCGGGTCGCCCGCATGAGCACCACCGTTGCCAAGTACACCTTCAGCTCCTGGCTGCGCAAGGGCATCGGCGCCAAGATCAACGAGGTCGACAACCTCGGCCTGGGCAGCTCCAGCGTCAAGGAACGCGCCAGCGTGCCAGCCGACATCCAGATCAACGGCCAGCCCATCCACAAGGACTTCACTCTGCTCGGCCCGGGCGATGCCGTCGGCATCAACCCGAGCATGATCGTGCGCCATGAGCCCCCGCCGGCGAACACCAACTTCGAGCCGAACTACCTCACCTACATCGAGTTCTACGACGAGGACCTGGCCTGGCGCTTCACGCCGGCGCGCGCCAACGGCGCGCGGCTGCGCCCCTGGATCACCCTGCTGGTCCTGAAGGACAACGAGTTCAAGCGCGACCCCGGCACGCAGCCGCTGGGCAGCATCACGATCCTCAAGGCCGCTGCGCTGCCGCTGCACCACGAGACCTGGGCCTGGGCCCATGCCCATGTCAACGAGGGTCATGCCAGCACGAACGCCTTCGAGCAGTTTCTCAAGTCGCTGCACGACCCCGACAACGCCAACGCCGACAAGATCACCTGCCGCCTGATGTGCCCGCGCCGGCTCGAGCCCGACACCGGCTACACCGCCTTCGTCGTGCCGGTGTTCGAGACCGGCCGTCTCGCCGGCCTGGGCCAGGACCCCAAGGACGTCGATGCCCAGGCGCCAGCATGGGACGCGACGCACACGACGCCGACCCTGCCGGTGTTCCATGAATGGTCGTTCCGCACCGGCCGCAACGAAGACTTCGAGTCCCTGGTGAATCTGCTGGAGCCGCGCGTGGTCGACCCGCGCGTGGGCGTGCGCGACATCGACGGCTCGAAGCCCGGCTTCGGGCTCACGCAGCCGGCCGTCCTCGGCGCACCGACGCCGGCGACCGCGCCGCCGTCGATCTTCGGGCTCGAAGGCGCATTGCGTGCTCCGACCTCGACCGCGCGGCCTGCCACGCTCGACCCCTCGAGGCCCTTCTTCGGCGAACTCGAGTCGGTGCTCAACTTTCCTGCCGCGCTGCGCAAGGCCTCCAACGCGGCGACCGACCCCATCGTCAGCCCGCCGATCTACGGCGAGAACCACGCTCTGCGACACGAGGTCGACGTGAAGCGCGCCGACTGGCTCGACGACCTCAACCGCGACCCGCGTCACCGAGCGGCCGCAGGCTTCGGCACCCGGGTCATCCAGGCGCACCAGGAGCGCTTCATGGCCCGCGCCTGGGCGCAGGTGCAGCGCATCCTTGACGCCAACCGCAAGCTGCTCTACGGCGCCTTCTCGATGCACGTCACCGAGGTGCTGCAAAAGGGTTTCACGCACCGGCTCGACGCCTCGCGTACGCTGCTGCTGTTCGGGCCGGTGCTGAAGAAGGTCAAGGGCTCGCCGACGACGCTGTTCCGCCAGGTCGCCGACAGCCGGCTCACCACGGCCGCGGTGAGCCCGGCCATGCGCCGCATCATCCGCCCGCGGGGCGCGGTCGCGCGGCGGCTGCGCGCCGACGATGCGCGCTTCAGCCCCGGCCGCTGGATCGACGACCTCAACGAAGGCCGCGTCAGCGCCGCGCCGCCGAAGCAGCCGCCCCAGGGCGTGCGCGACGACGCCGGCGTGGCCGCCGGCCTGCCCTCGGCCCATTTCCCGCCGTGGCTCGTGTGGTTGATCCGGCATCGCCTGCTCGTGCTGATCATCCTGCTGCTGCTGGCGTTGCTGCTGTGGCTGCTCGCGGGTGCCGCCACGGCGCTCGCCGTGGCCTTCGCCGCAGTGGCACTCGAGCGCTGGCTCGCTCGGCTCGCCCCGCAGCTCGCGTTCGCCGCCGCCGTGACCGACCCCGGCCAGGCCACGATGATGATCGAGGCCATCCCACCGCGCCCGGACTTCGCGCTCATCGAGACCGACGCCTCGGTAATCGTGCCCGCCGCGCCCGGCACGACGACCACGTCGACGCTGGACCGCGTCAGCGGCGCGGGCGGGTCCACGGTCTTCACGACCCAGACCTGGCACACGCCCGCAGCCGCGGGAAGCGACAGCGTCGAGGCGCGCAAATTCCGCGCCGCTGCGCTCATCTTCGAGGGCCGGCTCGGCATCGAGGTCCCGGTCGTGCCGCGCCCACGCTTCGACCTCGCCAACGCGCACACCAAGCTCATCGCCGCCACCGACGCGCGCAGCGCGTTCCCGCGCCAGCTCGCGGCGCAGGTGCACTTCTCATTCAACCCCACCTGGCTGCAGGACCCCGAACACCTCGTGCCCGCGATGGCCTACCCCGACTTCGAGGATCCGATGTACGCGCCGCTGCGCGACATCTCCCCCGAACTCCTGCTGCCCAACCTCAACCTCATCCAGCCCAACACGATCACCCTTCTCGAGACCCACCCGCCCTTCATCGAGTCGTACATGGTCGGCCTCAATCACGAGTTCGGCAAAGAGCTCCTGTGGCGCGAGTTCCCCACGGACACGCGACCCAGCAGCTTCCGCCAGTTCTGGGACGTGAAGGGTCTGATCACCGCCGCCCCGCAGCAGAGCGCGGAGCAACTCGCCGAGGCCTGGAAGGACATCTCGCCGATCGACACCTGGACCTCGCAGTCCACCCTCGGCACACACAGCCGCCAGCAGGCCAAGAAGAACCTCGTGCTCGCGGTGCGCGGCGAGCTGCTCAAGCGCTATCCGCGCACCATCATCTATGCGCAGCGCGCCCACCTCTACAAAGACGCCGGCACGGGCACGCCGCGCCCCGAACGCCCGCCCGTGATCCTCGAGGTGCAGACCGAGGCGCAGATGACAACCGAGCTGCGCTTCCCCATCTTCCGTGCCGAGATCGAGCCCGACTACCGCTTCTTCGGTTTCCCGCTCACGATCGAAGAAGCCCGCGGCGACGAGGACCCGCGCACCGACACCGACGATTGGGGCTGGTACTTCGTGATCCAGCAGATCCCCGGCGAACCCCGCTTCGGCATGGACATCGCGTTCGACCCCGACGACGACCCGAGCACGCCGCTGACCTGGAACGACCTCGCCTGGGACCGCTACCCCTCGGGCAAGGCCTTCATCGAGGCGGCCACCCGGCCCACCGGCTTCACGCCGGCAGGACCGGATGCGATGAGCCAGTGGGGCCAGGACTCGGCGCTGATGGCCTACATCCTCTACCAGAAGCCCGTGATGATCGCGGTCCACGCGCGCGAGATGCTCGCGGGCCTTGCTCCATGAGCCGGCCTAAGGCACCTGCGTCGAGGAGCCACCCGTGAGCGCCTACAGCGACACCCTCGAGCGCATCCGCCGGGCGCGCCAGGACCGGGACCGCGCCGCTTCGGACCTGCATGCTGCAAAGCTGAAGTTGCAGCAGCACCTGCGCCGCGCCCGCGCGGCCGCACCGGCGCGCGCCCAGGCCCCGCTGCCCGACCCCCGGCGCGACAAGGATCCGGTCGACCCGGATGCCGAAGCCCTGCGCGCGCGCATCGTCGAGCTCAAGGCCGAGGAGTCGCGGCGTGTCCAGAACCTCGAGGGTGCCATCGCCGGCCTCTACAACGGCAAGACGCCGCAAGAGCTGCTCCAGGAATGGGACGACCGCCTGCCGATCGCGCTGCTGCCGCTGCGGATGGAGACGAAGTTCCTGATGGACGGGCCGAAGCCGCAACTGCGCGTGCGCATCTACCCCGACACCATCGCCGTGGTCACGCACGAGGCCGTCCTCACGCAGGTCGAGGTCGAGTACGGCACTGCCTACTGGAAGGCCCTCTTCGACGCCGCCGATGACGAAGCGCGGAAGGCCGCGTGGCGCCTCATCGCGGACAAGTTCGGAGCCAATCGCGCCGCCTGGGTCGCGCGCGAGTCCCGCCCCACTAACTGGGAAGCCGCGGGCCTGGTCGACGCCGGTGATCTCGTATTCCCGCAACAAGATGCCACCAAGATCGCGCCCTGGTCCGAGGCCCCGCACACGCGCGTGTTGCCCGACCGGTTCGTGCTGGTGGGGTTCAAGGGCGGCAAGGCCGCGTACACCGACATCGGGCAACCGATCCCCGACATCGTCGTGCTCGGCCCCGCCCCGCTCGGTGATGGCGACAAGCCCTCGCTCACGCGTGATCCGGCCACGGGTCGCCTGCAACACGACGAAGCCTTTCGGTGGGCCCTGGACTTCGACCGCGCGGTCGAACAGGGCCTGGGTTTCCGCGTCCCCTTCCACAGCGTCGAGGCGGCGAAGGCCGGCTTCGACCAACTGCTCGTGCTCGGGCTCAAGGCCTCGGCCGACGAGCAGGACGGCAAGGACCTGATGCAGGCCTTGCTGGAGAACCATCACTACTCGCGCAAGGGCCTGGCCCTGGTGCCCCAGGGCACGCCGACCAACAACACCGACGAGCGCGATGCCGGCTTCAGTTCGCGCGACCCGCTGCAGGCGCTGAGCTTCTACACCGAGGCCCTCGATCCGCTGTTCGAGCCGACGGACGACAAGGCCCTGGCCACCGACGGCCAACGCCTGGCCGAGTACCTGGGCCTGGACTACGGCGTGTTCCAGCATGTCGCCCACGCCGACGCGACCGACCACGCCGAGGCCGTGGCCATGAACCAGGCCCTGTACGCGGGCACCCTGGGCTACTACTCGAGCGCGATGCTCAACGACGTGCTCAGCGAAGACGCGCAGCAGCGGCTGCGCGCGCACTTCACCCGGCTCGTCACCGGGCGCGGCCCGGTAGCCGCGCTGCGCGTGGGCAACCAGCCCTACGGTCTCCTGCCGACCGCTGCGTTTGCGCGCTGGCAGGTCACGGGCGGGATCCGACCCGACGCCGACCGGCCGCGCCAGCAGCAGTTCCTGTTTGATCTGCATCGCATCCTCAGCACGTTCGTCACGCTGTGGCAACGCATCGTGCCGCAGCTCGCGCAACTCGGGCGCGGCGGCGACGCTTCCAAGGCGCTGGCGGCGGTGCTGGGTCTTCAGCCGACCTCGGTCGAGTACTTCCAGCGCATCGGCGTCAGCCTGGACTACCTGCGCAACCTGGAGCAGTTCCACGCCGGCCAGCACCGCGTGTGGGACCTCTTCAAGTCCGAATGGGACAACTACCTCAGCGCCGTGTCGCTGCGCCAGCTCGGCCATTCGCCCACGCGCCCCGGAGGCCAGCCCAAGCCTTCGCCGCTGCTGTTGCAGCTGCTGTTCAAGCGCCGCCACACGCCGCTGGATGCGCGCCGGCTCGTCGACCCCCTGCCGCTGGCCGAGGACCGCGGCCTTGATCCCTACGACAAGGCCAGCGGCCGCAACTACATCGACTGGCTGCACGCCGCGGCCGACGCGCAAACGGTCGAGGACGAGGATTTCCAGGGCGCCCCCAAGCCGACGACGCTGTTGTACATGATGTTGCGCTACGCGCGCCTGCACGAGACCGCCCGCAGTGCGGCCCGCTTCCTCGCCAAGCACGACATCGACGCCCAGGTGCTGCACCGCTCGCGCAAGTTCGCCAACCTGAGCGCCGCCCCGACCGTGTCGTACTGGGAAGTGTTCCACGCGCCGGCCGGCGAACTGGTCGCCGCCGAAGCCACGAACGCGGCACTGTTCAACCACCTTCACTCGGCGCGCTTCGACGCGCCGGCGCAGCGCGACGTGGTCGCCGACCTTCGCGCCCACCAGGCCGCCCTCGCGAAGCTGCGTGGGCTGCCGACCGCGCGGCTCGAGCGCCTGTTCGCCGAGCATCTCGACACGCTGACCTACCGCCTGGACGCTTGGCAGACGTCGCTGTTCGACCAGCGCCTGCGCGAGCACCGTGCCCTGGACGCCCCGGCTGGCCAGCGCCGGCTCGGACAGTACCTCGGCGCCTACGGCTACCTCGAGGACGTTCGCCCCGAGCTCGGCCGCCGCGTCGCGGTGCCCGAGCAGACCCTGCCCGAGCCGTTGCGCGAGCGCAAGGAGAACCTCTTCGTCGACACGGCCAGCGGCGGCCATGTCCACGCCCCGTCGCTCAACCATGCCACGGCCGCGGCGATCCTGCGCAGCGCCTATCTCACCCACGCCGACCCGTCCCAGCCCGACCGCTTCGCCATCGACCTCAGCTCCGCGCGCGTGCGCCGCGCGATGGCGGTCGTGCAAGGTCTGCGCAACGGCCAGACCCTCGAGGTCCTGCTGGGCTACCAGTTCGAGCGCGGCCTGCACGACTGGAGCACGCGCAAGCCGACTCCGGTCGTGCTCAACGACCTGCTGCCGCTGTTGCGCAGCGCGCTGCCGATCACGCGCACGCGCGTGCCCCAGGCCGGCAAGACCACCGGCCCCGAAGAGACCGTGACCGACGAGCACGTGGTCAACGGCCTCGAACTCGCCCGCCGCGCGTCGGCCTTCCCCTGGGGCGTGGCGCTGCCCTCGGGCCTCGCGCCCGAGAAGGTCGCCGCCCTCAAGGCCGAGAAGCAGGCGCTCGAGCAGACGCTGGACGCCTTGCGCGACCTGCACGTCTCCGAGTCGGCGTTTCAGTTGGCGATGGGCAACTTCGAGCGCGCCGCCGCGGTGATGCAGGCCCTGGGCGCCGGTGACATCCCGGCCGAGTTCGAGGTGGTCGAGGCGGCCCGCGGCACGCAGATGGTCTACACGCAGCGCATCACGTTGCACTTCGATCCGGGCGCCACCGCCAACCCCTGGGCGCCTATAGCGATATCTCCGCGCGCCGGCACCGAGGCGGGCTTGAACCACTGGCTCGGCACGCTGCTGGGTTCGCCCACCGACGTGGCCTGCCGCGTGCGCGCGGTCGACGCCCAGGGTCAGACCCTGCGTCGCGCCGACAGCTCCGAACAGCTCGCGACCATCACCCTGGACCAGCTCAAACTGCAGCCGCTGGACCTGATCTACCTCGTGGGCAACCGGGTCGAGAACGGCGGCGCCTCCGAACTCGAAGCGCGTCTGCGCAGCCTCTTCCTCGTCGGCGAATCGCTGCCCGACGACAGCTTCGTGCGCATCGACTTCGCCGACCCCTCGGCCATCAGCGGGCCCGATGGCAAGACCTTCGCCGAGCTGCTTGCGCTGGCGCGCCACCTGCGCGCGCTCATCACCGAAGGCAAACCCCTGGGGGCCAGCAGCTACACGGTGGCGTCCAAGTCCCTGGGCCCGCGTCCGCCCGACCCGGACCAGATCGACTTCACCGACCTGACGACACGCCTCGACGCCGTGACCACGGCCTACGACACGCTGGCCGGCAAGCTGCCCGGCGCCATCGACAACTTGGCCACGCTCGGAACCCTGACCGAAGCCGATGCGCTGCGAGAACTGATGCGCGAGTTCGCTCACCTGGGCACGCCTTTCGCGTGGCCGCAGTCGGTGCGCGGCGCAGACCCCGCCGCCGTGCAGGGCCTGCTCGAGCAAGCCCGTTCGCTGCAACGGCGCATCGACGCAGCGACGAGCGAACGCGACGCCCAGCGCGCACTCGCCGCCAAGCCCTCGGCATCGGCGGCGCAGAAGCTCGAAGCGCTCACCGCCGCCGCGCGCCAGATGCTCGGCGCGGACTTCGTCCTGCTGCCGCGCTTCCGGTTCACCGACGTGGCCGATGTCGCCGCGGCGCATGCCGAGCGCGACAAGCTGCTCGACTACGCCCGCACCACCCTCGGCAGCCAGGCCGTCGTCGACGAGTTCCTGCACGGCGTGGCGCAGGTGCGGAGCCGCATGCACCGCCTGGAGATGGTGGTGCTGCTCG
Source organism: Aquincola sp. (assembly GCA_022841885.1). GTDB lineage: Bacteria > Pseudomonadota > Gammaproteobacteria > Burkholderiales > Burkholderiaceae_C > CADEEN01. The sequence continues at coordinate 3,209 of JALHQP010000068.1, read as the reverse complement.
CGCAGGCGCTGGGCGGCGCATCGATCGAGGCCGAGCCGCTGCAACTGCCGCACCGCAGCGGCGACGCGTGGCTCGCCACCGACTTCCCTGCGGGCACCACGCTCGACCACGACACCCTGAGCTTTGCGATCCTCACGCCTCAGGGCTTCGACGCCACTGCCGTGCAGTGCGGCCTCGTCATCGACCAATGGACTGAGGCCCTGCCGAACGCCGACGAGGTGACCGGCCTGACCTTCAACTACAACAACCCCAACTCGATGCCCGCGCAGGCCATCCTGCTGGCCGTGGCGCCGCAACTCACGGGCCGATGGCAGTGGGAACACCTGGTCGAAGGCGTGCTCGACACCTTTGCGCGCGCTCGCCAGCGCGCGGTCGAGCCGGACCAGATCGACGCCAACGGCGTGATGACCATCTTGCTGCCCGCGCTGGTGTCGGAGTTCAGTACCACCCGTTCGGGCCTGTCCCTCGATCACGCTCTGTCGCTCGAGATCGTCGCGCAGAGGGTGGGCCAACTGCTCGTTCCGCGAACTTGAACATGCGTCGTCAAGGATCCCCATGACCGAACTCACCGCACTCATGATCAGCAAGGCCGACAAGGGCCTGCTGAACAAGAAGTACCGCGAGCCGGCCGTCACGGCCTACAGCCGCCTAGAGCCCCGGCCGCGCAGCGAGAACTTCGAACGCAGCCTACGCGCCGAGGTCCGCGACGCCTTGTGGATGCTCACCCGCCAGTGGCAGACGGGCGAGCTCGCAGCCGAAGACGCCGGCTCGGCCATCGATGCCCGGCTGCTGACGCGCAGCGTCCACATCGACCGCATGGCCCTGCGCGAGGGGCCTGGGACCGACTGGGACGAGACGGTCCCGATGGAGGCCTTCGTCGAGAAGGAGCCCGCTCCGATGACCCTCGCGCGGCGCTTGAGGCTGGGCCAGCAGTTCATCCGCCTGCTGCCGGCGGCACGCCGCGCCACGTACACCGACCGTTGCCGGGCCTCGTTTCAGATGCCCACCGACCAGGAGGACCAGCATCGGGGTCAGATCGAGGGCATGAACCTCTACCAAGCCACGTTGCGGCGGGGCATCGATGGCGGCGCCCTGCTGCGATCGATCGACGGCGGCACCCTGCTCACCGACCTCACCGTCGACCCTGCCGACGTCGCGGCGGTCAGCGACGCAGCCACCCAACTCCAGGCCTTCGCCCGGCGCGTCTTCCTCGAGCCCGCCGCCGCCGCAGACACCGCCTGGAGCCCCACGTCGCTCGACTACCGCTTCAGCGTCGCCGCCCCACGGGCCGACGGCCAGGCGCTCACGCTCGGCGCCCACAGCTACATGGGGGGGCGGCTTGACTGGTGGGCCTTCGACGCGATCGACCCCGCGACGCCGATCGCAAAGGATTCGCAAGCGCAGCTCCCCCCGGACTTCGATCCCCCGCTGTCCTTCCTCCCGACGCCGGCGATCTTCAAGGGACTCCCCAACCCTCGTTTCTGGGAGATGGAGGACCGGCAGATCGACTTCGGCAAGCTTAGCGCCAAGACGACCGATCACCTCCTGCTCGCCTTCGCCGAGTTCGGCCTGGTCTACGGCAACGACTGGTTCGTGATCCCGTGCAAGCTGCCGGTCAACACCGTGTGCGAGGTGCACGGCCTCGTCATCACCGACGTGTTCGGCGAGCGCACGCTCGTGCGTGCCGCGAACGCCGGCAACGAGAACGCCTGGCAGCGCTGGAGCATGTTCGGCCTGAGCGACCGCCGCGCCCGCGGCGAGGGGCGCCCGCTGTTCTATCTGCCGCCATCGCTGACGCACAGCCTGAGCAGCGAGCCGCTGGAGACGGTGAACTTCGCGCGCGACGAGATGGCCAACATGGTGTGGGCGATCGAAGACGTGATCCCCGACGCCACCGGTCGCGGTGTCAGCGGGCACGAGGCCGCGGACAAGACCGGCGTCGAGCCGCCGCCCATCGTCGGCTCGACAACGCCGATACGCTACCTGCTGGGCACGACTGTCCCTGAGAATTGGCTGCCCTTCCTACCGGTGCACATCGGTGGCAGCGTCCAGGACACGCAGTTCCAGCGCGCCGCCATGCCCAAGCTCGGCATCCCGCCGCGCGACGTGGTCAAGGCCAAGGGCGTGCTGCTCAACGAGGCCGGCAGCCCGTACTACGTGCACGAGGAGGAGGTCCCGCGCGCCGGCACGCTCGTGCATCGCCGCGTGCAGCGTGCGCGCTGGACCGATGGCAAAGCGGTGATGTGGATCGGCCGCGAACGCGAGACCGGACGCGGCGCCAGCGCCAGCCATCTGCGCTTCGACGCGGTCGAACCCCTGCGGGGCGACTGATTCATTGCGGCCGCGCAGGCGGAGAACGTCGAGACGCCGTCCGGGTCCATGACGGCTGTCAGCGCCAGGGGCGCGGCTTCTCACGCAGTCCGCGATGCGTGGTGCGGGCCGCGGGCATCGCCGTTGCTTCCGCCCATCGACGGGTTCAGCCTGCACGCCGCGTTGTGGGTCGAGGCGGATGACCGCAAGCGGCTGGAGTAGCTGTGCCGCTACATCACGCGCCTTGCGCTGTCGGACGAGAGGGTGTAACTCAACGCTGCCGGCCAAGTCGAGCTCAAACTCAAGACACCTTGGCGCGATGGAACGACACACTTGGTCATGAGCCCGCTGGAGTTCATACAGCGGTTGGCGGCGATGGTGCCGCGGCCGCGGTTGCGTCTGGCGAACGGCCGGATAGTCGCCCGTCGCCAGTGACGGGTCGTGGCCGTTACCGGGCTTCCGCAGGAGTAGCCGCCTGCTGACTTCGGCCGGCAGGGCCATCTGGGGTCGTGGTCGTACATGCCGGCGATCGCATCACCGGGTGGTGCCGGGCGATTCGATCTTCGCCGCCGGCACGAAGGGCTTGTAGCCCATCGCCTCGTAGATCGCGGCCGGCTCGTAGGCCACGCCCGCCTTCCACACCAGGCTTGCGCGGCGCAGGTCGGCGATGCGCACGCTCGGGTCGCCTTCGATGAGCACGAGGTCGGCGCGCTTGCCGGCTTCGATGCTGCCGGCATCGGCGGTGGCGCGCATGGAGCGCGCACCGTTCCAGGTGGCGATGCGCAGTGCCTCGGGCGCGGGAATGCCGGCCTCCACATAGGGCTCGATCTCGCGATGCAGGCCTACATCTTCGACATTGTCGGTACCGGCCAGCAGCGGCACGCCGGCGCGATGCAGCG
>JALHQP010000067.1 GCA_022841885.1 Aquincola sp. | reverse complement strand
GCGTCCGCCGCGTCCGGTGCCTGCGCGATGGCCGGCTCGGTGGGCTCGGGGGCCTGCGGAGCCTCGGCGGGGGCGGCGACGGTCGGGGCCCCGCTCGGCGCGGCAGGTTCGCCGGGCGGCGTCTCGACAGGGGGCGTGGACTGCATGATGGGCCGCGATTGTCGTCCACGCGCGGCGATCCTGTAATCTCGCTGCACCGCACTCCGCGGCGTTCCCCCTGCTTCCCATGTTCGGCATCACCGACTACGGCGCGTTCTGCGCCGCGATCCTGCTGTTTCTCGCGCTGCCCGGCCCGGGCACCTTTGCGCTGCTCACCTCCACCGGCAAGGGCGGGTTTCGCGCCGGCGCGGCGGCCACCTTCGGCGTGATCGTCGGCGACCAGGTGCTGCTGTGGCTGGCGGTGGCCGGTGTGGCCGCGCTGCTGGCGGCCTACCCGACGGTGTTCAAGGCGGTGCAGTACGCGGGCGCGGCCTACCTGGCGTGGATCGGCCTGCGGCTGCTGTGGTCCAAGGGCGACGGCAGCGCCTCGCCGATCCATATCGAGCCGCGGCATTACGCGCGTCAGGCCTTCTTCATCACCCTGCTCAACCCGAAGGCGATCGTCTTCTACATGGCCTTCTTCCCGCTGTTCATCGACCCGGCCACGCACCGCGGGCTGCCGACCTTCGGCGCCATGGCACTGACCATCGCGGCCATCACCGCCGTGTACTGCCTCGCGCTGTGTGCCTTCGCGCACGCGGTGGCCGAGAAGGTGAAGGCGCACCGCTCGCTGACGCGCTGGCTCGAGCGCGCGGCCGGCGTGTTCCTGATCGGCTTCGGCATCCGCCTGGTGAAGGACTGAGCCGATGCCCAAGGTCTTCTGTGTCGCCAATCAGAAGGGCGGGGTCGGCAAGACGACCACCACCGTCAACCTCGCCGCCGGCCTGGCCCAGGTGGGCCAGCGCGTGCTGGTGATCGACCTCGACCCGCAGGGCAACGCGACCATGGGCTCGGGTATCGACAAGCGCAAGCTCGAGCTGAGCGTGTATGACGTGCTGCTCGAATCGGCGTCGATCGCCGAGGCCAAGCAGCACAGCGGGAAGGGTGGCTACGACGTGCTCGGCGCGAACCGCGAGCTGGCGGGCGCCGAGGTCGAGCTGGTCGGCCTCGAGCGGCGCAGCGAGCGCCTGGCCAGCGCGCTCGCCGCGGTCGAAGCCGACTACGACTTCGTGCTGATCGATTGCCCGCCGTCGCTGTCGCTGCTCACGCTCAACGGCCTGTGCAGCGCGCATGGCGTGATCGTGCCGATGCAGTGCGAGTACTTCGCGCTCGAAGGGCTGACCGACCTCGTCAACACCATCAAGCAGGTGCACGCGAACCTGAACCCCAAGCTGCAGATCATCGGCCTGCTGCGCGTGATGTTCGACCCGCGCATCACGCTGCAGCAGCAGGTCAGCGAGCAGCTCAAGTCGCACTTCGGCGACAAGGTGTTCGACGCCGTGATCCCGCGCAACGTGCGCCTGGCCGAGGCCCCCAGCTACGGCCAGCCCGGCGTCGTGTTCGACCCGAACGCGCGCGGCGCGCAGGCCTACGTGGCCTTCGCCGAGGAGATGGTCGGCCGCGCAGCCCGCCTGGCCTCATGAGCGCGGGCCTTGCGGTATTGGCCGGCAACGCCGGCCTGAACCCCGCGTTCGACCCCTGGCTGCTGCAGCGCATCGAGGACGCGGGGCTGAACGCCAGCGCGCCGCCGCACCAACTGTGGCTCGACGGCTGGCTGGTGCGCTTCTCGCCCGGCAAGGCCAAGCGCGCGCGCTGCGTCAACGCGGTGGCCGCCGGCGTGCGGCCGGTGGCTGACAAGCTGCGGGAGGCGCAGGCGGTGCTCGCCGCGGCGCGGCTGCCGATGGTGCTGCGCATCACGCCGTTCACACAGCCTTCGAACCTCGACGCCGAGCTGGCGGCGCGCGGCTATGGCGCAATCGACGACACGCGGGTGATGGCCGCGCCCTCGCTCGACCGGGTCGCGCCGCAGGCGCTGCCCAAGGATCTGGCCTTCGAGACGCTCGGCCATTCGGCGATGGCGCAGGCGGTCGGCACGCTGCGCGGTTCGGCGCTCGCGCAGCGCCAGGCGCATGCCGAGCGCCTGGCCCATTCGCCGGTGCCCTTCCGTGCGCTGGCGATCCGCCGCGCGGCCGACGGCGCCACCGTCGCCTGCGGCCAGAGCGCGCGCGAGGCCGACCTGGTGGGCCTGTACGACGTGTTCGTCGACCCGTCGCTGCGCGGCCGCGGCCTGGCGCGCTTGCTGTGCGCGCGCCTGCTCGCCGACGCACGCGAGGCCGGCGCCACCAGCGCCTACCTGCAGGTCGAGTCCGACAACACGGCCGCGCGCGCGGTCTACGCGAGGCTCGGCTTCGCCGACGGCTACGGCTACCACTACCGCGTGCGCCCGGGCGACGCGGCCTGACGCGGCTGGACTCGGCTTAGCGCCGCGTCGGTTTCTCGGCCGCCACCGGCGGTCGGCCCGGCCCCAGCTTGCCGTCGGCGCGCGCCGACAGGTAGGCGTAGAGGTCGAGCACATGCGCCGGCACCTGCTGGTGCGCTTCCCAGGCCGGCATCTGCACCACGCTGCGCGCGGTGCCGCGCTCGCGCCGCATGATCTGCTCGAGCGTGGCCTCGCGCTCGCGCGCCCGATCCTCCTCGCGGCCTTCGGTCGAGGGCGGCACGAGGCGGTAGCTGGTCAGCACCTTGGCGGCGAAGTCGCGCGGCGTCATCGTGCGCACGCGCTCGACGAGGCTGGGCGCCAGGTCGGTGCCGACGCCGCCGCTGCCGTGGCAACCGAAGCAGGCGCTGTGGAAGATGCGCCAGCCGAGGTAGGTGCCGCGGTCGACGCGGCCGTTGACGATGCGGTACTCGCCGGGCGGTGGCGCTTCGGTGGTGGCCTGCGCTGCAGCGGTTGCCAGCAGGCCGGCGGCGACCCAGGGTGCGAATCGACGGCTCATGGCGCGCAGTGTCGCCCAGCGTAGCGGGCCGCGCTTGCGCCGCCGCAAGGCGACGCGGTTGGCGGCGGGTGCGAGAATTGCGCGCTGCCACCCTAGGGCCTGCCGTGGACCTCAAAGTACCGATCGCCATCACCGTCGAACAGAGCGACGAGCTCGCCAACGCCACCGCCCTGCTCGACCTGGCCAGCGGCGAGATCCAGCGCGTCGAGTACCTGGACTGGGACGTGGCGCAACGCGGCCTGCCCTGGGACAGCTCGGACTACGAGTTCACCAGCGGCACGCTGACGCATGCGGGCAAGGACGTGGAGTTCAGCGTGCAGCTGAACAAGACCACCGGCCAGTTCTCGGTCAGCGCCACCGAGCTGCTGGAGATCAAGCTCAAGGCGGCGCAATTGTTCGCCGGCCTGTCGGGCGCCGACGTGCTGGCCAGCGCCACCGCGCGCAAGCACTGAGCCTGCGCGCGGCGCCGGGCCCTACAGGCTCGGCACGCGCGTCAGTTGCCGCGCGCGTTGCGTCAGGCCGTCGTAGCCCCAGTCGGTGGCCGGCAGTTCGTGCACGACGATGTAGCTCGCTTCGGCCAGCGCTGCGTGCGGCGCCAGGTGGCGTTGCAGCACCGCGTCGGCCGCCTCGATGAAGCGTGCCTTCTGTTCCACCGTGTTGGTGCCCGCGGTGATGCGGATCTCGAGCATGGCGCTGGCCTGGCGCAGCGGCGCGCCGCCGATCCACCACTGCGAGGCGGGCACGGGCTCGAACACCACCGCCGTGACTTCCGCGCGCTTGCCCAGCGTGTCGGCGGTGACGGCGGTCAGTGCCTCGGCCAAATGCCGCTGCACGAGCTCGGACGGCAGGGGCGCGAGCTTGACGGTCAGCGTGGGCATGTCAGGCCTCCCGGGTCAGCGGCTGGGGCGTGATCGCGGCGCCGCGCGCGGCGCGCCAGAGCGCGCGGGCGTGGGTGGCGACCCAGGCCGCTGCGTCGCGCAGCGCCTGCCGGCGCAGCGCATGGGCTTCGCGCCGGGCGTGCTCGAACAGGGCTTGGTGCTGTTGCGGGCTGAGGTGGCTCAACGGGGAGAAGTTGGTGTCCATGAGGCACTCCTGAGAGGGTGATGTGACTCTAGGCAGTGCGGCCCGCACCGGAAACGGCACGCGTTTCAAAAGCGCCTTGCATGCACTGCAAAGCCGATGCGCCTACGATGCGCGCCCATGGACGGCCTGGTACTCGACGACCTGAAGCTGTTTGCCCGCGTCGCGGCGCTGGGCACGCTGTCGGCCGTGGCGCGCGAGCGCGATGTGCCGGTGAGCCAGGTGTCGCGCACGCTCGCGCGCCTGGAGAAGACCTGCGGCGCGCGCCTGATCCACCGCTCGACGCATGGCCTGGCCCTCACGGCCGAGGGCGAGACCTTCCTCGACTACTGCCAGCGCATCGCCGGCACGCTCGACGAGCTGGAGGCCGACTTCGCGACCAAGGCGCGCGAGGCCAGCGGCCTGGTGCGCGTGGCCGCCAGCACGGTGATCGCGCAGTACATGCTGCTGCCCAGCCTGGCGGGGCTGAACGCGCGCCACCCGCGGCTGCGCATCGAACTCGAGGTCAGCGACCGCCTGGTGGACATGGCGCGCGAGGGCATCGACATCGCGATCCGCACCGCCAGTGCGCTGGCCGACACCACGGTGGCGCGCCAGATCGGCCACCTGGGTCGCGCGATCTACGCGTCGCCGGCCTACGCCGCGCAGCATGGCCTGCCGGTGCAGCCGTCGGACCTGCGCCAGCACCGCCTGATCGCCAACACGGCCGCACCGCACCTGAACTACTGGCCCTTCCTGGTCGACGGCCAGCCGCTCAGGCTGCCGATCGAGGGCTACTGGCGCAGCAACGACACCGGCATCGTCGCCAACATGGTGCTCGAGGGCCTGGGCATCGGCCGCCTGTCGGCCCTGGTGGCCGAGCCGATGGTGCTGCAGCGGCGGCTGGTGCGCGTGCTGCCCGACTTCACCGACCCGCAGGCGGTGGCGATCTACGCGGTCACGGCCGGCGCACGCCAGCGCCTGCCGAAGATCAAGGCCTGCATCGACTACTGGGCCGAGTGGATCGGCGCCAGCGAAGCGGCGCCGCAGGCGCCTATGCCAGCAACGAAGCCGCGCGCGCGCCGATCGCCAGCGACGCGGTGAGGCCCGGCGACTCGATGCCGAACAGGTTCACCAGGCCCGGCACGCCGTGCAGCTCGGGCCCGTCGATGCGGAAGTCCGCCGCCGGCTCGCCCTGGCCGACGATCTTGGGCCGGATGCCGCTGTAGGCGGGCGCGAGCGCGCCCGACAGCGGATCCGGCAGACCCGGCCAGTAGCGCCGGATGTCGGTGGCGAAGGCGTCGATGCGCGAGGCGTCGACCGCGTAGTCCTCGGTCGAATCCACGGGCAGCCAGTCCACGTCGGGCCCGAAACGGCCCTGGCCCCCGAGGTCGAGCGTGAAGTGCACGCCCAGCCCGGCGCGGTTGTGCATCGGGTAGACCAGGCGCGAGAACGGCGCGCGGCCGGCGAGCGCGAAGTAGTGGCCGCGGCAGAAGCGCGTAGGCGGTACGTGGCGGGTGTCGAGCCCGTCGATGCGCGACGCCACCGCGCTGGCGTGCAGGCCTGCCGCGTTGACCAGCATCCGTGCGTGCAGGCGCATCGGCTCGGCGCCGCCGACCTGCACCTCGAAGCCATCGGGCGTGACCGCCGCGTGCTCCAGCGGGCTGTGCAAGGCGAGCATCGCGCCATGGTCCTCGGCCTCGCCCTGCAGCGAGAGCATCAGGCCGTGGCTGTCGACGATGCCGGTGGACGGCGAGTGCAGCGCGGCGACGCAGCGCACGGCCGGCTCCAGCGCGCGTGCGGTCGCGCCGTCGATCAGCACCGCATCGTCCACGCCGTTGCTGTGCGCCTGCGCCAGCAGCGCTTCGAGCGCCGGCACTTCGGCTTCGGTCACCGCCACCACCAGCTTGCCGCAGCGCCGGTGCGCGATGCCGCGCTCGGCGCAGCGCGCGTAGAGTGCGTGGCGGCCCTCGACGCACAGCTTCGCCTTCAGCGAGCCGGGCGCGTAGTACAGCCCGGCGTGGATGACTTCGCTGTTGCGCGCGCTGGTGGCCGTGCCGATGCCCTCGGCGCGCTCGATCACGATCACCTCGTGCCCCGCGCGCGCCAGTTCGCGCGCGACGGCCAGGCCGATCACACCGGCGCCGACGACCAGCGCGTCGACGCGGTCCATCGCAGTGCTACAGGCCGAGGCCTTCGTCGCAGCCGAGGTGCAGGTTCATGCACTGCACCGCCGCGCCGCTCGCGCCCTTGCCGAGGTTGTCCTCGCGCGCGATCAGGATGCACTGCTGCGTGTCGGCGAACACGAAGATGTCGATGCGGTTCGTGTCGTTGCTGCCCTGCACGTCGAAGAAGTTCGGCTCGGCCAGCGACGGGTCGGCCGCCGGCATCACGCGGATGAAGCGCTCGCCCTCGTAGTGCTTCTGGTAGGCGCGCACCAGCGCCGCGGCGTCGGTGCCGGGCTTGAGCTGCGAGAAGTGCAGCGGCACGCTGACGGCCAGGCCCTTGTAGAACGGGCCGACGATGGGCATGAAGACCGGCTTGGTGGTCAGGCGGCTGTAGGCCATCATCTCCGGCACATGCTTGTGGCCGAGCTTCAGGCCATAGGGGCGCGGTGCGTCGAGCGTCTTCGAGCGCCCCGCGGCCTCGTACTCCTCGATCATCTTCTTGCCGCCGCCCGAGTAGCCGGTGATCGAGGTGGCGGCGACCGGCAGGTCGGTGGCCACGATGCCGGCATCCACCAGCGGCCGCAGCAGCGCGATGAAGGCGGTGGAGTGGCAGCCCGGGTTCGCGATGCGCTTGGCCTTGCGCAGCGCCTCGCGCTGGCCCGGGGCCAGCTCGGGGATGCCGAAGGTCCAGCCTGGCGCGACGCGGTGCGCGGTGCTGGCGTCGATGACGCAGGTGTTGGGGTTGGTGACCAGCGCCACCGCCTCGCGCGCCGCCGCGTCGGGCAGGCACAGGAAGGCCACGTCGGCGGCGTTGAGCAGGCGCGCGCGCTCGGTCGGATCCTTGCGCTTGTCCGGATCGATCTTCAGCAGCTCGATGTCGCTGCGCGCGGCCAGGTACTCGTGGATGCGCAGGCCGGTGGTGCCTTCCTGGCCATCGACGAAGACGACGTGTTTTTTGCCCATGCCTCTAGGATAAGGGAATGCCCCAGGCTCTGCGCGTGCTCCTGCTTCCCGGCTGGCTCGATTCCGGCCCCGACCATTGGCAAAGCCGCTGGGAGGCGTTGCACGGCGACCAGCGCGTGGTGCAGAGCGACTGGCTCTGGCCCAAGCGCGGCGACTGGATGGCGCGGCTGGAGGAGGTGCTGCTCGAAGACGAAAACCCCGCGATCTTGGTGGCGCACAGCCTGGGCTGCCAGCTCGTCGCCGCCTGGGCTGCGCATTCGCAGCACACGGCGCGCGTGAAAGGCGCGCTGCTGGTGGCGCCGCCGGACGTCGAGCGCGAGGACATGCCGCCGAACCTGAGGCCCTGGCGACCGATCGTGCGCGCCCGCCTGCCGTTCGCGGCGATCGCCGTCACCAGCACCGACGACCCTTACGGCGCGCCGGAGCGCTCGGCGCAGATGGCGCGCGACTGGGGCGCCGAGCGGATCGACATCGGACCGCGCGGGCACATCAACGGCGAGTCGGGGCTGGGCGACTGGCCCAAGGGGCGGGCGCTGCTGGAGCGGTTGCGGGCCTGAACGGGTTCGCAGCGACAATCCGCGCCCATGGTCACCAAGAAACCCAAGGGCCTGGGCCTCGGCCTCGAAGCCCTGCTCGGCCCCAAGGTCGCCGACACACCCGCGGCTCGGCCGGGCGACGAGGGCGCGCCGCGCACGCTGAAGCTGGCGCAGTTGCAGCCCGGCAAGTACCAGCCGCGCACGCGAATGGACGAGGGTTCGCTCTACGAGCTGGCCGAGAGCATTAAGAGCCAGGGCGTGATGCAGCCGGTGCTGGTGCGCCCTGTGAATGGCGGCCGCTTCGAGATCATTGCCGGCGAGCGCCGGGTGCGTGCCGCGAAGCTGGCCGGACTCGACGAGGTGCCGGTGCTCGTGAAGCCCGTGCCCGATGAGGCCGCGGCGGTGATGGCGCTGATCGAGAACATCCAGCGCGAGGACCTGAACCCGCTCGAAGAGGCGCAGGGCCTGAAGCGCCTGGTCGACGAGTTCAAGCTCACGCACGAGCAGGCGGCGCAGGCGGTGGGCCGCTCGCGCAGCGCGGCGTCGAACCTGCTGCGCCTGCTGAACCTGGCCGCGCCGGTGCAGCAGATGCTGATGGCGGGTGATCTGGAAATGGGCCATGCGCGTGCGCTGCTCGGGCTCGACGCGGCGCCGCAGATCCTGGCGGCCAACGAGGTGGCCGCGAAGAAGCTGTCGGTGCGCGAGACCGAGAAGCTGGTGGCCCGGCGTGCGGGGGGCGACAGCCGCCAAACACCGCTGATGCGCATCAAGAAGGACAAGCCGCGCGACATCGTGCGCCTGGAAGAGGCGCTGGCCGACAAGCTCACCGCCACGGTCGAGATCCGCGTGCTGCGCAAGACCAAGCGCGGCGAGCAGGGCGAGATCGCGATCGCCTTCGACTCGCTGGACGAACTCAACGGGCTGCTCGACAAGCTGGGCGCCACCGAGCGCTGAGCGTCGCTACCCGACGTCGTGCAGGGCGCGCCGGAGTAACAACGGGCCGCCCGAACGGGGGTGGGCACGCCCCGGGGACGGGGGCCTGTGTGTCGGCATGCGAGTTCCTACACTCGGTCCATGGCCTCGTTGCTGCACACCCTCTCCCGCGCCGGCGCCATGGCCGTGCTGGCGCTGTCCAGCGCCGTGGCCGTGGCCGACGACGAGGAGTCCGGCGCGCTGATGGGCGACCTGATGTTCCATGCCGACCTGATGAGCTCGCTCGACACGATCTGCCGGGTGCGCCGCGCGCCGCGCGACTGGCAGGCCGTGGTGCGCGAGCTGCCGCCGCAGGCGCGCACCGGCGAGTTGCGCGCGCTGTCGCGGCGCCTGTCCGCCGACGCCGGCCAGGCCATGGTGCGCGGCAGCGGCGGTTGCAGCACGCGCGAGTTCGCACAGGCCTACGCCGAGACACGGCGCGACTACGAGCAGCTGCTCGAGCAGTGGGCGCGGCTGAACACCTGAGGACGGCGGCCTAGGGCCGTGGCGGACAATCGGGGCCGCGCGCCAGCCGCTCCCCCGCCCCGTCTCTTCCGCCTTGTTCGCCCTCGTCCGATCCGTCTTGGTTGCGCTGGCCTGCGCGGCGTGCCTCGCGCCGGCGTGGGCCGCCACCGCAGCGCAGCCGCTGGTGCTCGACGATGCTCGGGCGCGCATCGACGCATGGTCGGCGGTGACGGCCCTAGGCGACACCGGCAAGCAAATGACGCTCGACGACGCGCGCGTCGCACGCGATCGTTTCGCCGCGCCGACGACGGCCCCGGGCACGCTCGGCCACCGCCGCGACGCGGTCTGGCTGCACCTGCCGCTCGAAGTGGCCGCCGGCTCCGACGGACGCTGGGTGCTCGACCTGGAATACGCGGTGCTCAACCGGGCGGACCTGTACCTGCTCGACGCGCAGGGCCGCCTGGTGCGCCAGGCGCGCCTGGGCAACCTGCAGCCCTATGCCGAGCGCCCGCTGCCGAGCCGCTCGCACGCGGTCGAGCTCGCGCTGCAACCCGGCGCGCGCTACGAAGCCTGGCTGCGCGTCGAGACCCTGGGCGCGATGATCGTGCCGCTGACCCTGTCCAAGCCGCCGGCCTTCTGGCAGCACGCCCTCGCCGAGCAGATGCTGCAGGGCCTGCTGGCCGGGCTCGGGCTGTGCCTGCTGTTCTACAGCCTGCTGCAGTGGGCCACGCTGCGCGACCCGCTGCTGCCCAAGTACGCGCTGCTGATCGGCGGCGGCATCCTGTTTTCGCTGGTGCAGTTCGGCATTGGCGCGCAGTACCTGTGGACGGACCGCTTCTGGGCCGAAACGCACCTGGCCGGCATCGCCGCGCTGGCCGCGGCGGCCGGCACCTTCCTCTTCGTCGAGGACGTGCTGCGCGGGCCCGAGCGGCACCGCTGGTTCGGCCCGGCCATGAAGGGCGGCGCGGCCTTTCTCGCTGTGGTGGCCGTGGCCTATGCGCTGGACCTGATCGACGTGCACGCGGTCAGCGCGGTGATCGGCAGCGTGGGCCTGGCGCCCGCGCTGATCGGCCTGCCCGGTGCGCTGAAACTGGCGCGGCGCGGCAACCCGGTCGGCTGGCTGTTCATCGTGGCATGGGTCGGCTACTTCGTGAGCACCGCGGTGATGGTGGCGCTGATCCGCGGCAAGCTGCCGGCCAACTTCTGGACCCTGCATTCGTTCCAGCTCGGCGCCACGCTGGACATGCTGCTCTTCCTGCGCGTGCTCGCGCTGCGCCTGCACGCGGTGCACGACGAGGCGCGGCGCAGCGCGCACGAGCGCGACAGCGCGCTCTCGCTCGCGCAGACCGACCCGCTGACCGGCCTGCCCAACCGGCGCGGACTGCAGGCGGCGCTGGCCGACGGCCTGGCGCGCGCGACGCGCGAGCGCCTGCTGGCCGTGTACCTGATCGACCTCGACGGCTTCAAGCCGGTCAATGACAAGCATGGCCACGATGTCGGCGACGCGCTGCTGTGCGCCGTGGCCCAACGCCTGCGTGCCAGCCTGCGCGGCAGCGACGTGGTGGCGCGCCTGGGTGGCGACGAGTTCGTCGTCGTCGCGCAGGGCCTGCCGTCGGACGACAAGGCGCGCGAACTTGGCGACCAGGTGGCCGCCGCCTTCATCGACCCGTTCGAATTGCAGGGCCTGCACTTCGAGCTTGGCGCGACGCTCGGCTATGCGCTGGCGCCGCTGGACGGCGACGAGCCCGCGGCGCTGCTCAAGCGCGCCGACGCAGCCATGTACGCCGGCAAGCAGGATGGGCGGAACGTACTACGGCTGGTCTGACCCACCCCGAAGCACGTTCGGTCCGGCGGCGGTGTTGTGCGTCACACTGGCGCGCACAACGATGAAGGTGGGAGGGCGCCGTGCGTCTCGTAGCCAAGCTGGTCTCTGGGGTAGTGGCGTGCACGCCACTCGCCATGGCTTTGCTGAGCGGCCTATCTCAGCTGTGGCAGATCCCTGGGGCTTCTGCGCCCGGGCTCGAGCTTGCTCTGGGCCCGGGTGCCAGCCCGCTGACGTGGGGCTTACTTGCCAGCCTGCTCGTGGGTTGCATCGCGTTGGTCTTCCGGCTACCGAGCGTCGAACCTCAGAAGAGGATCGCATGGGTCGTACTTCTGATCTTGTTCTCGGTGGTCGCCATTCCAGTCTTCTGGTACTCGCACATCTACCAGTCGCAACCGGCCCCCGCATCTTCCAGTGAGCTCTAGCTAGTAGGTCGCGCGCCCGCCCGACAGATCCAGCACCGAGCCGGTCGTGAACGAGCAGTCTTCGCTCGACAGCCAGGCGATCGCGGCAGCGATCTCGTGCGGTTCGACGAAGCGGCCCATCGGGATCTTCGACAGCATGTAGTCGATGTGCTGCTGCGTCATCTGGTCGAAGATCGCGGTGCGCGCCGCGGCCGGCGCGACCGCGTTGACGATCACGCCCTTCTGAGCCGTTTCCTTGGCCAGCGATTTCGTCAGCGCGATCAGGCCAGCCTTGCTCGCGCTGTAGTGGCTGGCGTTGGGGTTGCCTTCCTTGCCGGCCACCGAGGCCACGTTGACGATGCGGCCGTAGCCTTGCTTGAGCATCGCCGGCACGATGGCATGGCAGGTGAGGTAGGGCGCAACGAGGTTCACCTCGACCGTGCGGCGCCAGGTCTCCGGCGTCAGTTCCCAGGTCGGCCCGTTGCCGCCGGTGATGCCGGCGTTGTTGACCAGGATGTCGATGCGCCCCTGCGTCGCCAGCACCGCGGCGGCGGCCTGCGCCACCAGTTGCGCGTCGGTGAGTTCCACGCGCGCGGTCGACGCGGCCGCGCCGATGGTCGTCTTGGCCTTGGCGAGCAGGGCCTCGTCGATGTCCCACAGCACCACCTTCGCGCCCGAGGCGGCGAAGCGCTGCGCCACCGCAAAGCCGATGCCCTGCGCGCCGCCGGTGATGACGGCCACGCGGCCGCTGAGGTCGATCTGGTTGCTCACGAGTCCAATCCTTTCAATGTGAGGTGAGCGTCCGGCCGCGCACGGCAGTCGGCGATGTACTGGCGCACGATGTCCTCGAACGAGGCGTCGCCAGTCAGGCCGAGCGCGTTGGCGCGCGCCGCGCTTGCGCCCTTGGGCCAGTTGGCCACGATGCCGGCGATGCGCTCGTCGCGCTGGAACTTCACCAGCGCGCGTACCTTCGGACCGGCCACGGCCTCCAGTGCGTCGAGCATGCGCTGCACGGTCACGTTCAGCGCCGGCAGGTTCAAGGCCAGGCGGCCGCGCAACTGCTCGCGCGTGGCCTCGTACACCGCGATCAGCGCCTCGATCGTGCGCGCCGGCGACGCGACCGGGTGCGACACCGAGGCGTCGACCGGGCACACCGACTGCACGCCCGCCAACGGCTCGCGGATCACGCCGCTGAAGAACGAGGACGCGGCGGCGTTGGGCTTGCCCGGCCGCACCGTCACCGTCATCAGGCGCGCGGCGCGGCCGTCGATGAAACCCTTGCGCGTCATGTCGGTGATCAGGTGCTCGCACATCAGCTTCTGCGCGCCGTAGGAGGTCTGCGGCGCGGGCAGCGTGTCGTCGGCCACCACGTCGGCGAGTGGCTTGCCGGGGTCCGGGCCGAAGACGGCGACCGAGCTCGAGAACACCAGGCGCGGCGTGTTGCCTGCGGCGCGCAGCGCGTCGAGCAGCGCGCGCGTCGAGTCGAGGTTGGAGCGCATGCCGAGGTCGAAGTCGAGTTCGCACTCGCCGCTGACCGCCGACGCGAGATGGAACACGCCGTCGAAGCGCTCCGTCGCGAAGCCGGCGCATTGCTCGAGCAGCGGGCCGGTCAGCGCGCGTACCCGCCGCTCCGCGAGCAGGTCCTCAGGCGGCGCGAACTGGTCGGCCAGCACGATCTGTTCGATCTCTCGCCCGGCCAGCGTGCCGCGGGAGAGCAGGGTGCGCGCGAGTCGCGCGCCAATGAAGCCGGCGCCGCCGGTGATCAGGAGTCGGGTCATGGTCGGTAAGGTTGCAGCCAGCCCAGGCCGGCCGTGGTGCCACCCGGCGCGCTGTCGCGCGGCCGGTACTCGCAGCCGATGAAACCGTCCCAGGCGAGGCGGTCGATCAGCGCGAACAGATAGGAATGGTTGAGCTCGCCGACATCGGGCTCGTGGCGCTCGGGCACGCCGGCGATCTGGAAGTGGCCGACACGGCCGGTTGGAAGGTAGAGCTCGATCTTCTTCGCCAGGTCGCCCTCGACGATCTGGCAGTGGTACAGGTCCATCTGCACCTTCAGGTTCGGCGCGCCGGCCAGCGACACGATCTCGTGCGCATGGTCCTGCCGGTTCAGGAAGAAGCCCGGAATGTCGCGGACGTTGATCGGCTCGATCAGGAACGTGATGTCGCGCGACTGTGCCGCCGCCCACGCGAGGTTGGCCACATAGGTGGCTTGCAGCGCGGCGCGCTCGGCGCCGGCGGGTACCAGGCCGGCCATCAGGTGCACCCGCCGGCAGCCGAGCGCCTGCGCGTACTCGATCGCGCGCGCCACGCCGCGCCGGAATTCGTCCTCGCGCCCGGGCAGGCAGGCCAGGCCGCGCTCGCCGCGCGCCCAGTCGCCCGGCGGGCTGTTGAACAGCACCTGCTGCAGGCCGTGCGCCTTCAGGCGCCCCGCCAGCTCGGCGGCAGGGTGTTCGTAGGGGAACAGGAACTCGACCGCGTCGAAGCCGTCGGCCGCGGCGGCCGCGAAGCGGTCGAGGAAGGCATGCTCGTTGTAGAGCATCGACAGGTTGGCGGCGAACTTCGGCATCGCGGGCCTCAGCGCTTCTTGACGCGCGACGGCTTGATCACGCCGGAGACGATCAGCCGGCGCTCGCCGTTCAGGTGGTGATCGATCGCGGCGGCGCGTGCCGCTTTGCTGTCGCGCGCGACGATGGCGTTGACGATGGCGCGGTGCTCGCGCCGCACCTGGGCCATGAAGTCGGCGCGCTTGGACTCGTGGCCCTTGGTCACGGTCATCGCGTCGCGCACATAGGCCTCGATGATGCCCAGCAGGCGCACGAACTGCGGGTTGCCGGTGGCCTCGGCGATCGCTCGGTGGAAGCCCAGGTCCTCCTCGACGCCGAGTTCGCCGCGCTCGGTGGCCTCGTCGATGGCCAGCAGCGCGCGTTTCAGGCCGTTGCGCTGCGCCGTGGAGGCACGGATGGCGGCCAGCGAGGCCATCTCGCCCTCGATCACGCGCCGCACCTCGACCATCTGCACCACCGCGTCCATCGATTCGAGCAGCTTGGGGTCGAAGGCCAGCGCGCGGTGCGCTGGCGGCTCGGTGATGTAGACGCCCGAGCCCTGGCGCGAGCGCACCAGGCCCTGGCTCTTGAGCTGGTGCACGGCCTCGCGCACGACGGTGCGCGAGACCCCGTGGGCGGCCGCCAGCTGTTGCTCGGTGGGCAGGCGGTCGCCGGCGGCGAGGGCGCCGCGGTCGATCTGCGCCTCGATCAGCGCCGCCAGGCGGTCCGACAGGCGCGCGGTTTCCAGGCGCTGCGCGGGGGGCGGGGAAAGCGCGATTGACATGGTGATCGGGTCATCATACAACTTGCGTCCTCGCCCCGGCAACCGCAAAACCGAACTCACGATGGCCAGCGTCAGCATCCGCAACGTGATCAAGCGCTTCGGCGAAACCGCCGTGCTGCATGGCGTGTCGATCGAGATTCCCGACGGCTCGTTCACCGTGCTGGTCGGCCCTTCCGGCTGCGGCAAGAGCACGCTGCTGCGCATGGTGGCGGGGCTGGAGAACATCAGCGGCGGCGAGGTCGCGATCGCCGACAAGGTGGTCAACCAGGTGCCGCCGAAGGAGCGCGACATCGCGATGGTGTTCCAGAACTACGCGCTGTACCCGCACATGACGGTGCGCGACAACATGGCCTTCTCGCTCACGCTGGCCAAGAAGGACAAGGCCTTCATCGACGAGCGCGTCGGCAAGGCGGCGGGCATCCTGGGGCTGACGCCGCTGCTCGACCGCTTCCCGCGCCAGCTCTCGGGCGGCCAGCGTCAGCGTGTTGCGATGGGGCGCTGCATCGTGCGCGACCCGCAGGTGTTCCTGTTCGACGAGCCGCTGTCCAACCTCGACGCCAAGCTGCGCGTGGCGATGCGCACCGAGATCAAGGAGCTGCACCAGCGCCTGAAGACGACCTCGGTGTACGTCACGCACGACCAGATCGAGGCCATGACGATGGCCGACCAGATCGTCGTGATGCACGACGGCCGCGTCGAGCAGATCGGCTCGCCGCTGGAGCTGTACGACCGGCCGGCCAACCGCTTCGTCGCCGGCTTCATCGGCTCGCCGGCGATGAACTTCATCGACGGCCGGCAGCAGGACGGCGCCCTGGTGGCGGGCAACGGCGCGCGGCTGCCCCTGGCCGCCGCTCAGGCCGCCAACGACGGCCGCGCCATGGTCTACGGCATCCGCCCCGAGCACCTCGACCTGGCCGACGACGGCTTCGAGGCCGAGGTCGTCGTCATCGAACCCACCGGCAGCGAAACGCAACTCTTCGCCCGCCTGGGCGAGCAGGAGATCGTGGCGATCTTCCGCGAGCGCCACGAGTTCGCGCCGGGCCAGAAGATCCGACTCAAACCGCGTGCGCCGGTTGCGCATCTGTTCGACGCCAGCAGCGGCCAACGCATCTGACCGCATCACACAACAGGAGACCGAGGACATGTTTGAGAGCAAGCTCAACCGCCGCAATGCACTGAAGACCGGCGCCGCGCTGGCGGGCGCGAGCGCCGCCAACCTGACGATGTTCGCGCACGCCTGGGCCCAGGCCTCGCCGTTCAAGCCCGAGAAAGGCGCCAAGCTGACGCTGCTGCGCTGGAAGCGCTTCGTGCAGAGCGAGGAAGACAGCTTCATGGCGCTGGTGGCGGCGTTCACCAAGGCCACCGGCGTGGATGTCAAGGTGATCAACGAGTCGCTCGACGACGTGCAGCCCAAGGCCAGCGTCGCGGCCAACACGAACCAGGGCCCGGACATGTTCTGGGGTCTGTACTCGCTGCCGCACCTGTTCCCCGCGAAGTGCGTGGACGTCACCGACGTCGCCAACCACCTCGGCAAGAAGTACGGCGGCTGGGTGTCCACCGCCGAGACCTACGGCAAGGGCCCGGGCGGCAAGTGGATCGCGATCCCCGTGGCCTACAACGGCAACGTCATCAACTACCGCCAGAGCATGATCGAGAAGGCGGGCTTCAAGGAGATCCCGAAGGACACGGCGGGCTTCCTCGAGCTGATGAAGGCGCTGAAGGAGAAATCGGTGCCGGGCGGCTTCGCGCTCGGCCGGGCCTCGGGCGACGGCAATGCCTGGGTGCACTGGGCACTGTGGTCGCAGGGCGCCAACCTGGTCGACGCCAAGGACAAGGTGATCATCAACTCGCCCGAGACGGTCAAGGCGCTGGAGTACTGCAAGGCGCTGTCCGACACCTTCGTGGCGGGCACGGCGAGCTGGAACGACGCGTTCAACAACAAGGCCTTCCTGGAGAGCCAGGTCTCGCTGACCAACAACGGCGTGTCGATCTACGCCGCCGCCAAGGCCGCCGCCGCCAAGGGCGATGCCAAGGCCAAGGAGGTGATGGACGACATGAACCACTCGCTGTGGCCCGTGGGCCCGGCGGGCAAACCGACCGAGTTCCACATCGCCTACCCGCTGATGATCATGAAGTACTCGAAGGCGCAGAGCGCGGCGAAGGCCTTCATGGCCTTCATGCTCGAAGCCGAGAACTACGACAAGTGGCTGGTGGATTCGGTGGCCTACCTGACGCACCCGCTCAACGCCTACGACGCCAACCCGGTCTGGAAGACCGACCCGAAGCTGTCGATGCTCAAGGACGCCAGCCGCCGCACGCTGACGGCGGGTGGCCTCGGCTCGGTGGGCGAGAAGGCGGCCGCCGCGCTGGCCGACTTCGTGATGCTCGACATGGTGGCCTCGGTGTGTACCGGCCGCGCCAGCATCAAGGACGCGATCTCGATCGCCGAGCGCCAGGCCAAGCGCATCTACCGTTGATCTGATCGGGGCGCCGCCGCATGAAGCAACTCTGGCAGAGCAAGAACTTCCTCGGGTTCCTGTTCATGCTGCCCGCGGCGGCGTTCCTGATCCTGTTTCTCGTCTACCCGCTCGGCCTGGGCATCTGGCTGTCGTTCACCGACGCCAAGATCGGCACGCCGGGCAAGTTCGTGGGCCTCGAGAACTACGAGTGGATCATCGGCGACAGCAAGTTCCAGACGGCGGTGTTCTTCACGATCTTCTACACGGTCGTGGCCAGCGTCATCAAGTTCGGCGTCGGCCTGTACCTGGCGATCCTGCTCAACGAGAAGCTGCCGTTCAAGGCGATCATCCGCGCGATCGTGCTGATCCCCTTCATCGTGCCGACGGTGCTCAGCGCGATCGCCTTCTGGTGGATCTTCGATCCGCAGTTCTCGGTCATCTCCTGGTCGCTCAAGAAGACCGGCTTGATCACCGAGAACATCAACTTCCTCGGCGACGTCTGGAACTCGCGCTTCTCGGTCATCTTCGCCAACGTCTGGCGCGGCGTGCCCTTCATTGCGATCTCGCTGCTGGCCGGCCTGCAGACCGTGCCGCCGTCGCTCTACGAAGCCGCCACGCTCGACGGCGCCACGCGCTGGCAGATGTTCGTCAAGATCACCTACCCGCTGCTGACGCCGATCATCGCCGTGGTGATGACCTTCTCGGTGCTGTTCACCTTCACCGACTTCCAGCTCATCAAGGTGCTGACCAACGGCGGCCCGGCCGGCGCCACCGAGCTGATGGCCACCATGAGCTACAACACCGCCATCCTGGGCGGGCGCATCGGCGAGGGCTCGGCCATCTCCACCGCGATGGTGCCCTTCCTGCTCGCCGCGATCATGGTGTCGTGGTTCGGGCTGCAGCGCCGCAAGTGGCAGAGCGGAGAAAACAATGAGTGACGCGCGCGTGGCGACCGCCGCAGCCGGCGAGGCCGACCACAGCGAGGGCATGAGCTTCCTGTCCACGCTGCCGCAGCGCGTGGTGCGCACCTATATCCCGCTGATCCTGATCGTCTTCGTCCTGTTGTTCCCGTTCTACTGGATGACGATGACGGCGATCAAGCCGAAGGAACACCTGCTCGACCTGGACGCGCACAACCCGTTCTACACGCTGACACCCACCTTCGAGCACATCCGCGACCTGCTGTTCAAGACCGACTACCCGCAGTGGCTGTGGAACACGATGTTCATCGCCGTGTCGGCCACCATCCTGTCGCTGATCGCCAGCGTGTTCGCCGCCTATGCCATCACGCGCATCCGCTACCGGGGCGCGTCGTGGGTCGGCGGCGCGATCTTCCTGGCCTATCTCGTGCCGCCGTCGATCCTGTTCATCCCGCTGTCGACGGTGGTGTTCCAGTACGGCCTGTTCGACACGCCGTTCGCGCTGATCCTCACCTACCCGACGATCCTGATCCCGTTCTCGACCTGGCTGCTGATGGGCTATTTCAAGACCATCCCCTACGAGCTCGAGGAGTGCGCGCTGATGGACGGCGCCAACCGCTGGCAGATCCTGACCAAGATCGTGCTGCCGCTGGCGGTGCCGGGGCTGATCTCGGCGTCGATCTTCTGCCTCACGCTGTGCTGGAACGAATTCATCTACGCGCTGACCTTCATCAACAGCACCGAGAACAAGACCGTGCCGGTGGCCATCCTGTCGGCCTTCACCGACGGCGACCAGTACCGCTGGGGTTCGCTGATGGCCGGCGCGCTGGTCGGTTCGCTGCCGCTGGTGGTCCTGTATGCCTTCTTCGTGGAGCACTACGTCTCGGCGATGACCGGCGCGGTCAAGGAGTAGTTCGATGCGTGTCGGATTCGTCGGCCTCGGCGCCATGGGCGTGCCGATGGCGCTCAACCTCGTCAAGGCCGGTCATGCGGTGCGCGGTTTCGACGTGCGCGCCGGCGCCGCCGACGCGCTGGTGGCGGCGGGCGGCACGGCCGCTGCGAGCGCGGCC
>JALHQP010000066.1 GCA_022841885.1 Aquincola sp. | reverse complement strand
ATGATGCCGCCGAAGATGTTGACCAGGATGCCCTTCACGCTCTTGTTCTTGAGCATGATCTTGAAGGCCTCGGTCACCTTCTCGGCGGTGGCGCCACCGCCCACGTCCAGGAAGTTGGCGGGCTCGCCGCCGAACAGCTTGATGGTGTCCATCGTGGCCATGGCCAGACCGGCGCCGTTGACCAGGCAGCCGATGTTGCCGTCCAGGCTGATGTAGCTGAGGTCGAACTTGCTGGCCTCGATCTCGGCAGCGTCCTCCTCGTCGAGGTCGCGGTAGGCCACGATCTCGGGGTGGCGGAACAGCGCGTTGCTGTCGAAGTTGAACTTCGCGTCGAGCGCCTTGATGTTGCCGTTGCCCTCGAGGATCAACGGGTTGATCTCGGCCAGGCTGGCGTCGGTGCCCATGTAGCAGGCGTAGAGCTTCTTGAACACGTCCACCGCCTGCGCCTTGCTCGCAGCGGGCACGCCGATGCCGTCGGCGAGTTGCCCCGCCTGCGCATCGGTCAGGCCGGTGGCCGGGTCGACGAAGACCTTGATGATCTTCTCGGGCGTGGCGTGAGCCACCTCCTCGATGTCCATGCCGCCTTCACTGCTGGCCATCATCGCCACCTTCTGCGTCGCGCGGTCGGTCAGCGCCGCGAGGTAGTACTCCTTCTTGATGTCCGCGCCTTCCTCGATCAGCAGGCGCCGCACCTTCTGGCCCTCGGGGCCGGTCTGGTGGGTCTTGAGCTGCATGCCCAGGATCTGGCCGGACAGCGCCTCGACCTCGGGCATCGAGCGCGCCAGCTTCACGCCGCCACCCTTGCCGCGGCCGCCGGCGTGGATCTGCGCCTTGACGACCCAGACCGCGCCGCCGAGCTTCTGCGCGGCCTCGCTGGCTTCGCGCACCGAGAACGCCGGGTATCCGCGCGGGACGGGCACGCCGAACTGGCGCAGGACTTCCTTGCCTTGGTATTCGTGGATCTTCATGGGGGCGACGGCGGCACGGAGTCCGCTGCGGTCAGGCGGTTGGGGGCGCGCAGGAATTTAGCATGGTGCGGCGCACCAATCGGCGTCAGTGACCGGTCAGTCGCGGCTCAGTCCTCCATGTCGCCGCCGCCCAGAACGACGCGCCGGATCACTTCGGCCGAAAAGCCCCGCCCAGCGAGGAAGCGCATCTGCTTGGCGCGCGCCGCCATGTCGGCGACCGGCGCGGCGCCGAACTTGCGCAGCCAGACGGCGCGCGCGCGGGCCAGCTCGGTGGCCTCGAGCTGTTCGGCCGTGCCGGCGTCGAGCACCGCGCCGTGCTGCGCCAGTTCCTGCGTGATGCGCCGGTTGCCGAAGCGCGCCGAGCGCGCATGCACGCGCGACTCGACGAAGCGCGCCTCGCTCAGGTAACGGTTGGCCGCCAGCCAGTCGAGCAGCGCATCGACTTCCGGGCCAGGGTCTGCAACCGGCTCGGCCGCCTGCGCGTCACGGCGCCGGGCGGCCCGCAAAAGCTTGCGCCGCAGTTCGAGGCGGCTGTGCTCGCGCTGCGACAGCCACTGCAGCGCCCGGGCCCGCAAGGAAAGGGGCGGCGCCATCGCCGCCGGCCGTCTGCCGAGCCGGCCCTCAGGCGGCTTCGCCGCCCGCGGGCAGCAGCGGGATGCCCATCGACTCGCGCACCTTGTTCTCGATCTCGACCGCGAGCTCGGGGTTCTCGCGCAGGAACTCTCGCGCGTTGTCCTTGCCCTGGCCGATCTTCTCGCCGTTGTAGGCGTACCAGGCGCCGGACTTGTCCAGGATCTTGGCGTTGACGCCCATGTCGATGATCTCGCCCTCGCGGCTGATGCCTTCGCCATAGAGGATGTCGAACTCGGCGGTCTTGAACGGTGGGCTGACCTTGTTCTTGACGACCTTGACCTTGGTCTCGCTGCCGATGACTTCCTCGCCCTTCTTGATGCTGCCGGTGCGGCGGATGTCCAGGCGCACCGAGGCGTAGAACTTCAGCGCATTACCGCCGGTGGTGGTTTCCGGGTTGCCGAACATCACGCCGATCTTCATGCGGATCTGGTTGATGAAGATGACCATGGTGTTGGTCTTCTTGATCGAGGCCGTGAGCTTGCGCAGGGCCTGGCTCATCAGGCGCGCCTGCAGGCCGGGCAGGCTGTCGCCCATCTCGCCCTCGAGTTCGGCCTTGGGCGTGAGCGCGGCCACCGAGTCGATCACCACCAGGTCGATCGAGCCCGAGCGCACCAGCGCGTCGACGATCTCGAGCGCCTGCTCGCCGGTGTCGGGCTGGCTGATCAGCAGCTCCTGCAGGTTGACGCCGAGCTTCTGGGCGTAGCCGGTGTCCAGCGCGTGCTCGGCGTCGATGAAGGCGCAGGTGCCCCCGGCCTTCTGCATCTCGGCGATCACCTGCAGCGTCAGCGTGGTCTTGCCCGACGATTCCGGGCCGTAGATCTCGACCACCCGGCCCCGCGGCAGGCCGCCGATGCCCAGCGCGATGTCCAGGCCGAGCGAGCCGGTGGACACCGCCTCGATCGCCTCCACGGCTTCGCCGTCGCCCAGGCGCATGATCGAGCCCTTCCCGAACTGCTTCTCGATTTGCGCCAGCGCCACCTGCAGGGCCTTGGCTTTTTCGGTGTTCAGGGCTTTGACGGGGGCGTCCATGCGTGCGGTCTCCGGGGTTGGCTGGGGTCGGCGCGCATTATGCGCGACAACTGGATATTCGTACAGTTCCTGCGCTGCGTCAATCCTCGCACGGCGTACGCTCCCTAGAATCGGCCGCAAACGAGGGGACAGTCCATGCGCGTGCTGATCGCCGAAGACGACCAGGTGTTGGCCGACGGCCTGCTGCGGTCCTTGCGCGCCGCGGGTTATGCCGCCGACCATGTGGCCTCGGGCAACGAGGCCGACGCCGCCCTGGCTTCGCACGAGTTCGACCTCGTGATCCTCGACCTCGGCCTGCCCAAGCTGCACGGCTTCGAGGTGCTGCGCAAGTTCCGCGCGCGCGGCGCGGCCACGCCGGTGCTGATCCTCACCGCGGCCGACAGCGTGGAGCAGCGCGTCAAGGGGCTGGACCTGGGCGCCGACGACTACATGGCCAAGCCCTTCTCGTTGCAGGAGCTCGAGGCGCGTGTGCGCGCGCTGATGCGGCGCGGCCTGGGCACGGCGAGCAACGTGCTCAAGCACGGCCCGCTCAGCTTCGACGCCACCGGGCGCGTGTGCTACATCAACGACCAGATGATCGATCTGTCCGCGCGCGAGCTGTCGCTGCTGGAGGTGTTGCTGCAACGCTCCGGGCGCCTGGTCAGCAAGGACCAGCTGGTCGAGCGCCTTTGCGAGTGGGGCGACGAGGTCAGCAACAACGCGATCGAGGTCTACATCCACCGCCTGCGCAAGAAGATCGAACAGGGGCCGATCCGCATCGCCACCGTGCGCGGCCTGGGCTACTGCCTGGAAAAGATTGCCAACTGAGGACGCCCCCGCCGCCGCGAGCGACCTGCTGGCGCCGCAGAGGCCGCAGCGCTCGCTGTTCGGCGACATCCTCGACTGGCTGCTGGTGCCGCTGCTGCTGGTGTGGCCGCTGTCGGTGGTGATCATCTGGGTCTCGGCGCAGAACATCGCCAACCGCCCCTTCGACCGCGAGTTGGGGGAGCGGGTGCAGACGCTGGCGCGCCGCGTCACGGTGGCGCCGCCGGTCTCGAACATCCTGCGCTCGCGCGTCAGCATCGACCTGACCGACACGTCGGCCGCCATCCTGCGGCGCGACCAGTCCGACACCTTCTACTTCCAGGTGCTCGGTACGCGCGGCGAGCGCGTTGCGGGCGACCGCGTGCTGCCGGTGCCCGACGAGGTGCCGGTGGTCGACGGCGAAGTGCGCTTTCGCGACGACGAACTCGACGGCCGCGCGGTCCGCGTGGCATACCTGTGGCTGCCGCTGGCAGGCGGCGACGATGCCGAGCCGCCGCTGGTGCAGGTGGCCGAGACGCTGGACAAGCGTTCGCAGCTGGCCACCGAGATCGCGCGCGGCGTGATGTTCTCGCAGTTCGCGATCCTGCCGCTCGCCGTGGTGCTGGTGTGGTTCGCGCTGATGCGCGGCCTGCGTCCGCTGGACGAGTTGCAGCGTCGCATCCGGCAGCGCGCCGCGGGCGACCTGTCGCCGATCGACGAGCGCGCCGCGCCCGAGGAGGTGAGCCCGCTGGTGGCCGCGATCAACGACCTGCTGGCGCGCCTGGACCGCTCGATCAGCGCGCAGAAGCACTTCCTCGCCGACGCCGCGCACCAGTTGAAGACGCCGCTGGCGGGCCTGCGCATGCAGGCCGAGCTGGCGCAGCGGGATGTCGACGGTGGCGACGCCAAGTCGGTCAAGCGCTCGCTGCAGCAGATCGCGCGTTCGTCGCAGCGCGCCGCGCACATGGTCAACCAGCTGCTGGCGATGGCGCGCGCCGAGGACGCCGGCGAGGCGCGCCGCGTGCAACCTTTCAACCTGGCCGCGCTGGCCACCGAGGCGGTGCACGACTTCGTGCCGCGCGCGCTCGGCAAGGGCCTGGATCTGGGCTACGAAGGGCCCGGAGCGAACGACCCCCATGCCCCGCGCGTGGTGGGCGAGGCGGTGCTGGTGCGCGAGCTGATCCGCAACCTCGTGGACAACGCGGTCCAGTACACCCCCGGCGGCGGCACTGTCACCGTGCGCCTGCTGCCGGACCCCTACGGCCAGGTGGTCGTGCTGCAGGTCGAGGACAACGGCCCCGGCATTCCGGAGGCCGAGCGCGAACTGGTGTTTCAACCCTTCTACCGCGCGCTCGGCACCGAGGTCGACGGCTCGGGCCTGGGCCTGGCCATCGTGCGCGAGATCGCCGAGCGGCAGGGCGGCGCGGTGGAAATCGAGCCGACCAACCCGCGCGCGGCCTCGCCCGGCACGCGGGTGAGCGTGCGCCTGCCAATGCAACCGGCCTAGGACTGCATCAGGCGCTGACTGCGCGCGATCGACATCAGCATGCCGATCGCCAGGCCCATCGTGACCATCGCGGTGCCGCCGTAGCTGACGAAAGGCAGCGGGATGCCCACCACCGGCAGGATGCCGCTGACCATGCCCATGTTGACGAACACGTAGGTGAACACCGACAGCGTGATCGAGCCCGCGAGCAGGCGGGCAAAGAGCGTCGGCGCTTCGGCGGCGATCATCAGGCCGCGGAACAGGAAGAAGATGAAGGCCAGCAGCAGGCCGAGCGTGCCGAGCAGGCCGAACTCCTCCGAGAAGGCGGCGAAGATGAAGTCGGTGGTGCGCTCCGGGATGAATTCCAGGTGCGTTTGCGTGCCCTGCATGAAACCCTTGCCGGTGAGGCCGCCCGAGCCGATGGCGATCATGCCCTGCAGGATGTGGAAGCCCTTGCCCAGCGGGTCCTTGCCTGGGTCGAGCAGGGTGCAGATGCGGTGGCGCTGGTACTCCTTGAGCAACGGCCAGTCCACGCCGGGTTGGCAGATCGTCGGCTCGGACACGATCAGCGTCACGATGCCCACCGCGCCGAGCGCCATCACCGGCAGGATCAGCTTCCACGACAGGCCGGCGAAGAACAGCACGTACAGGCCGGCCGACAGGATCAGCAGCGAGGTGCCGAGGTCGGGCTGGCGCACCACCAAGCCGAAGGGCAGCAGCAGGATCACCGCGGCCACCATCCACTCGGGCGCGCGCAGCTTGCCCTCGCAGCGCTGGAACCACCAGGCCAGCATCAGCGGCGTGGCCAGCTTCAGGATCTCGCTCGGCTGGATCACGATGCCCACGTTGAGCCAGCGCGTTGCGCCCTTGCGCGTGATGCCGAAGATCGCGGTGGCGATCAGCAACGCGACGCCGATCGTGTAGATCGGCACCGCCAGCGCCATCAGGCGCTGCGGTGGCACCTGGGCCGCGAGCCACAGGACCACCAGCGCGATCAGCATGTTGCGGCCGTGGTCGACGAAGCGCGTGCCGTGGTCGAAGCCCACCGAGTACATCGTCACCAGGCCGATCGCCGCCAGCAGCAGCACCGCGGTCGACAGTGGCCCGTCGAAGCCGAACAGGATCGGCCTCACGCGCTGCCACAGCGACGGCTGCTCGAAGATGGTGCTCACGGCAGTGCAGCCCCGTTCACGCTCGGCAAGGGCACTTCGGTCGCCACTCTCGGCTTGCCCACGGGCGCGGTGGTCTTGCCTTCGCGCGTGAGCACGATGTCGTCCTCGCTCGGGTAGCTGCCGGTGAGCAGGTAGTCGAACACGCGGCGCGCGATCGGGGCGGCCGAGGTCGAGCCGAAGCCGGCGTTCTCGACAATCACTGCCAGCGCCACGGTCGGCGCCTCCACCGGTGCGAACGCCACGTACAGCGAGTGATCGCGCTTGCGCTCGTCGGCCTTGATCTGGCTGTACTTTTCGCCCGCCTTCAGGCCCACGGCCTGCGCGGTGCCGGTCTTGCCGCCGCTGGTGTAGGCCGTGCCCATGAAGGCCGCGCGCGAGGTGCCTTCCTTCGGCACGCCGCCCATCGCCTCGCGGATCACCGCCACCTGCTCGGGCTTCAGCGCCAGCGGGTCGAGCGCGTCGCTGGCAACGCGGCGCCTCTCGCCGCTGACCACGTCGACCACCTCGCGCGCCAGGCGTGGCCGGAAGCGCTGTCCGCCGCTGGCCAGCGTGGCCGTGGCCGTGGCCATCTGGAGCATCGTGAAGTTGTTGTAGCCCTGTCCGATGCCCAGCGAGATCGTCTCGCCGGCGTACCACTTCTGGTGCTCGGGCTTGGAGAACTTCCTGCGCTTCCATTCGGTGGACGGCAGGTCGCCGGTCACCTCGCCCTGCAGGTCGATCTCGGTCTTGCGGCCGAAGCCGAAGGGCGCGAGTTCGTCGTGGATCAGGTCCACGCCCATCTCGTTGGCCAGGGTGTAGAAGTAGACATTGGACGAGCCGACGATGGCCAGGCGCATGTCCTTCGGCCCCGGCCGGTCGCTCTCCGGGCTGCCGAACACGCGGCCGCCGAAACTGAAGGTCAGGTTGTCCTGGATGATCGTGCTGGGCGTACGTTTGCCGCTGTTCAGCGCGGCCATCGCCATGAAGGGCTTGAAGGTCGAGCCCGGCGGGTAGGTGCCGCGCAGCGCGCGGTTCAGCAAGGGCTTGTCGATGTCCTCGTTGAGCTCGCGCCAGCTGTCGACGTCGATGCCGTCGACGAACAGGTTGGGGTCGAAGGTCGGCTTGCTGACGAAGGCCAGCACCTCGCCGTTGCGCGGGTCGATCGCCACCAAGGCCCCACGCCGCTCGCCGAACAGCTGCTCCACCAGGGCCTGCAGCTTGATGTCCACCGACAGCATCAGCGTGTTGCCGGGCGTCGGCGGCTGGTGGGCCAGGCGACGCATCGCGCGTCCACCGGCGCTGGTCTCGACCTGCTCGACGCCGGTCTTGCCGTGCAGCTCGCGCTCGTAGGCCTGCTCAAGGCCGAGCTTGCCGATGTACTCGGTGCCGCGGTAGTTGGCGATGTCCTCCTCGACCCAGTCCTCCATCGCCTTCTTCTCGGTCGTGTTGATGCGGCCGATGTAGCCCAGCAGGTGGCTGCCCACGTCGCCGAGCGGGTAGTGGCGGAACAGGCGCGCCTTGACCTCGACGCCGGGGAAGCGGAAACGCTGCGCGATGAAGCGCGCCACTTCCTCGTCGCTCAGCTTGGTGCGGATCGGCAGCGACTCGAAGCTCTTGCTGTCCTCTTGCAGGCGCTTGAAGCGGCGCCGGTCGCGCGGCGTGATCTCGACCACCTCCGACAGCGCGTCGATCGTCGCCTCCAGCGAGTCGGCCAGGCGCGAGGGGGTCAGCTCGAGCGTGTAGGCCGAGTAGTTGTTGGCCAGCACGACGCCATTGCGGTCGACGATCAGGCCGCGGTTGGGCACCACCGGCACCACGGCGATGCGGTTGGCCTCGGCCTGCGTCGACAGGTCGTCGTGACGCAGCACCTGCAGGTAGACCAGACGCGCCGCGAGCAGGCCGAAACAGAACAGCACGAACAGCGCGGCGGCGAGCAGACGGCCGCGGAAGCTGTCCAGCTCGCGTTCGACGTCCCGGATTTCGGTCATGGGCCTGCTCAGAGGGGACGATTCTCGTCCGGATCGGGCGCACGGCGCTGCGGCGCGAGGTACACGAACGTGACCACAGGCCAGAGCAGCGCTTCGAAGCACGGCGCGATGAAGTAGGTCCAGCCCGGGAACAGGTCGCCCGCGACCATGCGCACGGCCAGCGACACCAGGTGCGCGGCAATGAACAGCGGCAGCACCTGCATCGCCTGTTGCAGCACCGGGAACCAGAGCATGCGCCGGTGCAGCGCGACGGCAGCAAAGGCCAGCAGCGAGTACGCCAGGCCGTGCTGACCGAGCAGCGAACCCTGGTGCACGTCCATCAGCAGGCCAAAGAAGAAGGAGATGCCCACGCCGACACGGCGCGGCTGGTTGACGGCCCAGAAGGCCAGCGTCAGCGCCAGCATGTCGGGCACCGCCGGGCTGCGGCCGAGCGGCAGCAGGTTGAAGGCCAGCGCCAGCAGCAGGGTCAGCAGGATGAAGAGGGGATTGGCCGGCAGCAGCAGCTGGTCCCCGCGGGGCATCAGGCTCATCGCTTGGCCTTCGTCGCGGGTCTTGCGGCCACCGCGGGCGCTTCGGGAGTGGGCGGCGGCGGCAGCTGCTGGCGCAGTGGCTCCAGCACCAGCACGTGGCGCACGCTGTCCACCGCGGCCACCGGCTTGAGCATTACGCGGGCGAAGCCGCCCTCGGCCAGGCGTTCGACCTCGGACACGCGAGCCACTGGCAGCCCGGCCGGGTAGATGCCGTCCACGCCCGAGGTGTGCAGCAGGTCGCCGACTTCGATGTCGGCGCTGGAGGCCACGAAGCGCAGCTCCATCGCCGTGCCCTTGGCCGCACCGCCGAAGGCGGCGGCGCGCTGCTGCGTGCGGGTGTTCAGCAGCGGGATCGCCGCGTCCCGGTCGGTCAGCAGCGTGACTTCGGAGGACAGCGGGTACACGCGCGTCACCTGGCCGATGACACCGGCCTCGGTGACCACCGGTGCGCCGGCCACCAGCCCCTGGGTCGCGCCGCGATCGATGTAGAACTTGCGCGAGAACGGGTCCGCGGCCTCGTACATCACCTGCGCGGCCTGCGAGCGCACCGCGAGGGCAGGCTGCAGTCCGAGCAGGCCGCGCAGCTCGCGGTTCTCGGCCGCCAGCCGCTCGGCCGCCAGCGCCTGCTCGGCCTGCTGCGCGAGCAGGCGTCTGGCGGCGTCCTCGCCCGCCAGCGCCTTGGCCAGCCCACGGAAGTAGTCGCCGGCGCCGACGATCAGGTCGACCGGGAACAGCAGCGCCTGCTGCACCGGCGCCAGCGCCGCAGCGATCGCCGAGCGCACTGGGGCCACGACCTGCATGCGCGTGTCGGCCACCATCAGGAAGATGGACAGCGCGGTGAAGAAGATCAGCTTGGTGAACGCCGAGTAGCCCTGGCGGAAGAAGGGCGGCGGCGTGCGATCGATGGTGCCGAGGGGCACGTCAGGCCCCTCGCGTCATTCGCTGGTGAAGATCGAGCCCAGGCGTTCCATGCGCTCGAGCGCCATGCCGCAGCCGCGCACCACGCAGGTCAGCGGGTCCTCGGCCACCAGCACCGGCAGGCCGGTCTCTTCGGCCAGCAGGCGGTCCAGGTCGCGCAGCAGCGCGCCACCGCCGGTGAGCATCATGCCGCGCTCGGCGATGTCGGCGCCGAGTTCGGGCGGGGTCTGCTCGAGCGCGTTCTTCACACTCGAGACGATCTGGTTCAGCGGGTCGGTCAGGGCTTCGAGGATCTCGTTCGAGGAAATCGTGAAGCTGCGCGGCACACCTTCGCTGAGGTTGCGGCCCTTGACCTCCATCTCGCGCACTTCGCTGCCCGGGAAGGCGGAGCCGATCTCCTTCTTGATCGCCTCGGCGGTCGGCTCGCCGATCAGCATGCCGTAGTTGCGGCGGATGTAGTTGATGATGGACTCGTCGAACTTGTCGCCGCCGACGCGCACGCTGCCCTTGTAGACCATGCCGCCGAGCGAGATGACGCCCACCTCGGTGGTGCCGCCACCGACATCGACCACCATCGAACCCGAAGCCTCGGCCACCGGCAGGCCGGCGCCGATGGCTGCGGCCATCGGCTCCTCGATCAGGAACACCTCGGAAGCGCCGGCACCGAGTGCCGACTCGCGGATCGCGCGCCGCTCGACCTGCGTGCTGCCGCAGGGCACGCAGACGATGATCCGCGGGCTCGGCTTGAACAGCGAGCGCGGATGGACCATCTTGATGAACTGCTTGAGCATCTGCTCGGTGACGGTGAAGTCGGCGATCACGCCGTCCTTCATCGGGCGGATGGCCTCGATATTGCCGGGCACCTTGCCGAGCATCGCCTTGGCTTCGGCGCCGACGGCCTGGATTGTCTTCTTGCCGTTGGGGCCGCCTTCGTGGCGGATCGCGACCACCGAGGGCTCGTCGAGCACGATGCCCTTGCCGCGCACGTAGATCAGGGTGTTGGCCGTGCCGAGGTCGATGGCCAGGTCGGTGGAGACGTAGCGGCGGAGCGATGCAAACATGGGCGGACGGTCTGGCCTGGGGTGAGGCCGCACTTGCAAGAAACCCCCGGCCGCACCGAGCGGGCGAGGGTTCATCGATGGGCGGGGATAATACCGCATGCCCTCCGGCGCCCCGTGCGGGAATGCACTGCCGGAGCCCCCCTTTCAGACCGTTTCACTCATGGCGCTGACCCCCGCCGACGTGAGCCGCATCGCCCACCTGGCGCGGCTCGAACTGAGCCCCACCGAATCGGAGGCGATGCTCGGCCAGCTCAATGGCTTCTTCCGCATCGTCGAGCAGATGAGTGCGGTGGACACGCGCGGCGTCGAGCCGCTGTACACGCCGTTGGCCGCGGTGCAGGCCGCCGCGCTGCGGCTGCGCGACGACGTGGTGACCGAGGTCGACCAGCGGGCGGCCAACCAGGCCAGCGCACCCGCGGTCGAGGACGGCCTGTACCTGGTGCCGAAGGTGATCGAGTGAGCGCGGCGGTCCACACGATGGGCGTCGCGGCGCTCGGGCGCGCGCTGGCCGCACGCGAACTGTCGAGTGCCGAGGCGGTGCAGGCTTTGCTTGCGCGTGCGCAGGTGCACCAGAACCTCGGGGCCTACCTGCACGTCGACGCCGATGCGGCACTGGCTGCGGCGCGGGCGGTCGACGGGCGCCGCGCGAACCTGGGCAAGGGCGAGACGCTCGGTCCGCTGGCCGGCGTGCCGATCGCGCACAAGGACATCTTCGTCACGACCGGTGCACCGACCACCGCCGGCTCGAAGATGCTGGCCGGCTACGCCAGCCCGTTCGCCGCCACCGTGGTCGAGCGCCTCGCCGCGGCCGGTGCGGTGAGCCTGGGCAAGCTGAACTGCGACGAGTTCGCGATGGGCTCGTCCAACGAGAACTCGGCCTTCGGCCCGACACGCAACCCCTGGGACGTCACGCGCGTGCCGGGCGGCTCGTCGGGCGGCTCCGCCGCCGCGGTGGCCGCGCGCCTGCTGCCGGCCGCCACCGGCACCGACACCGGCGGCTCGATCCGGCAGCCCGCGAGCTTCTCGGGCATCACGGGCATCAAGCCGACCTATGGCGTGTGTTCGCGCTGGGGCATGGTGGCCTTCGCCTCCAGCCTCGACCAAGCAGGCCCGCTGGCGCGCTCGGCCGAGGACTGCGCGCTGCTGCTGTCGGCGATGAGCGGCTTCGATGCGCGCGACGCCACCAGCGCCGAGCGGCCGCCGCAGGATTTCCATGCCCAGATGCTCGCGGCGCGCGCCGGCGCGAGCGCTGGCAAGCCGCTGGCCGGGCTGCGCATAGGGTTGCCGAAGGAGTTTTTCCCTGCCGCGCTGGCTGCCGACGTGAACGGCGCCGTGCGTGCCGCGCTGGCCGAGTTCGAGAAGCTCGGCGCGACGCTGGTGGACGTGAGCCTGCCGCGCACCGAGCTCTCGATCCCGGTCTACTACATCATCGCGCCGGCCGAGGCGAGCTCGAACCTGTCGCGCTTCGATGGCGTGAGGTATGGGCACCGAGCGGCCGCCTACAGCGACCTGCTCGACATGTACAAGAAGAGCCGCGCCGAGGGCTTCGGCCCCGAGGTCAAGCGCCGCATCATGATCGGCGCCTACGTGCTCTCGCATGGCTACTACGACGCCTACTACCTGCAGGCGCAGAAGCTGCGCCGCATGATCGCGGACGACTTCCAGCAATGCTTCAGGCAGTGCGACGTGATCGCCGGGCCGGTGGCGCCCACCGTGGCCTGGAAACTCGGCGAACAGGGCGATGACCCGGTGAAGGCCTACCTCGCCGACATCTTCACGCTGCCCGCCAGCCTGGCCGGGCTGCCCGGCATGAGCGTGCCCGCGGGTTCCGGCGAAGGGGGCATGCCGGTGGGTCTGCAGCTGATCGGCAACTACTTCCGTGAAGGCGAACTGCTGCACGCGGCGCACGCGTTCCAGCAGGCGACCGACTTCCACGCCCGCGCGCCGGAGGGGTTCCGATGAGCTCGCTGGTTCGCGGCTATGAGGTCGTGATCGGCCTCGAGACACACGCCCAGCTCTCGACCGCGAGCAAGGTCTTCAGCGGTGCGTCGACCGCCTTCGGCGCGGCGCCCAACACCCAGGCCTGCGCGGTGGACCTGGCGCTGCCCGGCACGCTGCCGGTGATGAACCGCGGCGCGGTCGAACGCGCGATCCGCTTCGGCCTCGCGGTGGGCGCCAAGGTGGCGCCGCTGTCCATCTTCGCGCGCAAGAACTACTTCTACCCGGACCTGCCCAAGGGCTACCAGATCAGCCAGTACGAGATTCCGGTGGTGCAGGGCGGCACGGTGGAGATCGTGGTCGACGGTCACAAGAAGACCGTGCATCTGACGCGCGCCCACCTCGAGGAGGACGCCGGCAAGTCGCTGCACGAGGACTACCACGGCCAGTCGGGCATCGACCTCAACCGCGCCGGCACGCCGCTGCTGGAAATCGTGACCGAGCCCGACATGCGCAGCGCGGCCGAGGCCGTGGCCTACGCCAAGGCGCTGCACACGCTGGTGGTGTGGCTGGGCATCTGCGACGGCAACATGCAGGAGGGGAGCTTCCGCTGCGACGCCAACGTCTCGGTGCGCAAGCCCGGCCAGCCCTTCGGCACGCGGCGCGAGATCAAGAACCTGAACAGCTTCAAGTTCCTGCAGCAGGCGATCGACTTCGAGGTGCAGTGGCAGATCGACCGCGTCGAGGACGGCTTGAAGGTCGAGCAGGCCACCGTGCTGTTCAACCCGGACACGGGCGAGACGCGGGCGATGCGCAGCAAGGAAGACGCGCACGACTACCGCTACTTCCCGGACCCCGACCTGCCGCCGCTGGTGATCGCGCCCGACTGGATCGAGCGGGTGAAGGCGGCGATGCCCGAGCTGCCCGGCGCGATGGCCGCCCGCTTCGAGCGCGAGGACGGGCTGTCGGCCTATGACGCGTCGATGATGGCGCAGAGCCTGCCGTTTGCGCGCTACTACGAGGCAGTGCGCGATGCGTGCGGCAACGCCAAGCAGGCCGCCAACTGGCTGATGGGGGAAGTCAGCAAGCGCCTCAATGCAGAGGGGCGCGAAATCGACAAAGTCGCGCTCAAGCCAACGAAGCTGGCCACGCTCATCCGCCGCGTCACCGACGACCAAGCGGTTTCCACTGCCGCTGCTCGCGGCGTGTTCTCTGAGCTCTGGGACGAGCCCGACGCTGACGTGGACGCGGTCATCGACGCGAAGGGTGTCCGACAGATGAACGACGCCGGCGCGCTGGAGGCTATCGTCGACCAAGTGCTGGCTGCCAACGCCAAGTCCGTCGATGAGTACCGCGCCGGCAAGGACAAGGCCTTCAACGCCCTGGTCGGCCAGGTGATGAAGGCGTCCAAGGGTCAGGCCAACCCGGCCCAGGCGGGCGAGCTGCTGAAGAAGAAGCTGGGCGGCTGAGCGCGCGCCCCGCCGCTCAACGCGCCTGCGTCGACGCCGGCTTCACCGGCTTGGCGGCCCGGGCGTCGGCGGCCGACTCGGCCATCACCACGATCGAGCCCGGCTCGGCGCCGCTCCACAGCCGCTTCAGGTGTGCCAGCTCGGTGTCGTAGCGCTTGCCGATGCGCTCCAGCTCGGCCTTCTGGTTGATCTGGGCGTCGCGCTGGGCGGCCACGGCGGCCTCATTGGCGTCGATCTGCTGCCTCAGCAGCGTCGGCAGTTGCTTGCCCTTGTAGAACTCGCTCTCCTCGAGCAGCGGTTTGCGCTCGCGCTCGAGCTCGGCCAGGCGCTGCTGCGACAGCTTCATCGACGCCTGCACGTCCTCCAGCGCCGACTGGCGCGCCTTCTGGTGCTCGGCCTCGTTCGGGAAGCGTTGCAGCAGCAGCCGGTCGCGGCGCACGGCCTCGACGCGCGCCTGGCGCTCGAGCATCGCGCGGCGGTCACGCTCCTCCTTGGCGGCGCGCTCGTCGGCGGTGAGCTGCGGCGGCACGACGCGGATCAGCGTGCCGTCGCGCGACAGCACGCGCTGCTCGCGGTCCATGCACTCGCCGATCAGGCGATCGGAGGTGAGCATGCGCCCGGCGTTGTTGGTGCAGGTGAACACCTGGCCCAGGCTCGGCGCCTGCGCCGACGCGGCCAGGGCGGTGCTGGCCAGCCACAGGCCAGCGGCGGCCAGGGCGGCATGTCGGGGAGCAAAGCGGTTCATAGGCGGGCCCGGTGGCAGTTCGACAGTTCAGACGCCGTAGCGTTCCCGGTAGGCCGCGACGGCCTGCGAGAAAGGTGCCAGCGCACTGTCGCTTGTAACGCGCAGATAGTGCAACAGGTCCGACAGCGTCGCAATTGCACAGACTTTCAGCCCGAGTTGGGCCGTGATGTACTGCACTGCCGAGGCGCTTTGATCAGCGCCGCTTTCCGAGCCCTTTTCCTGGCGATCGAGCGCGATCGCCACGCCGGCCGGCGTGGCGCCGGCGGCCGTGATCATGGCGATCGACTCGCGCACCGAGGTGCCGGCCGAGATGACGTCGTCGACGATCAGCACCCGGCCCCGCACCGGGGCACCCACCAGGGTACCGCCCTCGCCATGGTCCTTGGCTTCCTTGCGGTTGTAGGCAAAGGGCACGTTGCGCCCCAGGCGCGCCAGCTCGATGGCCACCGCCGCCGCCAGCGTGATGCCCTTGTAGGCGGGGCCGAACAGCATGTCGAAGGACAGGCCCGAGGCGATCAGGCGCCGTGCATAGAATTCCGCGACGCGACCGAGCTTGGCCCCGTCGTCGAAGCCTCCGGCATTGAAGAAGTAGGGCGACAGGCGGCCGGCCTTGGTCTTGAACTCGCCGAAGCGCAACACGCCGCAGCCCACCGCGAACTGCACGAAGGCCTGCGCCAGGTCATCGGCCGGGGCCTGCGGCAGCGTCTGCTGTGTCATTCAACCACCCTCACCAACGGAACCCCATGTTTCGCCTTGTCACGCTCAACTTGAACGGCATCCGGTCCGCGGCCGACAAGGGCTTCCTGCCCTGGGCCGAGCAGGCGGGCGCGGATTGTATCGGCGTGCAGGAGGTCAAGGCCCAGGCGGCCGACGTGGCCGGGCGCTTCGACAGCGTGGCCGGGCTGCCCGGCCACTACCACTTCGCCGAGAAGAAGGGCTACTCCGGCGTCGGCCTGTTCACGAAGCGCGCGCCGAGCGACGTGAAGATCGGCTTCGGCTCCAAGGAGTTCGACGCCGAGGGGCGCTGGGTCGAGACCCGCTACGACACCGCCAAGCGCAAGTTCAGCGTCGTCAGCTGCTACTTCCCGAGCGGCACCTCGGGCGAGGAGCGCCAGCAGGCCAAGTTCCGCTTCCTGGCCAAGATGTACCCGCACCTGGTCAAGCTCAAGGCCGAGCGCGACTTCATCCTGGTGGGCGACGTGAACATCGCGCACCAGGAGATCGACCTCAAGAACTGGAAGGGCAACCAGAAGAACAGCGGCTTCCTGCCCGAGGAGCGGGCCTGGCTGACCAAGCTGTTCGACAAGGCGGGGCTGGTGGACGTGTTCCGCACCCTCAATCACAAGGCCGAGCAGTACACGTGGTGGAGCCAGCGCGGCCAGGCGCGCGCCAAGAACGTGGGCTGGCGCCTGGACTACCACATCGCCACGCCGGCGATCGCGGCCAAGGCCAAGCGCGAGGAGATCTACCTCGGCCAGCGCTTCTCGGACCACGCGCCGGTGGTGATCGACTACGACTTCAAGCTGTAGCGCGCGCTACGGCGCCGCCGCCTTGGCCGGTGGCCCGAACTGGCGGTCGGGCCGCGTCGCGCGGGCCTGGATGGGCGCCACCTTCGGCAGCTTGTCCTGGATGTCCTTGATGCGTGTGTCGCCGGCCGGGTGGGTGGACATGAACTGCGGCGGCGCGCCCTTGTTCACCGCCATCATCTTCTGCCACAGCGTGACGCCGGCGCCGGGGTCATAGCCGCCGCGCGCGGCCAGTTCCATGCCGACGATGTCGGCCTCGCTCTCGTCTTCGCGGCTGAACTTCAGCGTCAGCAGCTGGCCGCCCATGTTCAGCGCCGCATCGCCGGCGCTGCCCAGGCCGAGCAGCGATGACAGCAGCGACGCACCGATGCGCGTGGCGGCCGTCTTGCCCATGCGTTCGCGGGCGTGTTCGCGCAGCGCATGCGCGATCTCGTGGCCCATGATCGTGGCCACCTCGTCGTCGGTGAGCTGCAACTGCGCCAGGATGCCGTAGTAGAAGGCGATCTTGCCGCCCGGCATGCAGAAGGCGTTGAGGTCCTTGCTGCCGAGCAGGTTGACCTCCCAGCGCCACTGCTTCGCGCGCGCATTCCAGGGCAGGGCATGCGGGATCAGGCGCTGCGAGATGTAGCGCAGGCGCTGCAGCTGCGGGTGGGTCTCGGGTGCCAGCGCGCGCTGCTGCTGGGCCTGCTTGAGCATCTGCGCGTACTGCTGCGCCGCGGCCTGCTCCACCTGCTCGGCCGGCACCAGCTTGGTGAACTTGCTCTCCTTGCCGACGTCGCGCCGCACGCCCTCGTCCAGGTTGGCCTGGCCTTGCTGCGCCAGGGCGGGCAGCGCGGCGCCGAGCGCGCCGCCGGCCAGCAGCCCGGTGAACAGGCGCCGCGAATGCAGCGCACAGCCGCAGCCCGCGCCATGCGGCACGGCCAGCGGTGCATCGGTTCGGAACAGGGACGACGGTTCGGTGCGATACATCAACGCGACTCCTCGGGGGCAGCCTCCAGCGCCAGCACGCTGGAACGCAGCCACCACAGCAGTGCCAACGCGGGGGCTGCCGCGATGGTAGACACGATGAAAAACGCCGGCCAGCCGATGGATTCGGCCAGCACCCCGGCCAGCGGCCCGACCCACACCCGACCGATCGACGCAAAAGCCGACAGCAGCGCGAACTGGGTCGCGGTGAAACGCTGGTTGGTCAGGCTCATCAGGAAGGCGACGAAGGCGGCGGTGCCCATGCCGCCGGACAGGTTTTCCGCCGTCACCGCCAGCAGCAGCGCGCCGTCCACCAGCGTCGGCGCCGAGAGCTGCACGAACACCCAGTCGAAGGCGGGAATCGTCAGCGCACCGAGCGTGCCCTTGGCGCCGACGGCCAGCCACCAGAACACCATGTTGCTCGCCAGCTGCAGCACGCCGAACAGCATCAGCGAGCGCCACAGGCCGAGCTTCAACATCAGCGCGCCGCCGATCAGCGCGCCGGCGATCGTCAGCCACAGGCCGAGCACCTTGTTGACCACGCCCACCTCGGCCGGCGAGTAGGCCATCGCCTTGAGCAGGAAAGGCGTCAGCAGCGAGCCGGCGAACGCGTCGCCGAGCTTGTAGAGCACGATCAGCACCAGGAAGGCGACGGCGCCGCGCTGGCTGAAGTAGCTCGCCAGGCCCGACAGCAGGGTCTCGAACTTGGCGCGCCGCGCCGCGAAGGCCGCCAGCGGCAGCGTGATGGCGATGCCCACCAGCAGCGCCACCAGGTCGGCCCAGCGGCCCTGCAGCGCCACCGGCAGCGGGCTGCCGCTCCACCACGGTGCCATTGCGGCGCGCACCGCCGGCACGACCAAGCGGTCGGTCACGAGGTAGCCGACCGCCACCGCCGTCACCACCGCGGCAAAACCGATCAGGTCGTTGCGCGGCACGCTCTGCGGGGCGGGTGCGACCTTCAGCTTCGGCAGCACGGCGGCCGACAGCACGGCCGCGGCCACCATCAACCCGGCCATGAAGCGGTAGACCTCGGGCCAGGACCAACCGCCGCCCTGCTGCGCGTCGGTCCAGATCAGCGCGATGCCGCCGGACAGGATCATCGCGCCGCGGTAGCCGGCGATGTTCAGCGACGCGCCGATGCCGCGTTCGGCGGCAGGCAGCAGGTCGGTGCGGTAGGCGTCGATCACCACGTCCTGCGACGCCGAGATGAAGGCCACCGCCACCGCCATCAGCGCGAAGGCCTGCGTCGCGCCTTGGGGCGAGGTGCCGGCCAGCACGAACAGCGCGGCGGCCAGCAGCAGCTGCGTCAGCACCAGCCAGCCGCGGCGCCGCCCGAGCCAGGGCAGGTCGAAGCGGTCCATCAGCGGTGCCCACAGGAACTTGAAGGTGTAGGGCAGGCCCACCAGCGACAGGAAGCCGATGGTGGCCACGTCCAGACCTTCCATCGACAGCCAGGCTTGCATCGCCTGGCCCGTCAGGGCCAGGGGCAGGCCCGACGCGAAGCCGAGCAGCACGACGACGAGAGCGCGGTGCCAGGCGGCGGCGCGGATGGGCATCGGCCGATTCTAGGCAGCGCCGCGCAGGCGCCGGGCTCAGCGCGGCGCCGAGGCCGCGCCGGTGATCTCGTGCTGCTTGTACACCGCGTGCGCCAGCGCGAGCAGGCGCTCCTTGGGCAGTGCACCGACC
Source organism: Aquincola sp. (assembly GCA_022841885.1). Lineage (GTDB taxonomy): Bacteria > Pseudomonadota > Gammaproteobacteria > Burkholderiales > Burkholderiaceae_C > CADEEN01. Next base: position 481 of record JALHQP010000066.1, on the reverse strand, counting down.
AGCGCCACACCCACGCCCGGTTCGACCCAGTAGAACAGGCCGAGTTCGCCCTGCTGCAGGTAGCGGAAGGTGGTGGGTGCGTCGGCGTCGGGCTTGCGCAGGTAGACGGTGGCGCGCTCCTTGGTCATCGGGTTCTCGTACATCAGTTGTGCGCTCTTGCCCTGGGCGTCGGGCAGCAGGCGCCCGCCCATCAGCTCGAAGCCTTCGCTGCGCAGGTCGAACAGCTTGACCGGGATGTCGATGCGCCGCGTCAGCCAGCGCGCGAGGTGCTCCTCCTGGGCGCGCACCTCGACCGGGTGGCGTGGCTCGGGCGTGAACACGCTGTGGGCGTAGGCCGCGCGCGTGACCCAGCCGGCCGGCGTGCCAGCCTGCGCGGCGGCCACCAGGCGCTGCGCGCGCTGGTCCTGCCACTGCCAGGTCAGCACCGAGCCGAGCAGGCCACCGGCCACCAGCAGGCCCGCGGCCATCGCCGCCTGGGCCC
>JALHQP010000065.1 GCA_022841885.1 Aquincola sp. | reverse complement strand
TGTTCCTCCAGCCAGGCCGGCAGCGCCCGCGGCGCGGCGACCTGCGGCACGCGGTTGCGGCCGCATTGCTCGCAGGCGGCCCCCGCGATCGCCTGCCAGTGCGCACGGCGCTTGTCGGCGCGCTCGCCGGCCAGGCGCAGCACCGACCGTTCGGCCAGCAGCGGCACGATCGCCGCGGCACCGAGTTCGGTGGCCTTCTCGACCACGAAGTCCATGCGGTCGCCGGCGGGCATCGCGAGCGCCAGCGTCACGGCGACGGGCAGTTCGCGCTCGACGGCCTGGTGCGCCAGCACCTCGGCGCGCACCTCGCGCTTGCCCATCGTGTCCACCCGCGCCGACCACTCGCCGCCCTGGCCATCGAACAGCGTCAGCGGATCTCCGGGCTGCAGGCGCAGCACCTGCACATGGCGCACCGCCTCCGGCGGCAGGTCGATCACGCGCCCGGCAGCCAGCGCCGTCGCGGCGACATGCAGGCGCGGCGGCATCAGGCGAAGGCCGCGCGCACGATGCGCCGCGTCAGACCGCTCGCGGTCTCGTTGACGAAACGCGGGAAGTCGACATGCGCCGCGTCGTCGGCGCGGTCGGACACGGTGCGCATCACCGCGAACGCGCGCGCGAAGTCGTGGCAGACCTGGGCCACGGCGGCGCCTTCCATCTCCACCGCCAGAGCCTCGGGCAGCAGCGCGCGCAGCGCGGCGCTCTCGCTCGAGGTCGAGACGAAGCGGTCGCCGCTGACGATCAGGCCGCGGTGCACCACGTGGCCGCTGGCGCCGGCGGCTTGCGCCAGGCACTCGCTCCACGCCGCGTCGGCGGCGAAGCGCGCGCGGCCGGTCATCGGCACCTCCCAGCGCGGGAAGATCGGCGAGGCATCCATGTCGTGCTGCAGCAGCGTGTCGCCGATCACCACGTCACCCACCGCGACGCCCTCGCCCAGCCCGCCGGCCACCCCGGTGAACAGCACCGCCTCGACCTCGAAGCGGTCGAGCAGCAGCGCGGTGGTGGTGGCCGCAGCCACCTTGCCGATACCCGCGAGCACCAGCAGCGCGGGCCGGCCGTGCAGCGTGCCGAGGTGGAAGTCGCGCCCGGCCACGCGCTCGATGCGCGCGCCGGCCAGGTCGTCGTGCAGCGCGTGCAACTCCTCTCGCATCGCGCTGACGACCGCGATGCGCGGGACTGTCATGCGTGCAGCTTACTTCGGGGGCGTCTACTTCGGCGTGTCGCGCAGCTCGCGGCGCAGGATCTTGCCCACCGGTGTCTTCGGCAGGTCGGTGCGGAACTCGACGATCTTCGGCCGCTTGTAGCCGGTGAGGTTGGCCTCGCAATAGGCCTTCACGTCGGCGGTGGTGATCTTGTCGTCGCGCTTGACGATCACCACCTTCACCGCTTCGCCGGCCTTGTCGTCGGGCACGCCGACCGCGGCGCACTCGAGCACGCCTGGCATCTGCGTGATCACGTCCTCGACCTCGTTCGGGTAGACGTTGAAGCCCGACACCAGGATCATGTCCTTCTTGCGGTCGACGATCTTCAGGTAGCCGCGCTCGTCGATCACGCCGACGTCGCCGGTACGGAAGTAGCCGTCGGCGGTCATCACCTTGGCGGTCTCGTCCGGGCGCTGCCAGTAGCCGGCCATCACCTGCGGGCCTTTGAGCGCGATCTCGCCCGGCGTGCCCAGCGCCACCTCGTGGCCGTCGTCGTCGAGCAGGCGCACGTCCGTGCTCGGCAGCGGCAGGCCGATGTTGCCGCTGTAGGCGGTGCTGTCGACCGGGTTGCAGGCGGCCGAGGGCGAGGTCTCCGACAGGCCATAGCCTTCGACGATCGGGCAGCCAGTCCGGTCGAGCCACAGCTTGGCCGTCGCGCTCTGCACCGCCATGCCGCCGCCGACGCTGAGCTTGAGCGAGGTCCAGTCGACCTTGGCGAAGTCCGGGTGATTGGCCATCGCGTTGAACAGCGTGTTCACCGCCGGGAAGCTGTGGAACTTGTGGCCCGCCAGTTCCTTCAGCGTGCCGGGAATGTCGCGCGGGTTCGGGATCAGAATGTTGCAGCCGCCCATGCGCAGGCTGAGCATCATGTTGATGTTGAAGCCGAAGATGTGATACAGCGGCAGTGCGCACACGGTGACGACCTGTTCGCCGGCCGGGATCTTCGCAAGCGCCGGCTGGTACCAGGCCTCGGACTGCAGCAGGTTCGCGATCAGGTTGCGGTGCAGCAGCACCGCGCCCTTGGACACGCCCGTGGTGCCGCCGGTGTACTGCAGCACCGCGATGTCGTCGGGGCCGACCTTCGGCGCGGTGTAGGCCTTGCCGCGGCCGGCGGAGACGGCGTCGTTGAAGCGCACCACGCCGGGCAGGCTGAAGGCCGGCACCATCTTGCGTACCTTGCGCACGACATGGTTGACGATCAGGCCCTTGACCAGACCGAGCATGTCGCCCATCGCGGCCAGCACCACCTTCTTGGTCGGCACGGCGTCGATCACCTGCTGCAGCGTGGCCGCGAAGTTCTCGAGGATCACGATCACCTTGGCACCCGAGTCCTTCAGCTGGTGCTCGAGCTCGCGCGGCGTGTACAGCGGGTTCACGTTCACGACCACGTAGCCGGCGCGCAGGATGGCGGCCACCGCCACCGGGTACTGCGGCACGTTGGGCATCATGACGGCCACGCGGTCCCCGCGCGACAGGCCCTGCGCCTGCAACCAGGCCGCGAAGGCACGCGACAGGTCGTCCACCTGGCCGAAGCTGACCGACTTGCCCATGAACTTGTAGGCCGGCAGGTCGCGGTACTTGCGGAAGCTCTCCTCGAGCAGCGCGACGAGCGAGGGGTACAGGTCGGTCTTCACGGTGGCCGGCACACCCTTCGGGTACTGCTTCAGCCAGATCTGCTCCATCTCGCGCTCCAGGATCCTGCGGGGATTCTGGCGGCGCGCACCTGACGCAAGCATCAGGGGATTCGATAGCGGACCGCCACTCTCAACCCACCCCTGGAGCGCCTAGCGGCAGGCGAGCGCGGCGGTGTAATCGACCACCTTGAGCCGGCCGCCCACGATGTCGGCGCGCGCCGCATCGAGGCGCGCGCGCATGGCCGGCGTGACCAGGCGGGCGTTGTGCTCGTCCATCGCCAGGTCCACCCCGCCCTCTTTCAGGCCGAGCGCGGTGACGCCGGGTCGGATGCCCGAGAAGGCCTGCAGCACCGCCAGATCCACACGCTTGACCATCGAGGTCAGCATCGTGCCGGGGTGCAGTCCGTTCTGGTTGCTGTCCACGCCGATGGCCAGGATGCCGGCGTCCCTGGCCGCCTGCAGGATGCCCAGGCCGCTGGTGCCGGCGGCGCTGAACACCACGTCCACGCCCTGCGTCACCTGGGCCTTGGTCAGTTCGGCGCCGCGCGCCGGGTCGGTCCACGCGGTGGGCGTGTTGCCGATCAGGCTCGTGAACACCTGCACCTTGGGGTCGGCGTGGCGCGCGCCCTGCTCGTAGCCGCAGGCGAACTTGCGCACCAGCGGGATATCCATCGCGCCGACTAAGCCCACCTTGCCAGACTTGCTGGCCATCGCGGCCAGCATGCCGGCGAGGAAGCTGCCCTCGTGCTCGCGGTAGACGAAGCTCTGCACATTGGGCAACTCGACCACCGCGTCGACGATCGCGAACGGCGTGTCCGGGTGCTGGCGCGCGACCTTCGCGATGCTCGCGGCCTGCGGGAAGCCGATCGCGACCACCGGCTTCGCACCGCGTTCGACCAGGCGCAACGCCGCCTGCTCGCGCTGCGCGGCGTTGACGATCTCGAACTCGAGGTAGGGCCGGCCGGTCGCCTGCTTCCAGCGCTCGGCACCTTGCCAGGCGGCCTGGTTGAACGACTTGTCGAACTTGCCGCCGAGCTCGTAGATGATCGCCGGCTGCGCCTGTGCCAGCGAGCAGACAAGCATCGCCGCCAAGCAACCGCCGCGGATCCGGCTTCGCCGGTCCGCTGGCGGTGCCCCCTTGAGGGGGAGCGGCGCAGCCGCAACGGGGGTGGTCAGAAGTTTGCTCTGAATTGCACGCCCCAGGTGCGCGGTTCGTTGATGAAGCCGGTCAGGTTGTTGAAGTCGATGCCGCCGACGATGCGGATCTGGTCGGTGATGTTGCGGCCGAACAGCGCCGCCTCGTACTTGCCGTTGCCCCAGATGTAGCCCACGCGCACGCCACCTTCGGTCAGCGCCTTGCCGGTGAACTCGACCGAGTCGTAGAGGAAGAAGTTGATCTTGCTGCGGTAGACCCAGTCGGTCAGCACGTACCACTCGCCACCTGATGCGGTGGGCTGCGTGTACTTGAGAGTGACGTTGGCGGTGACCTTCGGAGCTTGTGGCAGCGGGTTGCCGTTGATGTTGGCGCGCGCCGTCCAGTCGCCCGTCACCGGATCCTGCTCGTAGACATGCGGGTCGCGGATCGTGCAGTTTGCCTGGGGATTCGGAAAGTTCTGGCCAGTACCGCAGGCCGAGACGACCAGGTTCGGGTCCTTGATCTTCGTCCGGTTGTAGCCCAGGCCCAGCGAGGCAAGCAGTCGGTCGGTCAGGAAGGCCTGCATGTCGAGTTCGAAGCCCTGGCCTGTGGCCTTCTTGGCGTTGAGCAGGACGTTCGAGTTGGCGGAACCGCCGACCGCGGTGAGCTGCAGATCCTTGACCTGGTAGCCGAAGACGCCGAAGTTCACGCGTGCCCGGCGGTCGAACAGGTCGGCCTTGATGCCGGCCTCGATCGAGGTGCTGTTCTCGGCATCGGCGACGGACTTGCCGTTGAAGGCGCTCGCGCTCTGGATGCTCGACGCGCGAAAGCCCGTCGCCGCGCGAGCGTACAGATTGGTGCTCTTGTCGACAGCGTACGTGGCGCTCAGATCCCAGTTGAACTTGCCGTCGGACGGGCTCGCGGACAGATTGCCATCGGGCTCCAGGCCCGCCAGCTGGGCCAGGGTGCACTTCGCCAGGTCCGGGCGGGCGAAGATCACGTTGTAGCGGAAGCAAGGTGCAAAGCCGCTGTTCTCGTAGGCCTCCACTGTGAGCTTCTTCTTGTCGCGCGTGTAGCGCAGACCGCCGCGCAGCTGCAGCTCAGGCGTTGCCTGGTACTTCAGCGCACCAAACAGCGCGGCTGCGTCGTTGGTCTGCTTGATGCGCTGGTAGCCGTCCTGCGCGTTGGCGTTCAAGGAGTCATAACTGAAGCTCTCGACCTTGTAGTCTTCCTTGAACAGGAACACACCGGCCTGCCAGTCGAGCGGGCCTTTGCTGTCGGACTCCAGCCGAAGCTCCTGTGTCCATTGCGAGTGCTTCGGCAATCCGTCGGCTGTCTCCGCGGCGAAGGGGATGACGCCGGGCCCCGTGGCGCCGGGTGGCAGGAAGGCCGCGCCGAAGCCGCCGTCAATGTCGCCGCGGCTGAAGGTCTTGACATGTTCATAGCCGGTGATGCTGTGCAGGGCCAGGCTCGGCGAGAGCGACCACTTGAGGCGCAGGTTGGCGCCGAGGTTCTTCAGCTCGGACTGGTTCTTGCCGTCGACCGAGATCTTCTTCTCGTCGAAGCCGGCGACGAAGTCGTTGGTCCCGGGCTCGATGATGTTGGCGCGGAACAGGCGCGCCGAGCCGTCGTAGTCACGCGCATGCACGTTGACCAGCGCGCTGAAGTCCTTGCTCGGTTGCGTCAGCCACTGCACACGCAGCGCGCTGTCGCGGTAGCCCTCCAGGTTCTGCGTCGGGCCGGCGTCGAAGGTGTTCTCGACCCAGTCCTTGCGCGTCTGGCTCAGCAGCGACACGCGCAGCGCCGAGGTGGCCGAGGTCGGCATGTTGATCGCGCCCTCGGCGTTGATCGTCGTGAAGGTGCCGGCCGAGATGCTGCCGTAGCCTTCCATCTTGCCGAGGGTCGGCCTGTTCGACTCGAACTTCACCACGCCGGCCGGCGTGTTGCGGCCGAAGAGCGACCCCTGCGGCCCGCGCAGCACTTCCACCTGCGCCAGGTCGAAGGCCGGGAAGCCCTTGAGGATCGGGTTCTCCTGCACCACGTCGTCATAGACCAGCGACACCGGCTGCGAGGCGTTGAGCCGGAAGTCGGTGTTGCCGTAGCCGCGGATGTAGAAGCGCGGGAAGGCGCGGCCGAACGAGGACTCGATGTTCAGGCTCGGCACGCGGCCGGACAGCATGCGCACGTCCTGGCCGCTGGTGTTGAGCACCTCGAGCAGTTCGGCGTTGACGACGCTCACCGAGTTCGGCACCTGTTGCACGTTCTCGACCCGGCGCTCGGCCGTGACGGTGATGGTCTGCACCTTGCCGGCTTCGCTGTCGGTGGCCTGCGCACCCACGCCCCCGTGCAGGGCGGCGAGGGCGGCAGCGGCCAGGACATGGTGCGGCGGCAGGCGGCGGGCGGCAACTCGGTGCATGGTGGCTCCTCTTGTTGGGGCGCGTGGCGCGCGTGGGACGGAAGCGGCATCATCGGAGCCGGCGCCGCGCCGGTCCAGCCCCCTTGGGCCACCTGTGGCGACGCCGCCGCCGATCGATGCGACACCGCAACACCCATGCCAACCTTGATTGACAACGAGCAACGGGCCGCCTGGCGGCGCGACGGCGTGTTGGTGCTGCCCGGCTTCGCATCGGTCGACGCCGTCGAGGCATTGAAGACGCGCGCCCGCGCGATCGTCGATGCCTTCGACCCGGCCGCCGACGGCGGCGGGCCGGCCGTCTTCTCGTCGCGCGACCGCGCGCGCCTGGCCGAGCAGGCGCTGGCGGCGTCGGCCGACCAGGTGCGCTGCTTCTTCGAGGAGGAGGCCTTCGACGCCGACGGCCGACTGGCCGTGCCCAAGGCGCAGGCGATCAACAAGATCGGCCATGCGCTGCATGACCGCGACCCGGTGTTCGGGCGCTTCTCGCGCGACCCGCGCCTGGCCGCGCTGGTGGCCGACCTGGGTGTGGCCGAGCCGCTCCTCGTGCAGTCGATGCTGATCTTCAAGCAGCCGCGCATCGGCGGCGAGGTGGTCTGGCACCAGGACGCGAGCTTCCTGATCACCGACCCGCCGTCGGTGATCGGCCTGTGGTTCGCGCTCGAGGACGCGACGCTGGACAACGGCTGCCTGTGGGTGGCGCCGGGCGGGCACCGCGGGCCCCTGCGCGAGCGCTACGTCCAGCAGGGCGAAGGCTTCGTCACCGAGACGCTGGACGCCACGCCGTGGCCGTCGGGCGACGCGACGCGGCCGCTGGAAGTGGCTGCGGGCACGCTGGTGGCCTTCGACGGCCAGCTGCCGCATGCCAGCGCACCCAACCGCTCGGCCGTCTCGCGCATGGCTTACACGCTGCACGTGGTCGACGGCCGTGCGGCCTGGTCGCCGCTGAACTGGCTGCAGCGGCGCGCCGACGACCCGGCGCGCGGCTTCGGCTGAGGCGGCCGGCTACTCGACCGCCTTGACCATCTCCTCGACGACCTTCTTCGCGTCGCCGAACACCATCATCGTCTTGTCCATGTAGAACAGCTCGTTGTCCAGGCCGGCGTAGCCGGCGGCCATCGAGCGCTTGTTGACGATCACGGTCTTGGCCTTGTAGGCCTCGAGGATCGGCATGCCGTAGATCGGGCTGCCCTTGATCATCGCGGCCGGGTTCACGACGTCGTTGGCGCCCAGGATGATCGCCACGTCGGCCTGCTGGAACTCGCCGTTGATGTCCTCCATCTCGAACACCTGGTCGTAGGGCACCTCGGCCTCGGCCAGCAGCACGTTCATGTGTCCCGGCATGCGGCCGGCCACCGGGTGGATCGCGTACTTGACCGTGATGCCCTTGTGCGTGAGCTTCTCGGCCAGTTCCTTGACCGCGTGCTGCGCGCGCGCCACCGCCAGGCCGTAGCCCGGGACGATGACCACCGTCTCGGCGTTGGCGAGCACGAAGGCCGCGTCGTCGGCGCTGCCGCTCTTGACGCTGCGCTGCGCCTGCGCGCCTTGCGCCGCCTGCCCCGCCTCGCCTCCGAAGCCGCCCAGGATGACGTTGAAGAACGAGCGGTTCATCGCCTTGCACATGATGTAGCTCAGGATCGCACCCGAGCTGCCCACCAAGCTGCCGGCGATGATCAGCATGCTGTTGTTGAGCGAGAAGCCGATGCCCGCCGCGGCCCAACCCGAATAGCTGTTGAGCATCGACACCACCACCGGCATGTCGGCGCCGCCGATCGGAATGATGATCGTCACGCCGATCACGAAGGCCAGCACCAGCAGCAGCGCGAAGTCGATCTTGGCCTCGCTGATCGTGTAGCCGACGATGAAGAACAGCATCGCCAGGCCGAGCACGGCGTTGAGCGCATGCTGCCCCTTGAACACCACCGGCGCGCCCTGGAAGAGGCGGAACTTGTAGGTGCCTGAAAGCTTGCCGAAGGCGATCACCGAGCCGCTGAAGGTGATCGCGCCGATGGCCGCGCCGAGCGCCAGTTCGAGCCGGTTGCCGTGCGGGATGGCGCCGCCCTTGTCCGTGATGCCGAAGGCCCAGGGTTCGACCGCCGCGGCGATGGCGATGAACACCGCGGCCAGGCCGATCATGCTGTGGAAGAAGGCCACCAGCTCGGGCATCTTGGTCATCTCGACCGTCTTGGCGCGCCAGGCGCCATAACCGCCGCCGACGACGAGACCCAGCAACACCCAGCTCATGCCGAAGGCGCTGCCGCCGGCGAGCTTGACGATCAGCGCCGCGGTGGTCAGCACGGCGATCGCCATGCCGGCCATGCCGAACAGGTTGCCGCGGATCGAGGTGGTCGGGTGGCTCAGGCCCTTGAGCGCCTGGATGAAGCAGATGCTGGCAACCAGGTAGAGCAGCGTGACGAGGTTCAGGCTCATGCCTTGTCTCCCGAGGACTTCTTGTCCTTCTTCTTGAACATCTCGAGCATCCGTCGCGTGACGAGGAAGCCGCCGAAGATGTTCACCGCGGCCAGCGCGACCGCGAGCACGCCCATGGTCTTGCCCAGGCCGGTCTCGGTCAGCGCGGCCGCCAGCATCGCGCCGACGATCACGATCGCCGAGATCGCGTTGGTCACCGCCATCAGCGGCGTGTGCAGCGCGGGCGTCACGGTCCACACCACGTGGTAGCCCACGTAGATGGCGAGCACGAAGATGATGAGGTTGAGGATGGTCGGGGAGACGGCGTCCATGTCAGCTCCTGAGTACCTGTCCGCCCTGCGTGACCATGCACGCAGTGACGATGTCGTCGTCGGCGGGAATCGCCAGCGCCGCTTCCTTGGTGAGGATCAGCTTCAGGAAGTCGAGCACGTTGCGCGCGTACAGCGCCGACGCGTCGGTGGCCACCAGCGCCGGCAGGTTGGTCTCGCCGACGATCGTGACGCCATGCTTGACCACCGTCTTGCCGGCTTCGGTGAGCGGGCAGTTGCCGCCGGCGGGTGCAGCCATGTCGACGATCACCGAACCCGGTTTCATCGACTTGACCATCTCCTCGGTGATCAGCACCGGCGCCGTACGGCCGGGGATCAGCGCGGTGGAGATCACCAGGTCGGCCATCGCCACGCGCTTGGCCACCTCGACCTTTTGGCGCTCGAGCCAGCTCGGCGGCATGGGCCGCGCGTAGCCGCCCACGCCTTCGGCGGCTTCCTTTTCTTCCGGGGTCTCGTAGGGCACGTCGATGAACTTGGCGCCCAGCGACTCGACCTGCTCCTTCACGCTTGGCCGCACGTCCGAGGCTTCGATCACCGCACCGAGGCGCTTGGCGGTGGCGATGGCCTGCAGGCCGGCGACACCGACACCGAGGATCACGACACGGCCGGCCTTGATGGTGCCGGCGGCCGTCATCAGCATCGGCATCAGGCGCTGGTACTTGTCGGCGCCAATCATCACTGCCTTGTAGCCGGCGACGTTGGCCTGGCTCGACAGCACGTCCATGCTCTGCGCGCGCGTGGTGCGCGGCGCGGCCTCGAGCGCGAAGCTCGTCAGCCCGGCTCCGGCCAGGCGCGTCAGCCCGTCCTTGTCGAAGGGGTTGAGCATGCCCACCAGCACCGCGCTGGTCTTCATCATCGGCAGTTCGTCGAGCGAAGGGCTGCGCACCTTGAGCACCAGGTCAGCACCAAAGGCGCCGGTGCGGTCGGTCAGCTCGGCCCCGGCGGCCACGTAGGCCTCGTCGGTGAAGTGCGCGGCCAAGCCGGCGCCCGACTGCACGCGGATCTGATGGCCCTGGGCCTTGAGTTTTTTCGCCGTCTCGGGGGTGACGGCCACACGGGTCTCGCCCGGCGCCGTCTCGAGCGGTACGCCGATCAGCATGGTGCAGGTCTCCTCGCAAGTCGCTCCAGCCGCAGCGCGGCAGGGCGCGAGCTTATTACAGACCGTGCAGACCGCCGCCGCTCTTGAGCGCGGTCATGTTCTTGCCGCAGCGACGCGGCCCCGGCGCCGAGGCTGGCGCCGGGTGTAGTGCCGTGCCTACTTGCGCGTGGTGTCGGCCTGCGCCAGCTTGTCGCTGCGCAGCGGCGCGCGGCCGGTCTTGTCAGTCCAGTGGCGGTAGTGCGGCAGGTCGCCCAAACCGCTGTCCACCTTCTGGCCCACGACGGTGCCGTAACGCGGCATGTCGCCCAGGCCGCTGTCGATCTTCTCGCCCGGCACCGCATGGGCGCGGGGGGCGTCGGCGTGGGCGCTGCCGACGTTCAGTACCAGGGCCGCGCCGAACGCGGCGACCGACAGGGTGATGGTGCGGATCTTCATCTCTCTCTCTCTTGCTCCTGTGGAAGTGGCTCCAATCTAGCCAGCGGCGTCGCGGCACGCCGGGCACAAGATCACGTCGGTTACCAGCCGCTTCGGCGTCCAGTGATCGATTGCGCAGGCTCCGCACTCAAGTTCAGCCGGCGTATGCCGAGGGGTTTTCGGGCGGCCGGGATAATTGCACGTGGCCCCAGCACAGCGCGTCGTCGTCGGTCTGAGCGGCGGGGTGGACTCCGCGGTCAGCGCCTGGCTGCTCAAGCAGCAGGGTTTCGACGTCGTCGGCCTGTTCATGAAGAACTGGGAGGACGACGACGACAGCGAGTACTGCTCGAGCAATGTCGACTTCGTCGACGCTGCTGCGGTGGCCGACGTGATCGGCATCGAGATCGAGCACGTGAACTTCGCTGCCGAGTACAAGGACCGCGTGTTCGCCGAGTTCCTGCGCGAGTATTCGGCCGGCCGCACGCCGAACCCGGACGTGCTGTGCAACGCCGAGATCAAGTTCAAGGCCTTCCTCGACCACGCGATGCGCCTGGGCGCCGCCAGGATCGCCACCGGCCACTACGCCCGGGTGCGTGAACGCGGCGGCACCTTCGAACTGCTCAAGGGCCTGGACCCGGCCAAGGACCAGAGCTACTTCCTGCACCGCCTGAACCAGGCCCAGCTCGCGCGCACGCTGTTCCCAGTCGGCGAGCTGAGGAAGACCGAGGTGCGCCGCATCGCCGCCGAGATCGGCCTGCCCAACGCGAAGAAGAAGGACTCGACGGGCATCTGCTTCATCGGAGAGCGGCCGTTCCGCGAGTTCCTCAACCGCTACCTGAGCCACGCGCCGGGACCGATCGAAGACGAGCGCGGGCGCAAGCTGGGCACGCATGTGGGTCTGTCGTTCTACACGCTGGGCCAGCGCCAGGGCCTGGGCATCGGTGGTGTCAAGGGTCGGGACCGGGTGCAGGGCGAGCACGCGCCCTGGTTCGTCGCGCGCAAGGACTTGGCGCGCAACACGCTGGTCGTCGTGCAGGGCCATGAGCACATCGCACTGCAGTCGAGTGCGCTGACGGCCGACGACGTGAGCTGGATCGCAGGCGTGCCGCCGGTGGCGGGCCGCTACGCCGCCAAGATGCGCTATCGCCAGGCCGACGCCGGCTGCGTGCTGGGCCTGGACGAAAGCGGGCTGACGCTCGACTTCGACGAGCCGCAATGGGCGTTGACGCCGGGCCAGAGCGCGGTGGTCTACGACGGCGAGGTGTGTCTGGGTGGCGGCGTCATCGCCACGGCAAGGCCGTGGCCGGGCGACCGGCCCGCGCTCAGCGCAACGCCGCGAGCCACTGCCGCATCAGCCGGCTGACGCGCTGCGGCGTCTCCAGGGTCGGCAGGTGGCCGGCCCCGTCGAGCAGGTGAAACTGTGCCGCCGGTACCGCGGCGGCGATTTCGCGCGCATGCTCGGGCGGTGTGACAGCGTCGGCCTCGCCCGTGATCAGCAGCACCGGGCAGGCCAGCAGCGGCAGGCGCGGCCGCAGGTCCGGGCGCTGCATCACAGCGCGGTTCTGCGCCACCAGCTGCGCGGCGCCGGCGCGCAGCACCATGGCCAGGTACTGGTCCACCAGCGCCGGATCCGCGGCGTGACGCGGATGCAGTACCAGCGGCGCGTTGGCGCGCAGGAAGGGCTCGACGTCGCCCTGCTCGAAGTGTGCGATGGCGTCGGCGCGCAACCGCAGGAGTTCGGCGTCGTCGGCGCGGGCGCTGGAGCCCACCAGCACCAGGGCCGACACGCGGTCGCAGGCCTGCAGCGCGGCATGCAAGGCAATCATCGCCCCCATCGATGCGCCGGCCAGCACCAGGCGCCCGGGATGCTCGGCCAGCAGCGTGGCGGCCATGCCCTCCAGCGACGGCTCGCGCGTGTGGACGTCGGTGCTCGCGCAGCGCCAGCCCGCCTCCTCCAGCGCCAAGGCCTGCTCCGCCCACAGGTGGGCGTCGCAGGCCAGGCCGGGAACGAGGATCAGACGGGGCGTGGTTGGCATGCGCCGATGATGCCCCGGGGACGCGGCCTCACAGCGTGGGCAGCAGCACCTTGTTGATGACGTGGATCACGCCATTGCTGGCGCGTACATCCACCGCCACGATGTTGGCCGGAGTGGCCGTGGTGTCGGTAATCGTAGCGATCACCGGCGCGGCGCCGGCGTTGATCGTGATGTTCTGGCCTGACACCGTGGCCACCGGCGTGCCGAACGGGATACCGCTGGACAGGACCTGGCTGCCGAGGACGTGGTAGGTCAGCACCGTCTGCAGCTGCGGAACGGTCAGGCCGGCCACGGTCGACGCGATCGCGGCAAATGCGGTGTTGGTCGGTGCAAACACGGTGAATGGGCCGGCCCCGTTGAGCGTGGCCGTCAGCCCGGCGCTGCCCACGGCCCCGGTCAGGGTCGAGAACGTGGTCGGGTTCACCTGGGCCATCTGCAACACAGTCAGCACGCCGGGGGGCACCAGCACCTTGTCCACCACGTGGATCACGCCGTTGCTGGCCTCGACGTTGGCGGTCGTCACGCTGGCCGAGGTCAGCGCCGCATCGGTGATCCGTACACCCGACGTGGTGTTGAGTGCCAGCGTGGCCGGGGTGGCGTTGTAGCTGTAGATGGTGGCCTGGGTCGCGCCACCGGCCGTCAGCTCGGCGGCCGTGCGTCGCGCCGGCAGCACGTGATAGCTGAGGATGCTGGCCAGGGCCGACGGCGGCAGCGCCGCCACCATCGCATTGGCATCGGCAAAGCCGAGTTGGGTGGCCAAGGTGGTGAAGGCGGCGTTGGTGGGTGCGAACACTGTCAGACCGTTGGCGCTGGCGGCGGCCAGGTCGTCGTCCAGCCCGGCGCGCGTGGCGGCCGCGAGCAGGGCCGAGAAGCCGTTGTCCTGAGCCACCTGAACCAGGTTGCCGGGATCGTCGTCATGGCTTCCGCCGCAAGCACTCACTAGCGCACCAGCAACTGTCAAAGCTGCTACTTTGAGGATGAAACGTCTCATCGCGTCGGTCTCCAAGAGGGTTGACGGCACCGCGCTCCAACTGCTGAGGGGTGTCCGCGGCAGAAACTGCCAAGTGCAAGTATGAACTTATGAGTTCACATGTGCACTTGAAAGTCTCATCAAGCCCCTACGGGCCGCGCGGCCTTGTCGTTTGCGCCGCAGCGTCAGCGACGCTCTTGACCCTCACGAGGCGGACGGGTGAGCCGTGGACGCGCTCATTGCGTCCGCGTGACCTTGGCCAGGTGTCGCGGCCGGTCAGGGTCGAGGCCGCGCGCGCGCGCCAGCGCCTCAACCATGCGGTAGAAGCTCTGCACCATCGGGATCGGGTCCAGGTCCTCTTGGCCCGCGGGCACGAGCGGGAGCTCGGCGTCGGGGGTGCCCGGCGGCGCGGCCAGCAGCACGCGCGCGCCGCGTGCACGCATCTGCGCGGCGAGCTCGAGCAACCCCGGCTGCGCCGGCCCGCGTGGCGCGAACACGAGCATCGGGAAGCCGTCGCCGACCAAGGCCATCGGCCCGTGCTGCACCTCGGCGCCTGAGTAGGCCTCGGCCTGGATGCCGCAGACCTCCTTGAACTTCAACGCCGCCTCCATTGCCACCGGCAGCCCAGTGCCGCGGCCGATGACATACAGGCGCTCGGCGTCGCGCAGCGCCTCGACCGCCGCGCTCCAGTCGAGCGCCCAGGCGGCGTCGAGTGAGGTCGGCAGCGCGTCGAGCGCGGTGGTGAAGACAGCGTCGTCGCGCTGCCAGGCCGCGGCTAGCGCGGCACCGGCGACGAGCTGGGCGATGTAGCTCTTGGTCGCCGCGACGCTGGTCTCCGGGCCGGCGTGCAACGGCACCGCCTGGCGCGCGGCCAACGCGAGCGGCGACGCGGCGTCGTTGACGAAGGCGACCGTGCGCGCGCCATGCTCGCCGAAGTAGCGCAGCGGCGCGACGAGGTCCGGGCTCTGCCCCGACTGCGAAAACGCCAGCGCGACCAGGCCGTCGCAGACCAGGCGCGACTGGTAGAGCGTGACCAGCGACATCGGCAGCGAGGTGACGAGCCGCCCCAGGCGCGCCATCACCAAGTAGGCCATGTAGTGCGCGGCGTGGTCCGAGCTGCCGCGCGCCACGGTCAGCAGCGACAGCGGCGGGCGGTGGCGCAGGTCGGCGCCGAGCGCGGCGAGGGTCTCGCGTTCGGCGGAGAGCAGGCGCGCGACGACGGCCGGGGCTTCGGCGGCCTCCGCGAACATCCGCGATGTGGCGGTCACAGCGCTTCCCCTTCGACGAACACCCGCTTCACCTCCAGGCTCGCTGCATCGAGCAACACCAGGTCGGCAAAGGCGCCGGCCTCGATCGCGCCACGCGCGGCCTCGCCAAGGTATCGCGCGGCGTTCGTCGACACGCGCGCCGAGGCTTCGGTCAGCGACAGGCCGAGCGCGAAGACCAGGTTGCGCAGCGCCTGGTCCATCGTCAGCGTGCTGCCGGCCAGCGTGCCGTCGGCCAGGCGTACCGCGTCGAGGCACTTGGTGACGGTCTGGCGGCCGAGGCGGTAATCGCCGTCGGGCATGCCGGTGGCCGAGGTGGCATCGGTGACGCAGTACAGCCCCGGCACCGCGCGCAGCGCGGCGCGGATCGCGCCCGGATGCACATGCTGCAGGTCGGGGATCAGTTCGGCGTGCACCGCATGCGCGAGTGCGGCGCCGGCAGTGCCCGGCGCGCGGTGGTGCAGGCCGCTCATCGCGTTGAACAGGTGCGTGAAGCCGGCAGCACCGCAGCGCAGCGCCTCGGTCGCCTGCTCGTAGGTCGCGATGCTGTGCCCGACCTGCACGCGCAGCCCGGCGTCGACCAGCGCCGGGATCAGCGCCAGTGCGCCGTCGACCTCGGGCGCCAGCGTCAGCACGCGGATCGGCGCCAGTGCGTGCAGCGCGAGGATCTCGTTCAGCGTCGGCAGGCGAGCGAAGTCCGGCTGCGCGCCCAGGCGCTGGGCATTGATGTAGGGGCCCTCGAGGTGCACACCGAGCACGCTGGCGGCGCCGGGGGCGCGGGCGCGGCACGACGGCGCCAACGCCTTCAGCGCGGCTTCGATGTCGGCCATGGGTGCGGTCATCGTGGTCGCCAGCAGCGAGGTCGTACCGTGGCGTGCGTGGGTGCGCGTAAGCGTGGCCACCGCGTCGCCGGCGTCCATCGTGTCGGCGCCGCCGCCGCCGTGCACGTGCAGGTCGATGAAGCCGGGCAGCACGAGTGCCCGCGTGGTGTCGCCGCGCGCGCTGGCTTCGTCGACCGGCTCGCCCTCGACCGCGGCGATGCGCTCGCCCTCGATGCGCACGCGGCCGCGCACGAAACCAGCGGGCGTCAGCACATGGCCTTCGACGATCGTGTGATTCATCGTTCGCGCCTCACTGCGCCGACGAAGCATTGCCGGCGCATCGCGATGCGAACGGGCAGGCGCCAGCCCGCTGCAGCGGGCTGGCCAGAGAATCGGTCTGGGTCAGGCGCGTCATGGTTGCGCCCGGCGGGACTCAGAACGGGATGTCGTCGTCCATGTCGTCGAAGCCGGTCGACGACTTCTGCGCCGCGGGCTTGGACGCGGCCGGGCGCGCGGCCGGCGCGCTGCGCATGCCACCACCACCGCCGCCTTCACCACCGCCGTCGCCCATGCCCTCGCGGCTGCCGAGCAGCTGCATCTGGTCGGCCACGATCTCGGTGGTGTACTTCTCGACGCCGTCCTTGTCGGTCCACTTGCGCGTCTTCAGGCGGCCTTCGACGTAGACCGGGCGGCCCTTCTTCAGGTACTCGCCGGCGATCTCGGCCAGGCGGTCGTAGAACACCACGCGGTGCCACTCGGTCTCTTCCTGCTTCTCGCCACTGGTCTTGTCCTTCCACTGGCGGCTGGTGGCGATGGTGACGTTGCAGATCGCCGAGCCGCTGGGCGCGTAGCGCACTTCGGGGTCGCGGCCGAGGTTGCCGATGAGGATGACTTTGTTGACCGAGGCCATGGGGCGCTCCTGGGTGGAAGGACAGACTGTGCGCCCATGATAGTGGCGCGGCGGCGAGCGGCCGCGCCCTCTTTCGGGTGAGCCGGGGCGCCGCCGCGCGGCGGCGACAATGCCCGCCTCGTGAACGACATCCGCCCGCCACCCCCGCTCGCCGTCCTGCAGGAAGTCTTCGGCTACGACGCCTTCCGCGGCCTGCAGGGCGAGATCGTCGAGCATGTCATCGGCGGCGGCGACGCGCTGGTGCTGATGCCCACCGGCGGCGGCAAGAGCCTGACCTACCAGGTGCCGGCGATCGTGCGCCACCGCGCCGGCCGCGGCGTCACGCTGGTCGTGAGCCCGCTGATCGCGCTGATGCAGGACCAGGTCGGCGCGCTCGAGGAGGTGGGCGTGCACGCGGCCTTCCTGAACAGCACGCTCGACGGCGACGAGGCGCGTGGCATCGAGCGCGAGCTGCTGTCGGGCCGCCTGGTGCTGTTGTACGCCGCGCCCGAGCGCATCCTGACGCCGCGCTTCCTGGCCATGCTCGACTCACTGCACGAGCGCGGCCTGCTGTCGCTGGTGGCGATCGACGAGGCGCATTGCGTCAGCCAGTGGGGCCACGACTTCCGCGAGGAGTATCTGGCGCTGGGCCAACTCGCCGAGCGCTACGCCGGCGTGCCGCGCATGGCGCTCACGGCCACCGCCGACGAGATCACGCGCGCCGACATCGTGCAGCGCCTGGTGCTCGAGCGTGCGCGCACTTTCGTCGCCAGCTTCGACCGACCGAACATCCGCTACACCATCGTCGAGAAGGACGAGCCGAAGCGCCAGCTGCTGCGCTTGCTGCGCGACGAGCATGAGGGCGAGGCCGGCATCGTCTACTGCGGCACGCGCAAGAAGGTCGAAGAGACGGCGGCTTGGCTCGAGGGCGAGGGCATCGCCGCGCTGCCCTACCACGCCGGCCTGGACACCGCGGTGCGTGAGAAGCACCAGAACCGCTTCCTGCGCGAGGAGGGCCTGGTGATGGTGGCCACCATCGCCTTCGGCATGGGCATCGACAAGCCCGACGTGCGCTTCGTCGCCCACCTGGACCTGCCGAAGAACATCGAGGCCTACTACCAGGAGACCGGGCGCGCCGGCCGCGACGGCGAACCGGCCGAGGCCTGGATGGCCTACGGCCTGCAGGACGTGGTGAACCAGCGCCGCATGATCGACGACGGCACGGCCGGCGAGGAGTTCAAGCGCGTGCAGCGCGGCAAGCTCGAGGCGCTGCTGGCGCTGTGCGAGGCGCACGACTGCCGGCGCGTGCGGCTGCTCGGCTACTTCGGCGAGGCGAGCCAACCCTGCGGCAACTGCGACAACTGCCTGGTGCCGCCCGATACCTGGGAGGCCACCGAGGCCGCGCGCAAGCTGCTCTCCTGCATCTACCGCATGCAGCAGGCCAGCGGCATCGGCTACGGCGCCGGTCACCTGCTCGACGTGCTGCGCGGCAAGCACACCGACAAGGTGGCGCAGCACCACCACGACCGCCTGTCCACCTTCGGCATCGGTGCCGAGCACGACGAGGCGCGCTGGCGCGGCGTGCTGCGCCAGCTGGTCGCGCTCGGGCATGTGGTGACCGAAGGCGAATACAACACCCTGGCGCTGACCGACGGCGCCCGTGCGGTGCTCAAGGGCGGGGTGCCGATCGTGCTGCGCGTGCCGCGCGAGGCGCCGGCGCGCGCACGGGTGCGCCGCGACGGCAAGGTCAGCAAGGCAGGCCGTGCCGGTGTGGCCGCGACGCTGGACGCCGACGCGCAGGCCCGCTTCGCCGCGCTCAAGGCCTGGCGCGCCGAGATCGCCCGTGCCCACAACCTGCCGGCCTACGTGGTGTTCCACGACGCGACGCTGGCCGCGATGGCGCAGCAGCAGCCGGCCACGCTCGACGCGCTGGCCACGATCAGCGGCGTCGGCGCGAAGAAGCTCGAGGCCTACGGACGCGAGATCCTGCGCGTGCTGGCCGATTGAGGGGCCTCGCCGCGCGGCCTCAGCGCACGGTGACCACCACATCCTGGCTGTCGCTGTCCTGCCCCGCGTCGTCGACGGCGCGTGCAAAGTAGCGCACCGTGCCGCTGGCGCCGGCGGGCACGGCGGTTTCGAGCGCGTAGGGCGCGCTGCTGTCGCGCCCGAGCAGGGTGTTGCCGCCGACGTCGACGCGGAAGAACTCCACCTCGCGCACCGCGTAGTCGTCGTTGGCGGCGGCCACCAGGCCGATCAGTTCGCCGGGCGCGGCGGTGGTCGGCGCGGCCGCCAGGCTGACGCTCGGTGGGTCGTCGTCGGGGCCGATGCCGAAGGACAGGCTGCCGTAGCAGCCCGCCAGTCCGGCGGCGGCCAAGGCAAGGAGGACGAAGATTCGACGGGCCATGGCGCGATGATCGCGCGGTGCGCGGGGCCGTGCAATGTCGGCTCGTAACCCCGTGGGACGGACTGCCGCGTACAACGCTGACTTGCCCGAAATCTGCCGATGAGCGCCGCCGACCCGGACGATGACGACGATGCCCTGATGCGCGCCTTCGCGCAGGGCGATGCGCGCGGATTCGAGCGCCTTTACGCGCGCCACCATGCCCCGCTGTACCGCTTCGTGCGCCGGCTGCTCGGCCGCGCCGGGGCGGCGCAGGTCGACGAGGTGTTCCAGGACACCTGGCTGCGCGTGGTGCAAACGCGCGCACGCTGGTCACCGCAGGGCGCCGTGTTCCGCACCTGGCTGTTCACGCTGGCGCACCACCGCGCGATCGACGTGCTGCGCAAGAGCGGCCGCGAGATCTCGCTCGACGACAGCGACGACGGGCGCGAGCCCTGGCAGCCGGCCGACGACGCCCAGGCCTGGCGCGACTGGCCCGGCGCGCCCGCCGAGGC
>JALHQP010000064.1 GCA_022841885.1 Aquincola sp. | reverse complement strand
GAGGGCTTCTGGCGCGCGGTGGCCGAGGGCATGCCTCCGCTGTGGCATGTACCGGGCGACCCGCCGCGGCTCGGCCCGGCCGGCCGCGCACTGCTGGCCTGGACGCACTGGCTCGCGCCCTCGCAGCTCAACCCGCTCGACCTGAACCCGCTGCGTGACCTGCTGGCCAGCAGCGTCGACTTCGGCGCGCTGCGTGCGAGCGCCGGGCCGGCCCTCTTCGTGGCCGCCACCGAAGCCGAAAGCGGGCGGCTGCGCCTGTTTCGCCGCCACGAACTGAGCGCCGACGCGCTGCTGGCCTCGGCCTGCCTGCCGACGATCGCGCGTGCCGTGTCCGTGGACGGTCGCGCGCATTGGGACGGCGCCTTCAGCGCCAACCCGGCTCTGGCACCGCTGGTGCACGAGGTCGCCGCCGACGACCTGCTGCTGATCACGCTGAGCCCGCTGGCGCCGGTGGCCGTACCGGAGGACGCGGCGGGCATCGCGACACGCGTGCTCGACATCGCGTTCAACGCGGCCTTTCTGCGCGAGGCGCGCTGGCTCGCCGAATTGCAGGCCGGTGCCCTGGCCCGGCGCTGGCTGCGCACCGGCGTCGAGCGTCGCCTGGCGCGCCTGCGCTGGCACCTGATCGACGCCGACGACGCGCTGGCCGACCTGCCGGCCGAGACACGACTGGTGCCCGAGTGGGAGTTCCTGCAGCGCCTGCGCGACCTCGGCCGCGAACGCGTGGCGCAATGGTGGGCACATCACGCGACAGCGCTCGGACAGCGCTCCAGCATCGCCCCGCTCGCGGTGTTCGGCGAGGCGGCGCCGCTCAGGTCCCGTCCAGCAGGCTGAACAAGGTCATCGGGCTGGTGTCGGTGTAGCGGCTGCGCGAGCGGCGCCTGGAGCGCGAGCGCTTGTGGTTCATGTACCAGGCTGCGAACTCGCTGCCCGGCATCGGGCGGCCGAGCCAGTAGCCCTGCATCTCGTCGCAGCCCAGGTCACGCAGCATCTGGGCCTGGTCGGGCGTCTCCACCCCCTCGGCCACCACGCACATGCGCATGCTGCGGCCGAGCGCGATGACCGCGGCACAGATCGCCGCGTCCTCGTCGTTGTCGGGCAGCGACTGCACGAACGAGCGATCGATCTTCAGTGTGTCGATCGAGAAACGTTTGATGTAGGACAGCGACGAGTGGCCGGTGCCGAAGTCGTCGATCGCCAGCCGCACGCCCAGGCGCCGGAAGCTGTCGAGCATCGAGCGCGTGGTCTCGTTGTCCTCCATCAGCAGCGACTCGGTGAGCTCGATCTCCAGGCGCTGGGGGTCGATCTCGTTCTGGCGCAGCGAGTCCTCGACCAGCGACGCGAGGTACAGATGCCGGAACTGGCGCGCCGACAGGTTGACCGCCAGGCGAATCGGCGGCAACCCCACGCGGTCCCAGGCCGCGAGCTGCTCGCAAGCGGCGCGGATCACCCAGGCGCCCACCGGCAGGATCAGGCCGGTGTCCTCGAGCACGCTGACGAATCGGTCCGGCGGGATCATGCCGTGGCCCGGCCGGTGCCAGCGCACCAGGGCCTCGACGCCGGTGACCTGGCCGGTGCGCAGGTCGGCCTTGGGTTGGAAGTGCAGTACGAACTCCTGGCGCTCGATCGCGCGCCGCAGGCTGCCCTCGAGCGAGACGCGGGCCGTCACCGCCGCGGTGAGGTCGTCGCTGAAGAAGCTGTAGGTGCCACGGCCGAGCGACTTGCTGCGGTACATCGCCATGTCGGTGTGGCGGATCAGCGTGTCCAGGTCGACATCGTCGGTCGGGTACATCGAGATGCCGATCGAGGCCGAGATCACGATCTCCTCCTCGTGGACATGGAACGGCTCGTTCAGTGCCTCGAGCATGCGGCGCGCGACCTGGGCTGCGTCCTCGGCGCCGCCGACGTTCTCGACGATGACGGTGAACTCGTCGCCGCCCAGGCGCGACAGCGTGTGCGGCATCTCGCCGTCGCGACCCACCGAGTCGGCCGCGCGCAGGCAGTTGGTCAGGGCCTGGCTGACGTGGCGCAGCAGGCGGTCGCCGACCTCGTGCCCGAGGTCATCGTTGATGACCTTGAAACGGTCCAGGTCGAGGAACATCAGCGCCATCGCCTGGCCGCTGCGCTGGGCGCGCGCCATCGCCTGGCCGAGACGGTCGCGGAACAACGCGCGGTTGGGCAGGCCGGTCAGACTGTCGAAGTTGGCGAGCTGGCGCAGGCGCTCCTGCGTGTCGGCGCGCTCGGCCGCGTCGCGCACCCGCACGACGACCTGCGCGCCCTTCGACGACTCGAAGGGTGTCAGGCTCAGATGGACCGGCAGCGGCGACGCGCCCTTGTCCGTACGGGTCGTGGCCGGGCCGTCGCGCAGCGAGAAGCGGCCCTCGGACTTGCCCTGCTCGAGGAACTCCGATACATGGTGCCCGATCACCGCGCTGGATTCGACCTGCAGCAACTGTGCCGCCAGTGCGTTGCAGCTCAGCACGGTGCCCTCCGCGTTGCATACCAACAGGCCGTCGACGGCGCGCTCGAACAGCGCCCCGAGCAACGCGTCGCGGGTCGAGGAACTGAAGCTGGAACCGCCGCCGAACCAACGCCGCAGCGCGCTCAGGGGACTGCCCTGGGCGCTGAGAGGCGGATCAGAAGGTGTGCGATCGGTCACGCAGTGCGTCTATCGTGGCGCCGGTCCATCCGGGCTGTTCGATTATGGGAAGCGCTCCCGCCGCAGTGCCGGCGCGCCCGGCGCCAAGTGCGCAATGCCGCACGAAGCGGGGCCCTTCGTCGGCGTAGAATTCGCCACCGGGCCCAAATTCTGGCGCCCGGTTCGTCTTTCCGGCCCCACGCAACGCCCGTGGCTTCTCGGACAGCGCCGGTGCACCAGGTCAAGCGCTCTTCCCCAACGACGGAGCCTGACCATGGAAATCTTCGACTACGACAACATCCTGCTGCTGCCGCGCAAGTGCCGCGTGGAAAGCCGGGCCGAGTGCGACCCGGGCATCGCCTTCGGCCCACGCCGCTTCGCGATGCCGGTGGTGCCTTCCAACATGAAGACTGTCGTCGACGAGGCGATCGTCGAGACGCTGGCGCGGGCCGACCACTTCTACGTGATGCACCGCTTCGACCTCGACAACGTGGCCTTCGCGCGTGCGATGCGTGCCAAGGGCCTGTTCGTGTCGATCAGCGTCGGCGTCAAGCCAGCCGACATGGCCACGGTGGACCGACTGGCGACCGAGGGCACCGGCGCCGACTACATCACGATCGACATCGCGCATGGCCACGCCGACAGCGTGCGGCGCATGATCGAGCACATCAAGATCAAGCTGCCGCGAGCCTTCGTGATCGCCGGCAACGTGGCCACGCCCGAGGCGGTGATCGACCTCGAGAACTGGGGCGCCGACGCCACCAAGGTCGGCGTCGGGCCGGGCAAGGTCTGCATCACCAAGCTCAAGACCGGCTTCGGCACCGGCGGCTGGCAGCTCTCGGCGCTCAAGTGGTGCGCACGCGTGGCCACCAAGCCGATCGTCGCCGACGGCGGCATCCGCCACCATGGCGACATCGCCAAGAGCGTGCGCTTCGGTGCCTCGATGGTGATGATCGGCTCGCTGTTCGCCGGCCACGAGGAGTCACCCGGCCAGACGGTCGAGGTCGACGGCAAGCGCTACAAGGAGTACTACGGCAGCGCGAGCGACTTCAACAAGGGCGAGTACAAGCATGTCGAGGGCAAGCGCATCCTCGAACCGATCAAGGGCGCGCTGGCCGACACGCTGCGCGAGATGCGCGAGGACCTGCAGAGTTCGATCAGCTACGCCGGCGGCACCCAGCTCGCCGACCTGAAGAAGGTGAACTACGTGATCCTCGGCGGCGAGAACGCCGGCGAGCACCTCTTCATGTGACGTCGAGCAGGGACCGCAGCAGCCCCGGCAGCTCCTCG
Source organism: Aquincola sp. (assembly GCA_022841885.1). Taxonomy (GTDB): domain Bacteria; phylum Pseudomonadota; class Gammaproteobacteria; order Burkholderiales; family Burkholderiaceae_C; genus CADEEN01. Next base: position 15,659 of record JALHQP010000064.1, on the reverse strand, counting down.
AGGGTGTGCTCCTTGTTCACCAGGCCGCGCACGCCGGCGGCGCGAGCCTGGCGCCGCACGTCCTCCGACAGGTAGCCGCTGCTCACAACCACGGGCAGCTCGGGGCGCAGCGCCGCCACTGCGCGCGCCACCTCGAGTCCCGACAGCTCGGGCATGTTGAAGTCGGTGACCACCGCGTCGAAGGCCTGCGGCTGCGCTCGCAGCCGCGCCAGCGCCGCCCGAGGGTCCGAATCGGTGGTAACGCGAAAGCCCGCGCGCTGCAGCAAGCGCCCGACCATCAGCACCAGCACCTCGTCGTCGTCGATGTAGAGCACGTGCTGGCCGCCGCCGATCGGCAGCGGCTGCGTGGTCTCGGCCGCGTTGACGGCAACGCCTTGCACCTCGGTCCAAGGCAGGTAGATGTGAAAAGTGCTGCCGACCCCCATCGCCGTATCGACCGCGATCGTGCCGCCGTGCGAACGCACGATGCCGTGCACCACCGGCAGACCCAGGCCCGTGCCCTGCCCCACCGACTTGGTGGTGAAGAAGGGCTCGAAGATGCGCTCGCGCGTGGCTGCGTCCATGCCATGGCCGTTGTCGCGCACCCAAAGATGCGCCTGCGCACCCGGCGGCAAGTCGGGCAGCACCCCGCGCTGCGGGCCGTCCGCCGGCACCGCGTCGAGCCCGACCTCGATGCGCCCGCCCTGGGTGGGCACCGCGTGCCAGGCATTCGTGCACAGGTTCATCAGCACCTGCTGCAACTGCGTCGCATCGACGCGCGCAGCCACCGGCGTGTCGGCGAGGCGCGCATCCAGCCGCACACCCGCCGGCAGCGTGGAGCGCAGCAGGTCGAGCGTCTCTTCGACCACCGGCCGCAAGGGCTGCGCAATCAGCCCGCGCTGCTCCTGACGGCTGAACGCGAGGATCTGCTGCACCAGGTGGCGTGCGCGCAGGCCGGCGCGGTTGATCTGGTCCAGGCTCGTCTGCACCGGGTGCATCGCGCCGGCGTCCTCGCGCGCCAGCGCCACGTTGCCGAGGATGGCGGCCAGGATGTTGTTGAAGTCGTGTGCGATGCCACCGGCCAGGGTGCCGATCGACTCCATCTTCTGCGACTCGCGCACTTGGCGTTCGAGCGCCTTGCGCTCCGTGATGTCGCGCTCGATCGACACCATGTGCGTGACGCGGCCGCTGCGGTCGGCCAGCGGCATCAGGTCGATCTCGACCCAGTACTCGGCGCCCTGGCTCGTGTAGTTGACGAGCTCGCAGTGAACAGGTTCGCGGCGGCGGCGCGCGGCATCCAGCCGCTCGACGTCCAACTTGCTCGTGAGGGGTCCGTTAAGGATGCGCGGCGAGCGGCCGATCACCTCCTGGCGCTTCCAGCCGGTCAGGCGCTCGAAGGCGGCATTGACGAAGACGATGCGAGGTCCGGGCTCGTCGACCGGCTCGGCCTCGGTGATCATCACGATGTCGTTCAGGCGCTCGACGGCCGCGCCGAGCAGGCGCAGGCCCTCGGTGGCTGCCAGGCGCTCGGTGACGTCGACGAAGGTCACGATCACCTGTTCAAGCGAGCCCTGCGCATTGAGCGCCGGGTAGGCATTGCACAGCATCCAGAGCGGGCGATCGAGGTCCGCGCGCTGCAGGCCAACCACGAAGTTGCTCAACGACTGACCGCCCGCCAGCACCTGCATCACCGGGTAGCGCGCGGGCGGCATCGGCGAACCGTCCTCCTCGAGGAAGACCCAGTACGGGTCGGTCGACCGCCGTCCGCGCAGCGCCTCGAGCGACAGGCCCGTGACGCGACAGGCCACCGGGTTGGCGTCGAGCACGCGGCCGTCGGGGCCGTGCACGATGACGCCGGCGGCCAGGTTGTCGAGCAGCGAACGCAGGCGCTCCTCGTTGTCGCGCAGCGCCTGCTCGATGCGGTAGCGCTCGGTCACGTCGCTGAACACCAGCACCACGCCGACGACCGCGCCGGAGCGGTCGCGGATGGGCGCCGCGCTGTCGGCGATCTGGTGCTCGCGGCCGTCGCGCGACACGAGCAGGGAGTGGTTGGCCAGGCCGACGATCTCGCCGCGCGCCAGCACCTGCTGGACCGGGTCGTTGGCGGGCTCGCGGGTGTGCGCTTTGAAGATGCGGAACACTTCGGCCAGCGGTTGGCCAAGTGCCGCGTCGCAAGACCAGCCGGTCAGGCGCTCGGCAGCCCGGTTCAGGCGCGTGATGCCGCCCTGCGCGTCCGTGGCGATCACCGCGTCACCGATCGACTCCAACGTGATCGACAGGCTTTCCTCGTTGCGCCGCAACGCCTCCTGCGCCTGCATGCGCTCGCTGATGTCCAGGTGCGTGCCGACCATGCGCAGCGGCCGGCCCTCGGCGTCGCGCTCGAGCACCTGACCGCGGTCGTGCACCCAGACCCAATGCCCGTCGGTGTGACGCAGCCGGTAGACCGCGTCAAAGCGCTCACTGCGACCTTCGAGGTGCTCGCGCTGCGCCGCGTCGACGCGTACCCAGTCGTCCGGATGCACCAGGGTGCGCCAGACGCCCTGCTCGGTGGCCTGGTGCCGCCGGCCGACCATCGCGTTCCAGCGCTCGTTGACGGTGGCCATGCCGCTGGGCAGGTGCAGATCCCACAGGCCAAGGTCGCCGCCGCGCAGCGCCAACTCGATGCGCTCCGCGCTTTCGCGCCGGCCCGCGTCCTGCGCCGCCTGCATGCGTTCGGTCTCGAGCGCGCGTCGCTGCAGCACCGCGAGGCCGAGCGAGAGCGCGGCCGCGAACAGCAGCACCATCGTCGCGGCAATCGCCGTCTGCTCGCGCCAGGAAACGAACATGGCATCGAGATCGCGCCCGACCGCGATCACCAGCGCGTAGTCCATCGGCACCGAAGCCGGGCGCACCGTGCGGTTGGCCAGCAGGCCACGCGCGCCTGTCGCGAAGACCTTCCCGGTCATCACCGTGTGGTCCTGGCCCGACGCGCGGTGGCGCGTGAACATGCTGTCGGGCTGTGCGAGATCCAGCCCGACGATCCGCTCGTTCGGCGGCTCCACCAGCAGCGCCCGGCCGGCGCTGTGCACGACGCCGGCCCACATGTCCGGCGCGTAGCGCACCGAGTTCAGCACCACCTGCAGGTACTCTGGGTCGAGCGTCGCCGTCACCACGCCGCCGAAGCGGCCCTCGGTACCGGGCACCACCAGCACCAGGTCCATCGACACCACGCCGAACACGTTTCGAAACGGCGGCGACAGCATCAGTTGCGCCGGATCGCCGCGCTCGCGTGCCTCGCGGAAGTGCTCGCGCTCGGAGAAATCGCGCCCAAGCAGGTCGAGCCGGCTCGCCGCGACCACGCGGCCCTCGGTGTCGAGCCAGGTCATCAGGCTGACGCCGGGCATCGCGTCGGCCAGCGTACGCAGTTCGCGCGACGCGGTGATGGCGCGGCCGTTCGGTCGCCACAGCGGCACCTGCTCGCGCACGCTGTTCAGCGCCTCGTAGGCGCCGATCAGCTGGCGCGACAAAATCTCGTCGGCGATGCGCGCCTGCACCTCGAGACGCTGCCGCTCCTGCGCGTCGACCGCCATCCACGCCTGGTGTCGGCTCCAGGCCACGAAGGCCAGCAGCGCCAGCAGCGCCACGATCAGAAGCACCCATTCCTGACGGCTGCGGCGCTGGGTTGCCGCGCGAGCCTGGATGGCGGGTACTGCAGTCATGGCCCCTGGCAGGCTAGCACCGCGGGCCGCGAGCGGCCTGCGGGCAAATCCCTCCCGGGTGCGCCCTAGGCGACGCCGGCTACAAGCCGTGCTGCTGTGCCGGCACGCGCATCGTCACCAACTCCTCGGCCGCACTGGGATGCACCGCCAATGTGGCGTCGAGGTCGGGCTTGGTCGCAGCGAGCGTCAGCGCGACGCCGGCGAGCTGGATCATCTCCGCCGCCTCGGCGCCGACCAGGTGCACGCCCAGCACGCGGCCGCTGCTGCGCTGTACCACCAGCTTCATCCACATGCGTTCGCTGCTGCCGGCCAGCGTGGCCCGGATCGGGCGGAAGTCGCTGCGGTAGATGTCGATGTCCGCATGCCGCAGCAGCGCCTGCGCTTCGGTCAAGCCGACCGTGCCGACCTCGGGCGTCGTGAACACGGCCGACGGCACCAGGCCGTCGGGCCCGAGGTGCGACAGCCGCGTGCGTTCGATGCCGCCGAACACGCGGTCGGCCCAGGCCTGGCCTTCGCGGATGGCCGCCGGCGTGAGCTGCACCCGGTCGGTGACGTCGCCCACGGCGTGCAGGCTCGGCACCCGGGTCGTGCCCCCCGCGTCCACCGGCACGCCACCGTCAGGGCCGAGCGCCACGCCGGCCGCTTCGAGGCCGAGCCCGGCGGTGTGGGGCACGCGCCCGAGCGCGCGCAGCACGGCGTCGGCCTGCAGAAGCTGACCGTCGTCGAGCACGGCAGCCAAGCCCTCTGAAGCACGCTCGATCGACGCGACCGAACGGCAGGCAAGGAAGCGCACGCCCTGCGCCTCGAGCTGGGCTTGAAGGTGTTCGCGCAAGCCGTCGTCGAAGCCGCGCAGCACGCGCTCGCCGCGCAGCACGACGGTGACGTCGGAACCGAGGCGGCGCAGCAGGCAGGCGAACTCGAGTGCGATGTAGCCGGCGCCCTGCACCACCACCCGTCGCGGTTGGGTGGGCCACTGGAACACCTCGTTCGAGCTCGCCGCCAACTCCGCACCCGGAATCGGCGGGCCGGCCTCGGGTGTGGCGCCGGTAGCCACCAGGATGTGCCGGGCTCGGAAACGCTGGCCGCTGCCCATCAGCCGGACGGTGTGCGGGTCCTCGATCAGCGCCCGGTCGGCATGCAGTTCGACCCCCGCATCCTCCAGCGTGCGGCGGTACGCGGCTTCGAGGCGGGCCACCTCGGTGTCGACGCGGCGCTTCAGCTCGGCCCAGTCGAAACGTGGCGCCGCCGGCAGCACCCAGCCGAAGCCCGCCGCGTCGTCGAAGGCCTGCGCAAAGCGCGAGGCCAGCACCATCAGCTTCTTGGGCACGCAGCCGCGGATCACGCAGGTGCCTCCGAGCCGGTACGACTCCGCCAGCGCCACGCGCGCGCCGTGCCCGGCAGCCACCCGGGCCGCGCGCACGCCGCCCGAGCCGCCGCCGATGACGAACAGGTCCACATCCTTCATGCGCTTCCCCACGCGGCCGGGACCGGCCGCGCTTCATCGTCGCACGAAGGGCGGACTTCCTTTCAGTGGCTCAGCGACCGCTCATGCCGGTGCGCTCGCCACCGTCGGCGCCGCGGTAGGGCTTGCGGCCGGTCAGGCTGCGCGCGGCCGGGGTCTCTCGCGTCAGGGTCACCGGGCAGACGCCGCCGTTGTCGATGGCGTGTGCGGCGGCCACCAGCAGCGGGTCGGACAGATCGCCGATCGGCAGGCTGAAGTTCTCGCCCACCGCGCAGGTCGGCGTCAGCCCATCGAAGTAGCGGCCCTGGTTCAGCGCGTTGACGCCCTCGAAGTTGACGATGCTGTAGGTCGTGCCCTGGCCGTCGTCGTCCGGCAGGAAGCCCACCGGCTTGCCGCAGGTGGTGTCGCCGATGACCCGCACGGTGACACCGATGCCGCGCAGGCCGTTGATCACCTGCTCGCTGGCCGAGCAGGTGCGTTCGCCGGCGAGAACGTAGACCGTCGTGAAGCCGGCCCAGTTGCCCGGGTTGCTGAACAGGAAGTCCTGATTGCTGCCGCTCTGCCTGTCGTTGTAGAGCAGGCGCGTGTACAGGCGCCCGTTGCCCGGGCTGCCGGACGCATACGACGCCACCGTGCCGCCCATCGACACCAGGCCGCCGCCGTTGTAGCGCAGGTCGAGCACCAGTTCCTGGATGCCTTGGGTCCGGAAGCTGCCCATCACGGTGGCCAGCGGGTTGCCGACCTGGCTGATCATGTCCTTGACGAAGACATAGCCGATGCGACGGCCGTTGGGGCTCAGGACCACCTGGCCGCTTTGCACCGGCGTCAGGGCGAAGACCGCCGCGCTGAGCACGACCGTCACCGGCGCCGCCGCGCCGCGCCGCACGCTCAGGTTCAGTGGCTGGCCGGCGGTGTCGGCACTCAGGGCGCTGAAGTCGTCGGCGGCGATCAGCGTTGCCGCCGGGATGGTGTTGATCGCCACGATCTCGTCGCCGCGCCGCAGGCCGCCCGCGAGCGCGCCGGTCTGCGCGGCAGGCGACAGCGGCTCGACATAGCGGATGAACAGCCGGGTCTGCCCGCCGGCGACGGCCTCGAGGCCGTTGACGGCCACGCCCCAGCCGAGCGTCTGCCCGTCACCGAAGAAGCGGTTGAAGCTTTCGGTGCTCTGATAGCCGCTGTAGCGGTCGGCCGGCCAGAGCGCCCCGCCCCCGTTGGGGATCGGGTCGCCACCGTCGTACAGCAGCGCGTCGAAATAGGCGTCCACCGTCGCGTAGCCGTTCGGCGACGGGTTCGGGCTCAGCCGGTACCAGAGGTAGTTCTCGTTGAAGTAACAGCGCAGCCATTCGTTGCGGTCGCCGACGCTGCCGCTGCGCGCCGTCGACGGGCAGTCGCTCTCGGCATCCCCGCCCCCGCCGCAGGCGGCCAGCAGGATGGGCAGGGCGCAGGCCAGGCCGCGCAGCATTCTGATCAAGGACGTCGGCACGCTCGTCTCCCCAAGGGCGCTTCGGGCCCAGAATTTACAATCGACCCAACCCCTCAGGCTGCAGTTGCGTTGACAGGATAGTCCGCCGTCGACGCGGGCAGTCGTTTGTCACCGGTCTGTCACCACCGTCGCCCGCATGTCCTCCGAGCTCGCCAAGTCCTTCGAACCCGCCGCCATCGAGGCCCAATGGGCCCCGCGCTGGGAGGCCAGCGGCGCGGCCGTGCCCACGCTCGACCCCGCGAAGCCCTCGTTCTCGATCCAGCTGCCACCGCCCAACGTGACCGGCACGCTGCACATGGGCCACGGCTTCAACCACACGATCATGGACGCGCTGACCCGCATGCACCGCATGCGAAGCTTCAACACGCTGTGGCTGCCGGGCACCGACCACGCGGGCATCGCGACCCAGATCGTGGTCGAACGCCAGTTGCAGGAGCAGGGACTGAGCCGCCACGACATCGGGCGCGACGAGTTTCTCCAGCGCGTCTGGGCCTGGAAGGAGGCCTCGGGCGACGTGATCACCGGCCAGATGCGGCGCATCGGCGACACGGTGGACTGGTCGCGCGAGTACTTCACGATGGACGCCACGCAGTCGGCGGTGGTCATCGAGACCTTCGTGCGCCTGTACGAAGAGGGCCTGATCTACCGTGGCAAGCGCCTCGTGAGCTGGGACCCGGTGCTGATGTCGGCCGTGTCCGACCTCGAGGTCGAGAGCGAGGAGGAAGACGGCTTCCTCTGGCACATCCGCTACCCGCTCGAGGACGGCTCGGGCTCGCTGGTGGTGGCCACGACGCGACCGGAGACCATGCTCGGCGACACGGCGCTGATGGTGCACCCGGACGATGAACGTTACGCCGCGTTGGTCGGCAAGCGGGTCGAGCTGCCACTGACCGGCCGCAGCATCCCCGTGATCGCCGACGCCTATGTCGATCGCGAGTTCGGCACCGGCGTCGTCAAGGTCACGCCGGCGCACGACCACAACGACTACGCCGTCGGCCAGCGCCACGGCCTGCCAATGATCGGCGTGCTGACGCTGGACGCCAAGCTCAACGACAACGCGCCCACACCCTACCGCGGCCTGGACCGCTTCGAGGCGCGCAAGCGGATCGTCGCCGACCTCGAAGCGCAGGGCCTGCTCGTCGAAACAAAGAAGCACAAGCTGATGGTGCCGCGCTGCGCGCGCACCGGTCAGGTGGTCGAGCCGATGCTGACCGACCAGTGGTTCATGGCGATGACCCGACCCGGCCGCGACGGCGAGTCGATCGCCGGCCGCGCGATGAAGCTGGTGGACACCGGCGAGGTGCGCTTCGTGCCGGACAACTGGGTCAGCACCTGGAACCAGTGGATGAAGAACATCCAGGACTGGTGCATCTCGCGCCAGCTCTGGTGGGGCCACCAGATCCCGGCCTGGTACGACGACGCGGGCCAGGTCTACGTCGCACGCAACGAAGCCGAGGCGCAAGCGAAAGCGCCGGGCAAGAAGCTCACGCGCGACCCCGACGTGCTCGACACCTGGTACTCGGCCGCGCAGTTCCCGTTCTCGACGCTGGGCTGGCCCGCCAAGACCGTCGAGCAGGACCTGTTCCTGCCTTCGACCGTGCTCGTCACCGGCTTCGACATCATCTTCTTCTGGGTCGCCCGGATGATTATGATGACGGCGCACTTCACCGGCAAGCCGGCGTTCCGCCACGTCTACATCCACGGCCTGATCCGCGACTCGCACGGCCAGAAGATGAGCAAGAGCGAGGGCAACGTGCTCGACCCGGTGGACCTGATCCAGGGCGTGGACCTCGACACCCTGATCAAGAAGAGCACCACCGGCCTGCGCCGCCCCGAAACCGCGCCGAAGGTCGCCGCGCGCGTGAAGAAAGAGTTCCCGGAGGGCATCCCCGCCTACGGTGCCGACGCGCTGCGCCTGACGATGGCCTCGTACGCCAGCCTGGGTCGCGACATCAATTTCGACCCCAAGCGCTGCGAGGGCTACCGCAACTTCTGCAACAAGCTCTGGAACGCGACGCGCTTCGTGCTGATGAACTGCGAAGGCCAGGACTGTGGGTTGAAGGAACACACCAAGGCCGAGTGCGAGCCCGGCGGCGCGTTTCACGGCTACATGAGCTTTTCGCAGGCCGATCGCTGGATCACCGGTGAGCTGCAACGCGTCGAAGCGGCGGTGGCCCAAGCCTTCGGCGACTACCGGCTCGACCTGGCCACTGCCGCGGCCTACGACTTCGTCTGGAACGAGTATTGCGACTGGTACCTCGAGATCGCCAAGGCGCAGATCGCAGGCGGCACCGAGGCCCAGCAGCGCGCGACGCGGCGCACGCTGATCCGCACGCTCGAGACGGCGCTGCGCCTGCTGCACCCCCTGGCGCCCTTCATCACCGCCGAGCTGTGGGACAAGGTGGCGCCGGTGGCCGGCCGTGCGTCATCCCATCCGGCCGGCGTGATGGTGGCGCCTTACCCGGTGGCACAGCCGGAGCGGATCGATCCGCAGGCCGATGCGTGGATGGTGCGCCTGAGAGCCGTGGTCGGTGCCTGCCGAAATCTGCGCAGCGAGATGGGGCTGTCACCCTCGGAGCGCATGCCGCTGCTGGCCCACGGCGACGCCGCCTTCATCGATGCCGCGGCACCGCTGCTCAAGGCGTTGGCCAAGGTGTCGGACGTGCGCCGTATCGATGCCGACGCGGACTTCGGGTCGGCCACCCGCGCGCTGCCGGTGGCCATCGCCGCCGACGTGCGCGTCGCGCTGCAGGTCCAGATCGATGTCGCGGCCGAGCACACCCGGCTGAGCAAGGAGATCTCTCGCTTGAAGGGCGAGATCACCAAAGCCGAGACTCAGCTCGGCAACACCAAGTTCGTCGAGCGCGCACCCGCGGACGTGGTTGCGCAGATGCGCGAGCGTGTCGCGGAGTTCAGCCGGACGGTTCGCCGTTTGGAAGATCAAGCGGCACGTCTGCGGTCGGCTTGAACTCGCCGCGCTGCGGCGCGCTCTCGGCCGACAGCAGTTCGTCGATGCGCCGCGCCACAGCCCAGGCCGCGCGCACACGCGACTCGCGCGTGGTGGCTGCCACGCGCGGCGTGACCTGCAGGGTGTCGATCTCGGCCAGCGGCCGGCCGGCGTCGAGCACGCCCGGCTCCAGGCTGTCGAACCAGGCCGCGGCCATGCGCCCGCTGGCCAGCACATCGGCCAGCGCATGCTCGTCGAACACGCTCGAGTGCGCGACGCTGACGACCACCTGGTTCGGCTTGCAATGCGGCAGGAAACGCTCGCCGATCAGGCCCTGGTAGCGCGAGAAGTAGGTCAGCTGCACGCACACGCCGTCGCTTTGCTCCATCAGTTCGCGCAAGGGCATCGGCTCCACGCGCCAGCGGCTCCAGACGTTGTCGGAGGCGTGCACCGCCGGGTCGTAGCCGACGACGCGCGCGCCGAAGGCGGCAAGCAGCTGCGCCAGCGCGCGCGCGGCGGGCACCATGCCCACCAGGCCGATCGTCGCGCCGCCGAGCTCGCGACCGACGAGCAGGCCCTCGGGGCTGAGCACCGGCACGCGGCGGAACATCTGCAGCAGCGCGCCGACCATGAACTCGGCCTCGGCCACCGCGCTGGCGGTGACGCTGCGCACCACTTCCACGCCCGCGCGGCCGCAGGCGTCGAGGTCGATGTTCTCGGCGCCGGATGACAGGCGCCCGACGGCGCGCAGCACCGGCGCGTAGTGCAGCGCCTGTGCGTCCAGCGCCACCGAGGGCGGGATCACGAGTGCACGCACGTTGAACAGGGCTTGGCGCAGCGCACGCGGATCGCGTGCGAGTTCCGGCGCATAGCGCACGGCATGCCGCTCACCGAGCCACTGCATCACCTCCGGTTCGAGCGGCTCGACGATCAGGACATCCATGCGCTTTCATGGGCAGGATGCACGGCTTGGGGACTCCCCCCCCATGCCAGAATCTGCCCGGCTCCCAACGCTAATTGTAAGTAGATGCACATTCGCAAGGCGATCTTCCCCGTCGCAGGTCTCGGTACCCGATTCCTGCCGGCCACCAAGGCCCAACCCAAAGAGATGCTGCCGGTGGTCGACAAACCGCTGATTCAGTACGCGGTTGAAGAGGCGTACGCCGCCGGCGTGCGGGAGATGATCTTCGTCACGGGCCGCCACAAGCGACCCATTGAGGATCACTTTGACATGACGTTCGAGCTGGAAGTAGCCCTTGAACAGGCGGGTAAAGCGGAACTGCTTCACGTCGTGCGCAGTGTCAAGCCCGACGACATGGAGTGCATCTACGTGCGCCAGGCCCAGGCGCTGGGCCTCGGCCACGCGGTGCTGTGCGGCCAGCGCCTGGTGGGCAACGAGCCCTTCGCGGTGCTGCTGGCCGACGACCTGATGGTGCACGACAAGCCCATCCTCGCCCAGATGGTCGAGCAGTTCGCCGAGTGGCGCGCATCGATCCTGGCTGTGCAGGAGGTGCCTGCCGAGCAGACGCAGCGCTACGGCATCGTCGGCGGCTCGCCGGTCAACGACCGCCTCGTCAACGTCGAGCGCATCGTCGAGAAGCCCAAGCCGGCCGACGCCCCCTCACGTCTGGGGGTGGCCGGGCGCTACATCCTGACGCCTGGGGTCTTCCACGAGATCGCGAACCAGAAGCGCGGGGTGGGCGGCGAGATCCAGCTCACCGATGGCATCGCCGGCCTGCTGCGGCGCGAGAAGGTGTTTGCGTACCGCTACGAAGGTCGGCGCTACGACTGCGGCAGCAAGGAAGGTTTTCTGGAAGCCAACGTCGAACTCGCTCTCGAGCACCCGGTGCTCGGGCCGAGCTTTCGCGACTACCTGAAGTCGCTCAAGCTCTGAGCGGATGCATTACCTGCGACGCAGGTAGTGCACGAACTCCTTCTCCCCGGTGATCTGCTCGACCAGCTCGTTGCCGGTCTGACGCGCGAAAGCCTGGAAGTCGCGCACCGAGCCCGGGTCGGTGGCCACGACCTTCAGCACCTCGCCCGACAGCATCTCGGTCAACGCCTTCTTGGCCTTGAGGATGGGCAGGGGGCAGTTCAGCCCGCGGGTGTCGAGTTCTTTCTGGGCGTCCATGGTGCGGATTCTAGGCGCGCGGCGCCGGGTCCATGAACTGGGGCTCGTGCCCGCGGCTGCGCAGCCAGTCGGCCAGCGCCTGGCCGGTGCCCGCCGGCCAACAGCGCAGGTCGGCGGGCGCCAGCAGCTTGTACTCGGCCAGTTCTGCAGAGAGGCGGATCTGGCCGCGCGCCGCCACGTGGTAGGCGATGATCACCTGGTTCATGCGCTGGAAGTCGTAGACGCCAATCAGCGACAGCGCCTCGACTTCGAGCCCCGTCTCCTCCGTCACCTCACGCCGCATGCCGTCCTGCGGCGACTCGCCGGCCTCCATGAAGCCGGTGATCAACGCGAACATCCGGTGCGTCCAGACGGCGTTGCGCGCGAGCAGGACGCGGCCCTCACGGTCGACGCATTCGACCACCGCCGCCAGCACCGGCGTCGGGTTGTTCCAGTGCGTGAAGTCGCAGGCGCCGCAGCGCAGGCGCGTCTTGGGCCCGCCGTCTTCTTGCTGTTCGATCGGCGCGAGTTCGCCCGCACACTGCGGGCAGAAGCGGAACCCCGGGTTCACGCCGGAAACACGCCGGTCGACAGATAGCGGTCGCCGCGGTCGCAGACGACGAAGACAACCGTTGCGTTCTCCAGGCGCTCCGCGAGCTTCAGCGCGACGCAGCAGGCCCCCGCGGCCGAGATACCGGCAAACAGGCCCTCCTCGCGCGCGAGGCGCCGCGCCGTGTCCTCGGCCTCGGCCTGGCTGACGAGCACGATCTCGTCGACGTGCGTCGGGTCGTAGATCTTCGGCAGGTAGGCCTCGGGCCATTTGCGGATGCCCGGGATGCGCGAGCCCTCGGCGGGTTGCGCACCGACGATGCGCACCGCCGGGTTCTGCTCCTTCAAGTAGCGCGACACGCCGGTGATGGTGCCGGTGGTGCCCATCGCGCTGACGAAGTGCGTGATCGTGCCCTCGGTGTCGCGCCAGATCTCGGGGCCGGTCGTCTCGTAGTGGATGCGCGGGTTGTCGGCGTTGGCGAACTGGTCGAGCACGCGGCCCTTGCCGTCGGCCTGCATCTGCAGCGCCAGGTCGCGCGCGTACTCCATGCCGCCGGACTTGGGCGTGAGCACGAGTTCGGCGCCGAAGGCCTTCATCGTCTGCGCGCGCTCGATCGACAGGTCCTCCGGCATGATCAGCAGCATCTTGTAGCCGCGGATCGCCGCGGCCATCGCCAGCGCGATGCCGGTGTTGCCCGAGGTGGCCTCGATCAGCACGTCGCCCGGCTTGATGTCGCCACGCTCCTCGGCGCGCGCGATCATGCTGATCGCAGGCCGGTCCTTCACGGACCCCGCCGGGTTGTTGCCTTCGAGCTTGCCGAGGAAGACGTTGCCGCGCCGTTGGTTGTCGGCACCCGGCAGGCGCTGCAGGCGCACCAGCGGCGTGCCGCCGATCACGTCCTCGAGGGTCTTGTAGGTGGGCATGCGTGGATTGTGGCAGCGCGGCAAAACGCGCGCAGGGGCCATGTGATAATCCGCGCCCGTCGCGCAGCCGCGCGCTGCACCTGCCTCGGTGGCGAAATCGGTAGACGCAGGGGACTCAAAATCCCCCGCTGCAAGGCGTGCCGGTTCGAGTCCGGCCCGAGGCACCAACCACGTACAGCATGCTGCCGCTGCCCCCGGTCACCAAGATCTTCATGCTCGCCTGCACGGCGGTGTTCTGCGTCCAGCTGCTGTTCGGGCGCTGGGTCGAGGGACTGCTCGCGCTGTGGCCGATCGCCAGCGGCAACTTCATGCCCTGGCAGGTGCTCAGCTACGCCTTCCTGCACGGCGACTTCGGCCACCTCTTCTTCAACATGCTCGGCCTGTGGATGTTCGGCAGCGAGCTCGAGCGCCTGTGGGGCCAGAAGCGCTTCATCCACTTCCTGCTCGCCGGCGCGCTGGCCGCCGCGGCGGTGCAACTGGCCTTCACCTATCTGATCGGTGCCCGCACGCCGACCGTCGGCGCCTCGGGGGCGCTATTCGCGCTGCTGCTCGGCTTCGGCATGCTGTTCCCGAACCGGATCATCATGCCGCTGTTCCCGCCGATCCCGATGAAGGCCAAGATCTTCGTCGCGGTGTTCGGTGCGCTCGAACTCGTGTTCGGCTTCATCGGCGGCGGTGGTGTGGCCCACTTCGCGCATCTGGGCGGCATGCTGGGCGGCTTCCTGATGATCCGCTACTGGCGCGGGCAGACGCCTTTCAGCCGCCGCCGCTGACGGCACGGGCATTGCATCGCCACCGCTTCCGGCGCATCCTTGCGCCAGCGGGAGGTGTGCGATGAAGTTCCGGTTGCCCAGGCTCTTGACGCTGCTGCTGGCCTTGGCCGCGGCCCCGCTGCTGGCCTTGGCCGCGGCCCCGCTGCTGGCCAGCACCAGCGCACCGGCGCCTGCCGCCGGCAGCGAACTCGAATCGCAGTCGCGCGCGCTCGAGCGGGCTGCCAGCGCGGTGGTCGGGATTCAGAGCCTGGCCCTGCCCGACGCACGCTCGAACAACACGCTCGGCCGCGTCCGCCAGGGCTCCGGTGTGGTGATCGGCCACGACGGCCTGGTGCTGACGATCGGCTACCTGATCCTCGAGGCCGACCAGGTGCAGTTGCTGCTCGACGACGGCCGCCACCTGCCGGCCCGCGTGGTGGCCTACGACCTGGACACCGGCTTCGGTCTCTTGCAGGCGCTGGCACCCTTGAACATCGCGCCGGCCCCGCTCGGGCGCTCGGGCCAGGTGGCCGCGGAGGACGGCTTGCTGATCGTCAGCGGCGAACCGTCGGGCCAGCTCAGCGCTGCGCGCATGGTCTCGCGCCGGCCCTTCGCCGGCTACTGGGAGTACCGCATCGACGGCGCGTTGTTCACCTCGCCGCCGCGCACCGACCACAGTGGCGCCGGCCTGTTCAACCCGCGCGGCGAGCTGGTGGGTATCGGCTCGCTGGTGGTGGCCAACGCGCTGGGCGACGACCAGCCGCGACACCCTGGCAACATGTTCGTGCCGACGGACCTGTTGCGGCCGATCCTCGGCGAGATGCGCCGCACCGGCGCGTCGGCAGCGAGCCGGCGCGCGTGGCTGGGCATCAACTGCGTCGAGCAAGGCGGCCAGGTGCGCGTGGTGCGCGTCAACGACGACAGCCCGGCCGAGCGGGCCGGCCTGCGCGTCGGTGATCGCATCGCGGCGATCGACGGTACGCCGGTCATGAGCCTGGACACGCTGTGGACGCAGCTGTGGCGTGGTGCCCCGGAGCGCGAAGTCGCGCTCGAGGTCGAACGCAACGGCGCGCTGCAGACACTGAACGTCAACGCCGTGGACCGCCACCGCCAGCTACGGCGACCCTCGGGAGTTTGAGCCCCCACGCTCGCTATCGCTCGCTGCCCCCCGAGGGGGCGTCCGCCGACGGACCGGCGGAGCCGGATCTGTGGCGGGAAGCTGGGTTGGGTCGGCTCAGCGCGGAGCCCGTCGCGGCGGCGGCCCAGGCCGCCGCCGGCGTCGGGTAGCGCAAGCGCACGCGCAACTCGCGGTGCAGGCGGCGGTTGTCCAGGCGCCGCGACTCGCACAGGAAGCTCCATTGCAGCGGTGACACGACCGCCTGCATCGCCTCGCGCGACAGGCGCGGCGCACGCGGCAGGCCGAACGCGTCGGCCACGGCGTCGAAGTGTTGCCCCATCGTCAGCTCGCTGTCGTCGCTGGCGTGATACACGCGCTGCGGCGCGCCGCGGAACAGCGCGGCAATGCACACGCGCGCCAGATCGTCGGCGTGGATATGGTTGGTGTGCACGTCGTGCTCTGGCGCCAGCAGCGGCGCGCCGCGGCCCACGCGCTCGCGCGGATCGCCGCCTGCGCGATCGAGCGCATAGATGCCCGGCACGCGCAGCACGCAGGTCGCCACGCCGAAGGCTCGCCCGTGCCAACGCAACCGCGTCTCGGCGTCGACGCGCCGGCACGCGCGCGCGCTGGCCGGCCGC